>NZ_CP120742.1:222500-526111 GCF_029581275.1 Micromonospora sp. WMMD1155
TGCAGGCTCGCCGCGGTGGGGTCGAAGCCCACGTAGTACGTGGCGGACTTCCCACCGTCGAGCAGCTCGCGCAGCTCGTCGAGGCCGGTCGAGTCCTGAATCAGGCCACGCCAGAGCAGGTCGTCGGTCAGGGAGTCCCGCCCGGGCGGCGGGAGGCTACTGTCGGTCACGGTCACCGATTCTCCCCCATCGCCGGCACCGACCCGTACCGGGTTTGGCGCAACCCGCCGCGGTTAGGCTTACGCCGAGTTGATCGAGGAGGGTTTCGCCGTGGAGATGCCGGACGTGACGGGTGGTCTCGTCGCCCTGCTCGGCCTGACGTTCAAGGAAGCGTCCCCCGACCGGGTGGTCATCAGCTGGCAGGTCCGACCGGAGCTGCACCAGCCGTACGGCATCCTGCACGGCGGCGTGTACTGCTCGGTCGTGGAGACCGCGGCGAGCGTGGGTGGCGGCCTCTGGCTGGCCGACCGGGGCACCGTGGTCGGGGTGTCGAACCAGACCGACTTCCTGCGGGCCGTCCGCGACGGGGAGCTGACCGCCGTCGGCACTCCCGTACACCGGGGCCGCAGCCAGCAGCTGTGGCAGGTGGAGATCACCGACGCCGACGACCGGCTGGTCGCCCGCGGCCAGGTGCGGCTGCAGAACCTCTCGCGCGACTGAGCGGCGGCACCGGGCCGACTCAGCTCCGGGCCTCGTCCAGCACCGGCTCCGCGCTCTGCTCGGCGTCGCCGTCGGTGTCGGCCTCGACCTCATCGGGTACGCGGCTGACCCGTACCTCGGTGATCGCCCGGTGGTCGATGCCCGCCACCATCAGCACCCAGCCGTCCAGGGTGACGTCCTCCCCGGCCACGGTCGGGATGTGCCCGAGTCGGGCCAACACCAGCCCGGCGACGGTGGTGTAGTCCCCGGCGGGGCGCGACGGCAGCTCGACGCCGATGTCCGGAAGGTCGTGCACCGGGAACGTGCCGGGCAGCAGCAGCGCGCCGTCGGCGTCGCGGCGCACCGAGCTGACATCCCGGTCGGTCTCGTCGTAGATCTCTCCGACGATCTCCTCCAGGATGTCCTCCAGCGTCACGATGCCGTCGACGGCGCCGCGCTCGTCCACGACCAGCGCGATGTGCTGGCGCTCGGCCTTGAACTGACGCAACGCGTCCACCACGGGCAGCGAGTCGGGCAGCAGCATCGGGGGCCGGGCGATCTCGTCGACCGGACGGTCGTCGGGCACTCCCACCAGGTCGCGCAGGTGGATCACGCCCGCCGTGTCGTCCAGGCCGCCGTGCCGCACCACCGGCGCCCGGGAGTGCCCGGTGGCGGCCAGCACGAGCCGTGCGGCCTCCGCGGTGGTCCCGCTGTCGAGAGTGAAGACCTGCAACCGGGGTACGAGGACGGCCCGCAACCGCCGGTCGGCGATCTCCACCGCCCCGGCGATGATGGTGCGCTGTTCCTTGGTGAAGCCGTGGTTGCCCGCGACGATGTCGCGCAGCTCGTCCGGGCCGATCTCCTCCGGCTCGTGCTTGGGGTTGAGCCCGACCAGCCGGACCACCAGGTCACTGGTGGCGCCGAGGGCCCAGACGGCCGGGCGGGTGAACGCGGCCAGCAGATCGAGGGGACGGGCCACCAGCAGCGCCCACCGCTCGGCGGACTGCATGGCGATCCGCTTGGGGGCCAGCTCGCCGAAGACCAGGGTGACGAACGTCAGCACGAGGGTGACCGCCACGATCGCCACCGTCTCGGCGGCGCCGCCGAACACCCCGAGCAGCGGTACGAGGGGCTTGGCCAGCGAGACCGCGGCGGCGGCGGAGGCCAGGAACCCGGCGAGGGTGATGCCGATCTGGATGGTGGCCAGGAAGCGGTTCGGATCCTTGGCGAGCCGGGCCAGCACCCGCCCCGCCCGGCTGGTGCGCTCCAACCGCTGGATCTGGCTGTCCCGCAGGGACACCAACGCCATCTCGCTACCGGCGAAGAGCGCGTTGATCACGATCAGGATTCCGACCAGGGCCAGTTGGCTCCCGTAGCTCTGCACGCCCGGTTCGCTCCCTCTCCGGTGGTGGCACCGGCCGGTACGCGCGGCGCCCCGCCGGTCGGCGAGCCCGCCCGGCGTAGGCGTCTAGTTGCCCCGTCCCGCGCCGGCCGAATCCTGCCCGAGCGAGGGTACGCGAACGGGTGCCGCTGCCGCCGGACCGGGCGTCGGTCAGGTGGGTGACCCGGGCAGGTCGAGGACGTACGAGTCGCCCTCCGGGCGGAAGCCGAGCCGGTGGTAGTAGGGGGCGACCATCCGGGGCGGGCTGACCACCCGGTGGAAGCCCCGTTCGGTGAACAGGTGACTGCGCCGGTAGACGAACTCACCCGGGGTGAAGTCGCGGAACTTCGGGGTCACGTAGTCCAGGTCGATCTGGGCCACGCCCCGCGCCTCGGCGTGCGAGAGCACCACCCCGACCACCTCGTCGGCGGTGACCACCAGGAACGCGGATCGCCCCGAGGCGTCCGGGTCCCAGTGGAAGCCGGGGTTGAAGCGGGCGATGTCGGCGGCGTGCACCCGCAGCGTGTGGGCGAGGAACTGGTCGCCGACGCCGACCTCCACCACCTGGTAGGTCTTCTCGTCGTGGCGGGTGGCGAGCATCCCGCGCAGGTACCAGATGTTGATCACCGCGAGCACGATGTTGAGCCCGACCATGGGCCAGACCCCGATCGCGGCGTTGTAGCCGATCAACACGACGCAACCGACGAGGTTGAGCGCGCGCAGCCGCAGGACGCGCGACTGCAACAGCGACCAGACCAGCACCGCGGAGCCGGCCCAGCCGACCAGATCCAACCAGTTCACCCCGCGAGACTAGTGCCCGCCCAGGTCAGCGCCCTCGGCGGGCAGCTCCAGCAGCCACTCCTCGACGTCTTCGCCGCGACCGTTCGCGTACCCCGAATCCTCACCGACCACCACGAACCCGCACTTGCGGAGCACCGCGAGGGACGCGGCGTTGTCCTTGGCGGCGCGGGCGTGCACCGGTCGGGGCAGCTCCCGCAGCAGGGCGGTCAGGGCCGCCGTGGCGTGACCCCGGCCCCAGCGCGCCGGATCGATCCAGTAGCTGACCTCGGTCTGCTCGCCGGCCGGCCAGGCGCTCACGTAGCCGACCACCTCGCCGTCGACCTCGACGGTGCGGACCAGGTTCGCCGGGTCGGTCAGCACCCGGGCCCAGTGCTGGGCGAACTCACGACGGTCGGTCGGGTCCTTGGGACCGAACGCGGCCATCCGGTTGGCCTCCGGGTCCTGCTGGTGCAGGAAGAACTCGACGAGGTCGTCCTCGCGGACCGGTCGCAGCACCACGTCGGAGGTCATCAGGCGAGGGTACGCAACGGGTGCGTCAGAAACGGTCGGCGGATGAGGACCAGCGCGGCCGGCTCCGGCGGCGACGGCCGTGGGCGCTCGAAGACACGCCGCGGGAGTGCCGCAGGCGGCGCGTCCGGACCCGCCACCGCGGTCGTACGGTCGACAATGACCTGACCGACCCAGGGAGCGCCGATGAACCGACCCGTCGTGGTGGGCGTGGACGGATCGCCGTCCAGCCTCGTCGCCGCCGAGCACGCGGCCCGCGCCGCGCTGCTCCGGTCCCGACCGCTGCACCTGGTGCACGGCTTCCTGCACCCGCTCGGCTACGGCGTGCCGCTCAACCCGTACGACCTCGGGGTGCCGGCCCCCTCCGAGGAGGCGCAGAAGATGTTGGAGCGTACGGCGACCGAGCTGACCGACCGGTGGCCCGGCCTGGCCGTCGAGGTGCGTCAGGTCGCCGGCGGGCCCGGCATCACCATGATCGAGGAGTCCCGCCGCGCCGACCTCGTCGTAGTGGGCAGCCGCGGGTTGGGCGGGTTCGCCGGGCTGCTGCTCGGGTCGGTCGGCACGCAGGTGGCCGCGCACGCGCACTGCCCGGTGCTGGTGGTCCGCCCGGACGAGCAGCCGATCCCGGTGGACGGCCCGGTGCTCGTCGGCGTCGACGGGTCCGAGTCGTCGCGGCTCGCCGTGGGCTACGCCGCCGACGAGGCGGCACGGCGCGACGTACCGCTGGTGCTGGTGCACGTCGGCCCGCCGACGGAGGGCCGCACGGTGCCGGAGGAGATCGAGGAGTCGCAGGCCGCGTACCGGGTCGACGCCGTGCGGCTGCTCGCCGACGCTTCGGCCGCGGTGCGCGCCGAGCATCCCGACCTGGTGGTGCGGGAGCATCCGGTCCGGGCGGCCGGGGCGGCCCAGGGGCTCATCGAGGCCAGCGGCACCGCGTCGCTGCTGGTCGTGGGCACCCGGGGCCGCGCCGGGTTCACCGGCATGCTGCTCGGCTCGGTCAGCCAGGCGGCGATCCAGCACGCGCACTGCCCGGTGCTGGTCGCCCATCCGTACCCGGTCAGCTGACCGGCGCGTCGCCTCCCCGACCGAGCATCTGCAGGAAGTCGGTGGTGAGGGCGAACGGGTCGGCCGGGCCGCCGGTCGGTGGCCGACGCTCGACCTGGTCGGCCAACTCCCCGGCGGCACGCCGGATCCGACCGCGCAACGCGCCGTCGGCGGTGCCGTCCGACCAGTCCTCCGGTGCGGCGAAGACCGCCGTCGGGACCACCACCGACCGCAGGTACGCGAACATCGGGCGGACGGCGTGCTCCAGGGCCAGCGAGTGCCGGGCGGTGCCGCCGGTGGCCCCGATCAGCACCGGCCGGTCGACGAGCGACTCCTTCTCCAACACGTCGAAGAAGGACTTGAAGAGCCCGTTGTAGGAGGCGCTGAAGATCGGGGTGACGGCGATGAGGCCGTCCGCGCCGGTCACCGTGTCGACGACCTCGCGCAACGCTGCCGGCGGGAACCCGGTGAGCATGTTGTTGACCACGTCGTGGGCGTACTCCCGCAGGTCGACGACGTGCAGCTCCACCTCGGAGCCGCGCCGGACCAACTCGTCGCGGGTGGCCGCGGCGAGCTGGTCGGCGAGCAGCCGGGTCGACGAGGGCTGACTCAGCCCCGCCGAGACCACGGCCAGGGTGCGGCGGGTCATCGCGCCGCCCCCTCCGGTGCCTTGCCGGTCACGTCGTCGACGGCGTGCACGGTGCTGTCCTTCGCGCCGCCGGCGGCGGCGACCAGCGAGGCGTGGGTGGGCGCCTCCGGCACGTGCGCCGGGCGCAGCGCGGCGAACTCCTTGCGCAGCACCGGCACGACCTCCTCGCCGAGCAGGTCGAGCTGCTCCAGCACGGTCTTCAGGGGCAGGCCCGCGTGGTCGATGAGGAACAGCTGCCGCTGGTAGTCGCCGACGTACTCCCGGAAGCCCAGGGTGCGGTCGATGACCTGCTGCGGGCTGCCCACGGTCAGCGGGGTCTCCCGGGTGAACTCCTCCAGCGACGGCCCGTGCCCGTAGACCGGGGCGTTGTCGAAGTACGGGCGGAACTCCCGCACGGCGTCCTGCGAGTTGCGGCGCATGAACACCTGCCCGCCCAGGCCGACGATGGCCTGGTCGGCGGTGCCGTGGCCGTAGTGCGCATACCGCTGGCGGTAGAGCTGCACCATCCGCTGGGTGTGCTCCTTGGGCCAGAAGATGTGGTTGGCGAAGAAGCCGTCGCCGTAGTACGCGGCCTGCTCGGCGATCTCGGGGCTGCGGATCGAGCCGTGCCAGACGAACGGCGGCACGCCGTCGAGCGGACGCGGCGTCGAGGTGAAGGACTGCAGCGGCGTGCGGTACTTGCCCTTCCAGTCGACCACGTCCTCGCGCCACAGCCGGTGCAGCAGGTCGTAGTTCTCGATGGCGAGCGGGATTCCGGCGCGGATGTCCTTACCGAACCACGGGTAGACCGGGCCGGTGTTGCCGCGGCCCATCATCAGGTCGACCCGACCGTCGGACAGGTGCTGGAGCATCGCGTAGTCCTCGGCGATCTTCACCGGGTCGTTCGTGGTGATCAGCGTGGTCGAGGTGGACAGCAGCAGACGCTCGGTGCGCGCCGCGATGTGCCCCAGCATGGTGGTCGGTGACGACGGCACGAACGGCGGGTTGTGGTGCTCGCCGGCGGCGAAGACGTCCAGACCGACCTCTTCGGCCTTGAGCGCGATGGCGACCATCGCCTTGATCCGCTCATGCTCGGTCGGCTCCCGACCGGTGGTCGGGTCGACCGTGACGTCGCCGACGGTGAAGACTCCGAACTGCATGACCAGCTCCTTGCGTGTTGAACCGGGTCATTCGTGGTGCCCGGACGCAGCTGTCAACTTATTTGACGAGTCAAGTATTCCGTCGGCGGGCCGCACCGATGTGGCGTCGGTCACCCCCAGGAGCGGATCTCGGTCGATATGGGGCGTCGATCAGCCGCCCGCCACCGACGGCAACACCTGCACCTCCGCGTCGTCGGCCACGGGCGTGGCGAGACCACCGGAGTGCCGGCAGTCCTCCCCGTCGACGAAGACGTTGACGTAACGCCGCAGCTCGCCGCGCTCGTCGCGGATCCGCCGGGACAGCCTCGGATGATGGGTGGCCAACTCGTCGAGGACCGCCCGGAGCGTCCCGGTGGCGGCGATGCTCAGCCGACTGGCACCGCCGGCCTCGCCCCGCAGTGGCCCGGGCAGCAGCACGGTGACCACGTCACACCGTCGCAGCGCGGACGCAGAGCACGTCGGGCAGGTGCGCGGCCACCGTCGACCAGGAGTCACCCTCGTCGCGGCTGGCGAACACCGAGCCGGAACGAGTGCCGAAGTAGACCCCGCCCGGGGTGGAGTCGTCGGCGCACATCGCGTCGCGCAGCACCGCCGGGTAGAACGGGCCCTCCGGCAGCCCCACCGACAGCGGCTCCCACTTGCCGCCCGCGTCGGCGGATCGGAACACCCGGCAGCGGTGGTCGGTGGGGAACCGCTCGCTGTCGGCCACCAACGGGAACGTCCACACCACGCCGGCGCGCCCGGGGTGGGCCACCATCGGGAAGCCGAAGTCGCTGGGCAGCCCGTCGGCGATCGAGGACCACGTGCGGCCGTCGTCGTCGGAACGGTAGACCCCGTGGTGGTTCTGCGCGTACAACCGCTCGGGGTCGACGGCGTCCCGGGCGACCTTGTGCACGCACTGGCCGAACTCCGGCCACTCGTCGGGCATGAAGTACGCGCGGATGCCGGTGTTGCCCGGCGCCCAGCTGGCCCCCGCGTCCGTCGAGCGGTAGACCCCGCCGGTGGACATGGCGACCAGCAGCCGGGCCGGGTCACGCGGGTGCGGCAGCACGGTGTGCACGGCCTGACCGCCGAAGCCGGCCTCCCACTGCGGACGGTGCGGGTGGTCCCACAGGGACCGGACCAGCTCGAAGCTGCGACCACCGTCGGTGGACTTGAACAGGGCGGACGGCTCGGTGCCGGCCCAGACCACGTCCGGCTCGTCGGGACCGGCCGGCATCAGCTGCCAGACCCGCCCCAGGGAGACGCCCGTGTCGCTCGGGAACGCGACCGGCGCCTCGTCCGGCTCGTCCCAGGACGCGCCGAGGTCGTCGCTGGTGGCGACGCTGGGCCCGAAGTGTGAGCTGGTCACTCCGGCGAGCAGCCGGGGGGTGGGGCGACGGGTGTCGACAGCGACCGAGTAGACACCGGTCATCGGGAAGTGCGGGCCGGTGATCTCCCAACTGCGCCGGTCGTCGTCGCTGGTGGCGAGGAACAACCCCTTGGCCGTGCCGATCGCGAGCAGTGTTGCCATCACGTCCTCCGAACCGTCGGTGAGCAGGTGCGGTGATTATGGCCACACCCCCCGACACATTGACCCGGACACACGCCGCGCCCGGCCCGACCACTGGGCACGAAGTCGCCGGCTGGCCGCGGCGGCACGGGTTCTCAGTGGTGGATGAGCCCGCCGACCGGAACGGGGCCGACGTGGCCCGTCGACGGAAGCGTCCGCTCCAGGGCGAGACCGATGTCGACCACCGCCGATCGGTGCAGGGACGCCACGTCCGGCAGCGGAGTCCAGACCGACTCGGCGGTCTCGCCGTTGGGCTCCGGCCGGAGCGTGCCGCCGACGACGCGGACACGGTAGAAGACGCCGACATTCTGGTGCTCGATCCGCAACCATGCCTCCGCAGCCGGAATCACCCGCGAATCCACACCCAGCAGTCGCTCGACCACCGCCTCGTAACCGGTCTCCTCGGCGACCTCCCGGATCACCGCGTCGAACGGATCCTCCGCGTGCTCGACCTTGCCGCCGGGCAGGGTCCAGTGCCTCTCGCCCGCCGGTGTCACGTAGTGCACGAGCAGCACCCGATCGTCCTTGATGCATACGGCGTACGCCGCCAGCCGGAAACTCACCAGGCACCTCCCGGCGGACCCTATCCCGGTGACCGTGGAGACCGGGTCCGAGTTTCGGCTCGATCGGGGCTACCCCCCGGCCGGTCTCGCGGTCCGACGGCGGGGCGTGTGCCGCCGGTAGCTGCTCACGGTGGCCTCGCCGGTGATCCAGAAACGCCACGGCACGTCGTGCGCGGCGGCCACGCCGACTCGCGGCCCGGCTGAGACGGCCGATCTCTCGACCGGCCTGGTCGGCGGCGTCAACAGCAGCGGCCCCTCGCCGTCGAGCACGGAGGTGCCGTTGGCCGACGCGCTGATCCCGAGCGCGACCACCAGCCGCGCGGGCCCACGGGCGAGGTCGCGATCGGGTACCTGGTCCCCCCGACGCTTTCGGGCGATGTCCAGGCCGTCGACGACCTCGCCGGCCCGTAGCAGGACGGCGGACGCCTCGCCCTCGCGACCGCACACGACGTTCAGACACCAGTGCACGCCGAACACGAAGTAGGTGTAGGCGTACCCAGCCGGACCGAACATCACCTGGGTGCGGGGCGTGGGGCCTCGATGGGCGTGCGAGGCAGGATCCTCCCCCGTGCCCGCGTACGCCTCCACCTCGGTCAGCCTGATCCGGACACCACCTGCCGTGATCTCCCAGCCGAGCAGGGTCCGCGCTGTCTCGGCGACGTCGCTGGCAGGGGCGGTCAGCCAGGGGTAATCCATCCTTGCAGGAAACCCCGCCTCCACCTCGACCTGCAAGCCGAGGATGACTGACGGTGCGGCCATCCCCGTCGGCCAGCACCATCTTTCAACATTATGTTGACAACACTTTGTTGGTGGTGTGTGCTCGGGATATGACGACGGACGATCCGTTCAGCGCGCCCCACCCGGCCCGCGCCCGCGCCCACCGCACCCACGAGGCACTCCAGCGGATCAGCGAACGGCACGCCGACACCGACAGCCGGCGCGGACGCTGGGCCCACCCCTACGTGCTGGACCCCTGGGAGGCGGTGGCCCTGATCACCGCCCTCGCGGCGGGCGGAGCCGAGCGCGAACCGGCCGAGGAACCGGTCGACACCGCTGACCTCACCGCCGCGCTGACCCTGCTGCCACACGTCCGCGCCGAGCTGGACGCCCTGGAGGCCGGGCTGATGACCCTGGCCCGCGACCGTGGGCTGACCTGGCAGGCGATCGCGTACGGGCTGGGGCTGGGCAGCGCGCAGGCGGCCCGGCAGCGCTACGAACGGGTCGCCGCCCGCTCGGCCGAGCCGGCCGAACCCACCCACTGACCGCACGGCACAGCCCTGGCGGATCGAGCGCGCCACATCGGCGACGTGGGGGTGTCGGGACGGCGAGACCGCGCCACATCGGCGACGTGGGGGGTGTCGGGACGGCGAGACCGCGCCACGTCGGCGATGTGGAGTCGATCAAGCGGGCTGCGGCGGTGTGGCGGCGGCACGTCGCGTGCCGACCGGCGGCCCGGCGGGCAGACTGTGCGGACGACGAGGAGGCACCCATGGAGCGCGCGGACATGCTGGCGTACTGCCTGGCGAAGCCGGGAGCATGGCTGGACCGGCCGTGGGAGGGCGACGAGGTGGTGAAGGTCGGCAGCCGGATCTTCGCGTTCCTCGGCAACGGTGCGGGTGAGCCGACGGTCGGCGTCAAGTGCGGGCCGACCCGGGAGGTCGCCGACGAGTGGTTGCACCGGCACCCGGACGACGCCACGGTGATGGCCTACATCGGCCGGTCCGGGTGGAACACGCTGCGCCTGACCGGCGGGATCGACGCCGACGAGCTGACCGAGGCGGTCGACGGGTCGTACGACATGGTGGTCGCCAAGCTCCCGAAGCGGGAGCGGCCGACGGCCTGAACCGACCGCGGCGCCGGCGGAACCCGCCGACGCCGCGGCGAGGTCAGCGCGGTACGACCGACTCGGTGGCCCACTCCCGCCAGCCGGCCAGCCGGTCGGCGGCGGCGGCGAGCTGGTCGGCGACCGGGCCGGGGCCGGTCGAGCCCGGGGTGGTGCGGGCCGCCAGGGCCGAACGGACCGAGAGCACGTCGCGCACCGACGGGTCGAGGTGCCCGCTGATCGCGGCCAGGTCCTCGTCGGAGACGTCCTCCAGCTCGCACTCGCGGGCCGCGCAGAGCGCCACCAAGCGGCCGGTGATCTCGTGCGCGTCACGGAACGGCACGTTGCGCCGGACCAGCCAGTCGGCGACCTCGGTGGCCAGGGAGAACCCGACCGGGGCGGCGGCGACGAGGCGGTCCACCCGGACCGACATCGTGGAGATCATCCCCGCCAGGGCGGGCAGCAGCAGCTCCAGGGTGTCGACGGCGTCGAAGGCGGGCTCCTTGTCCTCCTGCATGTCCCGGTCGTAGGTCATCGGCAGGCCCTTGAGCATGGTCAGGACGGTCACCAGGCCACCGACCAGCCGCCCGGACTTGCCCCGAGCCAGCTCCGCGATGTCCGCGTTCTTCTTCTGCGGCATGATCGACGAACCGGTGGCGAACGAGTCGTCCAGCTCCACCCAGCCGAACTCGTGCGACGTCCAGAGCACCACCTCCTCGCCGAGCCGGGACAGGTGCACCCCGATCATCGCGGTGGTGAAGAGGAACTCGGCGACGAAGTCCCGGTCGGCGACCGCGTCCATCGAGTTGGCGAACGACGTGCGGAAGCCCAGCTCCTTGGCCACCGCCACCGGGTCCAGGGGCAGCCCGGAACCGGCGAGGGCGCCCGCGCCGAGCGGGCTGACGGCCGCCCGGTGGTCCCAGTCGCGCAGCCGCTCCAGGTCCCGCAACAGCGGCTGCACGTGGGCGAGCAACCAGTGCCCGAAGGTGACCGGCTGGGCGTGCTGCAGGTGGGTCATGCCGGGCGCGGCGGTGTCGATGTGCCGCTCGGCCTGCTCGACCAACGCCTCGGCCAGCTCGACCAGGCGACTGGCCACGCCCCGCGCGTGGTCGCGCAGGTAGAGCCGCAGGTCGGTGGCGACCTGGTCGTTGCGGGACCGGCCGGCGCGCAGCTTGCCGCCGAGGCTGCCGAGGCGCTCCAGCAGGCCCCGCTCCAACGCGGTGTGCACGTCCTCGTCGTCGATCGTCGGCCGGAACGCCCCGGAGGCGCACGCGGCCTCCAGGTCGTCCAACGCGGCCAGGATCCGACCCAGCTCCTCCGGGTCGAGCAGGCC
This sequence comes from Micromonospora sp. WMMD1155, assembly GCF_029581275.1. Classification (NCBI taxonomy): domain Bacteria; kingdom Bacillati; phylum Actinomycetota; class Actinomycetes; order Micromonosporales; family Micromonosporaceae; genus Micromonospora; species Micromonospora sp. WMMD1155. Next base: position 233,931 of record NZ_CP120742.1, read on the forward strand.
GGCGCCGGCGAGGACCCGGGCGTGCGCCCGGGAACCGGCGATGTCGTACGGGGCCAGGCGCCAGTCGAACTGCACGCTCACCGACAGTCGGGCGAGCGCCTCGGCGGGACCGCCGGCGAACCGGCCACCCCACAGGCTCGTCCGGTTGGTGGCTGCGCTGTTCTCGGTCAGGCTCTTGTCGTCCACGTCGCCCATCATTTCTCGGCTTGCCTTTCGCTCGCGACTGCGGGGCGCACTCGCGGCGCTCGCTGGATCATGACGTGGTGGTCCCCTCGACGGTGTCGTCGCGCCGGGCCCAGCCGGCGAGCTTCTCGCCGAGCGCGGCCCCACCGACGGCCTCACGGGCCACGACGAGGATGGTGTCGTCGCCGGCGATGGTGCCGACGACCTCCGGCAGGCCCGCCCGGTCCAACGCGCTGGCCAGATACTGGGCCGCGCCCGGCGGGGTCCGCAACACGGCGATGTTGCCGCTGGAGTCGACCCCGTTGAGCAGCTCGTGCAGCAGCCGCATCAACCGGGCCGGCGCGGCCTCGGCGTCGCGCAACGGCCGCTTACCGTCCTCGGGGATCAGGTAGACGGCCGGGCCGTCGCCCCCGCGAACCTTGACCGCGCCCAACTCCTCGAGGTCCCGCGAGAGGGTGGCCTGGGTGACCCCGACACCGTCGGCGGCGAGCAGGTCGGCCAGCTCGGTCTGCGACCGGATGGCCTTGTCGCGGATCAGCTCCACGATCCGGGCGTGCCGGGCCGCGCGGGTCAACGGGGCGGTCATCGGGACTCCCCGGACGTGGCGTCCAGCAGGAACGTCAGCAACGCCTTCTGCGCGTGCAGCCGGTTCTCCGCCTGGTCGAAGACCGCGCTCTGCGGACCGTCGAGCACCTCGTCGGTGATCTCCTCGCCGCGGTGCGCGGGCAGGCAGTGCAGCACGATCGCGTCCGGTGCGGCCTGACCGAGCAACTCCTTGTTGACCTGGTACGGCAGGAACGGCGTGATCCGATCCAGCCCGTCGGACTCCTGACCCATCGAGGTCCAGGTGTCGGTGGCGAGCACGTCGGCGTCGCGTGCCGCCTGCGCCGGGTCGGTCAGCACCCGCACCGACCCGCCGGTCTCGGCGGCGATCCGGGCCGCCCCGTCCACCACGGACGGATCGGGCGCGAAACCCTCCGGCCCGGCGACCCGGACGTGCATCCCGGCCGTCGCCCCGGCCAGCAGGTACGACTGCGCCATGTTGTTCGCGCCGTCCCCCACGTACGCCAGGGTGCGCCCGGCCGTGCCGCCGCACCGCTCCCGGACGGTGAGCAGGTCGGCCAGCAGCTGACACGGGTGGAAGCCGTCGGTGAGCGCGTTCACCACCGGCACGCTCGCCCCCGCCGCCACCTCGGCGATCCGGTCGTCGCCGTGGGTGCGCAGCACGATGGCGGCGACGTAGCGGGACAGCACACGCCCCGCGTCGGCGAGCGACTCACCCCGACCGAAGTGGGTGACCTGCGTGTCCACGACGAGCGGGTGCCCACCCAGCTCGGCGATCCCGGCGTCGAACGAGATCCGGGTCCGCAGGCTCTGCTTGTCGAAGAGCACCGCCACCGAACGGGGGCCGACCAGCGGCCGGTGACCGAACCGGTCCGCCTTCATCCGCTCTGCCAGGTCGAGGACCGCTGACTGCTCGGCGGGCGAAAGGTCGTCGTCGCGCAGGAAGTGCCGGGTCATCGAGTCGTCCCTGTCGTGGTGGTCAAGGTGGTCGGTTCGAGAGCCGCGCCCGCGGCCGCCGGGGCCGTCACGTCCAACGCGGCGGGCAACGCGGCCAGGAAGGCGTCGGCCTGGGCGGCGGTGAGGATCAGTGGCGGGGCCAGCCGGAGCACCCCCGACTGCACCGGGTTCACCAGGAAACCGGCCTCCCGCAGGGCGTCGGCGAGCACCGACGCCACCGGCGCGGTGAGCGCCACGCCGAGCAGCAGCCCCGCGCCGCGTGCGTCGGCGATCAGCGGGTGGCCCAACGCCTCGATGCCCCGGCGCAGCCGCTCACCGACCCGCTTGACGTTGTCGAGCAGCCCCTCGTTGGCGATGGTCGCCACCACGGCGAGCGCCGCCGCGCAGCTGACCGGGTTGCCGCCGAAGGTGGTGCCGTGCGAGCCGGGGGTGAGCAGGTCGGCGGCCGGACCGAAGGCCAGCGTGGCGCCGATCGGCAACCCGCCCCCCAGACCCTTCGCCAGGGTGACGACGTCCGGCTCCACACCCTCGGCCTGGTGCGCGAACCAGTGCCCGGTACGACCGATGCCGGTCTGCACCTCGTCGAGGACCAGCAACGCCCCGTGCCGGGCGGTGATCCGCCGGGCCGCCGCGAGGTAACCGGCCGGCGGGACGACCACACCGTTCTCACCCTGGATCGGCTCCACGATCAGCATCGCGGTGGCGTCGGAGACGGCCTCCTCCAGAGCGGCGACGTCGCCGTAGTCGACGTGGGTCACCTCGCCGGGCAACGGCCGGAACGGGTCGGCCTTGGCCGGCTGACCGGTCAACGCGAGCGCACCCATGGTGCGGCCGTGGAAGCCGCCCCTGGTGGCCACCACGTGCGTGCGACCGGTACGCCGGGAGAGCTTGAACGCCGCCTCGTTGGCCTCCGCGCCCGAGTTGGCGAAGAAGACCCGGCCGGGTCGACCGGCGAGCGCCAACAACAGCTCGGCCAGGGCCACCGGCGGCTCGGCGACGTAGAGGTTGGAGACGTGCCCGAGGGTCGCGACCTGCTTCGACACCGCCGCGACCACGGCCGGATGGGCGTGCCCGAGGGCGTTCACCGCGATGCCGCCGACCAGGTCGAGGTATTCCCGGCCGGAGTCGTCGACCACGACGGCACCGGCGCCGGAGACCAGCGCCAGCGGCGGCGTGCCGTAATTGTCCATCATGGACTGCTTCCAGCGCTGCGCCAACGTGCTCACGACACGACCATCCCGTCTCCCGGCACCACCATCGTCCCGAACCCTTCCGAGGTGAACACCTCCAGCAACGTGGAGTGCGCCACCCGACCGTCGACGACGTGCGCGGCGGGCACTCCCCCGCGCACCGCCCGCAGACAGGCCTCCATCTTCGGCACCATCCCCGACTCCAGATCCGGTAGCAGCTTGGCCAGGTCGTCCGCGGTGATCTCGGAGACCAGGCTGGTGGTGTCCGGCCAGTCCGCGTACAGGCCGGCCACGTCGGTGAGCACGACCAGCTTGCGAGCCCGCAACGCGATCGCCAGCGCGGCGGCGGCCGTGTCCGCGTTGAGGTTGTGCAGCACCCCGTCGACGTCCGGCGCCACCGTGGAGATCACCGAAATCCGACCGGCCTCGATCAGGTCCGTCACCGCCGACACGTCGACCGACTCGACGTCCCCGACCTGACCGACGTCGACCGGCAACCCGTCCACGTACGCCGGGCGGCGCACCGCCGTGAACAACCGGGCGTCCTCGCCGGAGAGACCGACGGCATACGGGCCGTGCGAGTTGATCAACCCGACCAGCTCGCGGCCCACCTGCCCGACCAGCACCATCCGGACCACGTCCATCGCCTCGGCGGTCGTCACCCGCAGGCCACCCCGGAACTCACTGGCGATACCGAGCCGACCCAACATCGCGGAGATCTGCGGGCCGCCGCCGTGCACCACCACCGGCTTCAGACCGGCGTACCGCAGGAAGACCATGTCCGCAGCGAACGCCCGCTGCAACTCCGGATCGGTCATCGCGTTGCCGCCGTACTTGACCACGACAGTGGAACCGGAGAAACGCGCCAGCCAGGGCAACGCCTCGATCAACGTCTCCGCCTTGGCCTGGACCCGGGCGAGATCAGTGCTGAGGCTCATGTCGAGTACGCCGAGTTCTCGTGCACGTACGCGTGGGACAGATCGTTGGTCCAGATCGTCGCCGCCGCCGTACCCGCGTGCAGGTCGATCCGGATGGTCACGCCCCGCCCGGTCAGGTCCACCTTCGAACGGTCCTCGGCGCCCGCACCGCCCCGACACACCCACACCCCGTTGACCGCCACGTCCACCTCGTCCGCATCGAAGGCGGCCCGGGTGGTGCCGACGGCGGCGAGGATCCGACCCCAGTTCGGGTCGTTGCCGAACAGCGCGGTCTTGACCAGGTTGTTGCGCGCCACCGTACGGCCCACCTCGACCGCGTCGTCCTCGTCGGCGGCGTTCACCACCTCGATGGCGACCTCCTTGGTGGCGCCCTCGGCGTCTCCCACCAACTGCTGGGCCAGGTCGTGACAGGCCGCGGTGACCACGGCGGTCAACTCGGCCACCGTCGGCTCGATGCCGCTCGCACCGCTGGCCAACAGCAACACCGTGTCGTTCGTCGACATGCAGCCGTCGGAGTCGACCCGGTCGAAGGTGACCCGGGTCGCCGCGCGCAGCGCCTCGTCCAGCACCGCCGGCCCGGCCACCGCGTCGGTGGTGAGCACGCAGAGCATGGTCGCCATCCCGGGAGCGAGCATCCCGGAGCCCTTGGCCATGCCGCCGACCGTCCAACCGCTGCCCCGGGCCACTGTGGTCTTCGGCCGGGTGTCAGTGGTCATGATGGCCTCGGCGGCGGCCCCGCCACCGTCGCGGGACAAGCTCTTGATCGCCGACCGGACGCCGGGCAGCAGTTTCGGCATCGGCAGCCGCTCACCGATCAGGCCGGTCGAGCAGACCGCCACCTCACCGGCACCGAGGATCAGCCGCGGGCTCACCGAGGTCAACTCGGCGGCGGCGTGCTCGGCGGTGGCATGGGTGTCCTGGAAACCGCCCGGGCCGGTGCAGGCGTTGGCGCCGCCGGAGTTGAGCACCACCGCGCGGACCACACCGCCCTGCACGACCTGCTGGCTCCACAGCACCGGCGCGGCCTTGACCCGGTTGGTCGTGAAGACACCGGCGACACCGGCGTCCGGACCGTCGTTGACCACCAGCGCGACGTCCGCGCCGCCGCTGGCCTTGAGCCCGGCGGCCACACCAGCCGCCCGGAACCCCCGAGGGGTGGTGACGCTCACGGCGCCTGCCTTTCGTCCACGACGGCGGGGCTCCGCCGCGCCGCACTGCTCGCGCTCACGGGCTGACTCCCCAGATCGACAGGCCCGTCGTCTCCGGCAGGCCGAGCATGAGGTTGGCGTTCTGCACTGCCTGACCGGCGGCGCCCTTGCCCAGGTTGTCCAGCGCGCTGAGCACGATCAGCCGCCCCGAGTCGACGTCGACGGTGGCCTGCAGGTGACACGAGTTGGAGCCCATCGTGGCCGCCGTGTGCGGCCAGCGACCCTCCGGCAGCACGTGCACGAACGGCGCGTCCGCGTACGCCCGCGTCAGCACCTCCTGCGGGTCGACGCCGCGCGCCGGCACCGCCGTGACGGTGGCCAGGATGCCGCGCGGCATCGGCGCCAGGACCGGGGTGAACGACAGCCCGGTCGCCCCGGTCGCCTGCTTGATCTCCGGTACGTGCTGGTGGGTGCCGACCCGGTACGGCGACAGGTCGCCCATGACCTCGCTGGCCAGCAGGTGCGCCTTGGCCGCCCGGCCCGCGCCGGAGGTGCCGGAGGCGGCGACCACCACCACGTCGGCCGGGTCGGCCGCGCCGTCGGCGATCAGCGGCGCGAGCGCCAGGGTGATCGCTGCGGCGTAGCAGCCGGTGTTGGCCACCCGGGTGGAGCCGGCGATCAGCTCCCGCTGACCGGGCAGCTCGGGCAGGCCGTAGGTCCACTGCCCGGCGTGCGTGCCGCCGTAGTACTGCGCCCAGGCGTACGGGTCGGCCAGCCGGTGATCCGCGCCCAGATCGACGATGCGCACCTCGGCCGGCAACTGCGCGGCGAGGGCCGCCGACTCGCCGTGCGGCAGGGCCAGGAAGACCAGGTCAGCGTCGGCCAGCGTGGCGGGGTCGGTCGTGCCGAGCACCAGGTCGAGACCGGTGAGCTGGGGGTGCACCGCGTCGACGCGGTGCCCGGCCTGACTGTGGGCAGTGGCTGCGACCAGCTCGAACTCCGGGTGCCCGGCGACCAGACGCAGCAACTCACCCCCGGCGTAGCCGCTCGCACCGGCGACCGCGACTCGAATCCCCATACCCACCTCCGCATGACTATGCAGAGAAGATTAACAAGGACGACTCACGAGTGCAAGTTCATGCAGCCTACTGCATGCTAATGAATAACTCAGCTGCACCGTGATACGTCCCCGATCCCGGCCAGCGGGAAGCCGTTCATGCTTCTGCCTCCTCGGCACCAATCGAGATCGCGGTTACAAGTAGCGGCGCGCCGCAGGTCGCTTCCACCGTGGGACCGGCCGAGACCAGACCAGCTTCTCGCGGATGAACTGCCCGACGCGGACCATGACTTCAGCGTCGACTTCGCGATCACGCCGAACGAGGTAGTGGTTTGCAGACCCGAACGGGGACGGCCGTCCGGCATCATCAGATCAAACCATCGCCACGATCAGCTCGGCCGTATCCCCGTACTGCGCACCTAAAGACGGCAGGACACCGGCTCGTGTAGCTCAAAGTCGATGACAGGGGCGACCGCGGGACCCGAACCCAACCCGCGGATCAGGAGCAGATGGCGGTGGCCACACGTACGGCGGTCATTGGCAGAGGTGGGTTGGCGAGAATCCGGCGGACCATGGCATTTTCGCCTCTCGTCCCCGGTGGGGCACCTTTCTAGGCTCCTTCCCGACAGACTTTCCGCGAACGTGAACGGGGCTGGATCGTGCTTCGCTATGTCATGCCGGTGGTGATCGGGCTGGGTTACGTCGGGCTCAACTCCTTCGTGCCGGAGCCGCACCGGCGGCACCTGAACGCGCTCGTCGTCACCGGCGCCGGGGCCGCCTACATCAGCGGGGGCGGATTCGGGCTGTGGGAGCTGGCCTTCTGCGCGCTGCTACTGGTGGTGGGCTACGCCGGGCTCACCTCGTACACCTTCATCGGCGTCGGATGGCTCCTGCACACGGCCTGGGACGTCGTGCACCACCGGCGCGGCACCCCGATCATCCCCTCGCTGCACGACTCGTCCTTCGGCTGCGCGCTCTGCGATCCGGTCATCGCGCTGTGGTGCTTCGCCGGCGGTCTGTCGGTCCGAGCCCTGTACGACCGGACCGTGCGGCGGGCGGACGATGCGCGCCCGGCGGTCACCGCCCAATCCTGACTGGTTGAATTCCGCCATGCACACAGTGGCCGTGCTCGCCCTCGACAGCGTCGTCCCGTTCGACCTGGCCACCCCGATGGAGGTCTTCCACCGCACCCGCCTGCCCGACGGCCGCGCCGGCTACCGCGTCCTCGTCTGCGCTGCCACACCGACGGTCACCGCCGGCGCGTTCAGCATCGCGGTGCCGTGGGGCCTGGACGTCCTCGCCGACGCCGACACCGTCGTCGTTCCGGGTGTCTCCGACCCCGCCGCCGCGACACCCGCCGCGGTCCTCGCCTCGTTGCGCGCCGCCGCCGCGAACGGCGCCCGGATCGCCTCGATCTGCGGCGGCGCGTTCACCCTCGCCGCCACCGGCCTGCTCGACGGACGCCGCGCCACCACGCACTGGCTCGCCACCGAGCGGCTCGCCGCCCAGCATCCGCGGATCCAGGTCGACCCCAACGTGCTCTACGTGGACAACGGCCAGTTCCTGACCTCCGCCGGCGCCGCCGCCGGGCTCGACCTGTGCCTGCACCTGATCCGCCGCGACCACGGCGCCGCCGTCGCCGCCGACGCGGCGAGGTTGTCCGTCATGCCGCTGGAACGCGCGGGCGGACAGGCGCAGTTCATCACGCACGAACCACCGGCCCCCGAGGGGGCGACCCTGGAGCCGCTGCTGGCCTGGATGCGCGACAACGCCCGGCGTGAGCTGACCCTCGCCGACATCGCCCGCCATGCCGGCATGAGCACCCGGACGCTGAACCGGCGCTTCCGCGACCAGACCGGCACAACGCCGCTGCGATGGCTGCACCGGGTCCGCGTCCACCAGGCGCAGCACCTCCTGGAGACCACGGCCCATCCCGTCGACCGGGTGGCGACGCAGGTTGGCTTCGGCTCCACCACCGCCTTTCGGGACCGCTTCAAGCGGATCACCGGCACCAGCCCGCAGGCATATCGGCGTAGCTTCCGCATCGGGTGACCACAATGCAACGCCGTCGCCGCGAACGGACGGTGTGTCCACAAGAACGAAAAAGACCCCGGCTCGGCAAGTGACTGCCGAGTCAGGGCCTTGATCGTTGATCATCGGTACGCCGCCAGGGACTCGAACCCCGAACCCGCGGATCAAGAGATCGCGGGGCGGGGGCACGTCGACCCCGTCAGGCGCCGCGCAGGGTGGCGCCGAGGCGCTCCGCCGCGACGGCGACCGCGGCGTCCCGCGCCGCGACCGCCTCCTCGACGGTGAGCGTCCGGTCCGGGGCCCGGAACGTCAGCTTGTACGCCAACGACCGGCGGCCCTCGCCGAGCTGCGCGCCGGAGTAGACGTCGAACAGCCGCACGTCCTCCAGCAGGTCACCGGCGCCGGCCTCCAGCGCCCGGCGCACCTGCTCCGCCGGCACCGACTCGTCCACCACCAACGCCACGTCGATGAGCGCCGGTGGGAAGCCGGAGACCGACGGCGCGGGCGTCACCGGGCTCGGCGGCAACGCGTCCAGGTTCAACTCCATCGCGCAGGTGCGACGGGGCAGCTCCAACGCCCCGACGACCACCGGGTGCAGCTCACCGGCGTGCCCGACGACAGTGCCGTCGACCAGCAGCTCGGCGCAGCGGCCCGGGTGCCACGGCGCGTACTCGGCCGCGCGGACCTCCACCTGCTCGCCGGGCACACCGGCGGCGTCCAGCACGTCCCGAGCCGCCTCGATGGCGTCCGCCCAGCCGGCCGGTCGACCGGCACCCCACCAGCCGGCCGGGTCGATGTCGCCGGAGAGCACCGCCGCGACGTGCACCGGCTGCGCCGGGACCACCGCGTCGGCGGCGGCGAACTCCGCGTCGGTGGGCCGCCGGTCCACGCCCATCGCGGGCGGGCTGCCCGCACCGACGCGCGGGTGGAAGACCGCGCCGATCTCGTACAGGGCGAGGTCACGCTGGCCCCGGCCGAGGTTGCGCTTGAGGGTGCCGAGCAGCGGGCCGAGCAGCGTGGTGCGCAGCAGCGGCTCCTCCTCGGACAACGGGTTGGCCAGCCGCACCGCGGGCCGACGCGCGTCGTCGGCCGGCAGGCCGAGCTGGTCGGCCAGCTCCGGCGACACGAACGGCTGCGCGAGCACCGCCACGTACCCCCGCTCCGCCAGCGAGTCGGCGACCGCCCGGCGGCGACGCTGCCGTGGGGTCAGACCACGACCGGGGGGCGCGCTCGGCAGCACCGACGGCACCTTGTCGTACCCGTCGAGGCGGACCACCTCCTCGACCAGGTCCGCCGGGTCGGTCAGGTCGGGCCGCCAGGTCGGCGGGGTGACGCTCAGCACGGTCCCCACGCCGCTGGCCACACCGACCGTGCCCGGGTCCTCGGACAACCGGTCCGCGCCCTGCGCGACGGTGCAGCCGACCCGCTCCAGCAGCGCGACCACCCGCGCCGGCGGGTACTCGACGCCGACCCGCCGGGTCGGCAGGTCCGCCGGCAGGCTGATCGGGGTACGCGGCCGGATGTGGTCGATGTCCAGGATCTCCGCGCTCGGCGTGCCGCCGCCGTGCTCGGTCAGCAGGCCCACGGCACGCTCCAACGCGACGAGCGCCACGGCCGGGTCGACGCCCCGCTCCCAGCGCTTCGCGGCCTCGCTGAACAGCTTGTGCCGACGGGCGGTGCGCCCGACCATCGCCGGGTCCCAGTGCGCCGCCTCGAAGAGCACGTTGGTGGTGGTCCCGGTGACGACCTCGCTGGTCTCACCACCCATCACCGCGGCGAGGGAGATCGGGACGCCGTCGCCCCCGCCCCCGAGGGCGTTGGACAGCCCAGCGTCGCAGATGACCATGTCGTCGGCGGTGAGCACCCGGTTGACGCCATCCAGGGTGGTCAGCTTCTCCCCCGCCTCGGCTCGGCGGACCACCAGCGACCCCACGATCCGATCGGCGTCGAAGGCGTGCATCGGCTGGCCCAGCTCCAGCATCACGTAGTTGGTGATGTCGACGGGCAGCGAGATGCTGCGGATGCCGGCGGTGACGAGCCGCTGGGCCATCCACGACGGGGTCGGCGCGCCTGGGTCGACGCCCCGGACCAGACGGGCGGTGAATCTGTCGCAGCCGACCGTGTCGCGGACCTCCACCGGGTACGCGGGCTCCTCGGTGCCGCGCGGCGCGGGCATCAGAGCCGGGTCGCGCAGCGGCACGTCGAACGCGTGCGACAGCTCCCGGGCCAGGCCGCGCAGGCTCAGCGCGTACCCCCGGTCGGGGGTGATCTCCAGGTCGAGCACGACGTCGTCGAGACCGACCACCGGGCGCGCGTCGTCGCCCGGCTTGGCCGCCACGTCCGGCCCCAGCACGATGATGCCGGAGTGGTCGTCGCCCAGGCCCAACTCCTTCGCCGAGCAGATCATGCCCGCCGAGTTGTGCCCGTACGTCTTCCGGGCGCCGATCGCGAACCCGCCGGGCAGCACACCACCGGGCAGGATCACCACCACCCGGTCACCGACGGCGAAGTTCCGCGCCCCGCAGACGATCTCCTGCGGCTCGCCGGTGCCGTTCGCGTCACCCACGTCCACCCGGCAGAACCGGATCGGCTTCTTGAAGCCGGTCAGCTCTTCGATCTCGCGTACCTCACCGACGACGAGCCGACCGGTGACGCTCTCGCGCAGGTCCACGACGGACTCGACCTCGATGCCGAGGTCGACCAGGGCCTGCTCCAGGTCACCGGTGGGCAGGTCGGCGGGGAGGTCGACGTACTCCCGCAGCCAACTGACAGAAACTCGCATGACTTCAGACCACCGTTCCCGTGTCTCGTACCCGCATCGCCTACGCCCCGGTCCCGAGCGCGCGGCTGAACCGCACGTCGCCCTCGAAGAGATGGCGGATGTCGCTGACCCCGTGCCGGATCATCAGGGTCCGGTCGATGCCCATGCCGAACGCGAATCCGGAGTAGACCTCCGGGTCGACGCCGCAGGCGCGCAGCACCCGCGGGTTGACCATGCCGCAGCCACCCCACTCGACCCACTGCGGGCCGTCGCGGTGCTCCGGGAACCACACGTCGAACTCCGCCGACGGCTCGGTGAACGGGAAGTAGTGCGGACGCCACCGGGTCTTCGCCTCCGGCCCGAACATCGCCCGGGCGAAGTGGTCGAGCGTGCCCCGCAGGTGCGCCATCGTGATGCCCTTGTCGACGACCAGCCCCTCGGCCTGGTGGAACACCGGGCTGTGCGTGGCGTCGATCTCGTCGGTCCGGTAGACCCGACCGGGCACGATCACGTAGATCGGTGGCTTGCGGCTGAGCATCGTGCGGGTCTGCACCGTCGAGGTGTGCGTCCGCAGCACCAGGCCGGAGCCCTCCGGCGCGATGTGGAACGTGTCCATCAACCCGCGCGCCGGGTGGTCGGCGGGGATGTTCAACGCGTCGAAGTTGACCCATTCCAGGTCGACCTCGGGCCCCTCGGCCACCTCGTAGCCCATCCCGACGAAGAGATCACTGATCGACTCCATCAGCGTGCTCAGCGGGTGCCGGGCACCGCGCGGACGCCGGTCGTAGGGCAGTGTGACGTCCACCCGCTCCTCGACCAACACCCGCTCGGCCTGCTCGCGCTCCACCACCTGGGCGCGCTCGGCGTACGCGGACTCGATGGCGCGGCGGGCCTCGTTGACCCGCTTGCCGGCGTCGGACTTCGCGGCCGGTGGCAACGCGCCGATCTCCCGGCGCGCCAACGAGACCGGGGACCGGTCACCGAGGTGCACCGGGCGCAGCGCGGTCAACGCGTCCGGGTCGGCGGCGGCGTCGAACGCCTTCGTGGCGTCCGCGACGGCCTCGGCCAGGGCGGCGGGGTCGAGCAGGGCGACCTGCTTCGGGTCGTACGGATCGTTGCGGTAGCTCATGGCGTACGGGCACTCCCTCACGGCGGCGCCAGCCCTCATCGGGGCGGCGAAGCGAGTCTACGGACGCGCGGCTGTGCCGCAGCCCGCCGGTAGGAGTTGTGCAGGGAGCAGGTCAGGCCCGCCGCCCGCCGACACCGGCGGGCTGGCTAAACGAACGCCGTGGCGCGTTCATGGACGGACGCTCTCCCCTGCTCTCGGTCGCGCCAGGTGTGTGGACACCGTCAGCGCTGTGCTCTCGCTGAAGCGTACAGGCACACGGCCGCCGCGGCAGCCAGGTTGAGGCTCTCGGCGCGCCCGTACAGGGGCACCCGCACCGTGGCGTCGGCGGCGGCGGTCAACTCCTCGGGCAGCCCGTGCGCCTCCGAGCCGAACAGCCAGGCGGTGGGCCCGACGAGTCGGCCGTAGTCGGTCAGGTCGTCGAGGTCGTCGTCGCCGTACCCGGTGGTGGCGAAGATCGACAACCCGGCGGCCCGCAGCGCGTCGACCACCGCGACCGGGTCGGGCGCGCGGACCACGTCGACGTGGAACAGGCTTCCGGCCGAGGCCCGCACACACTTACCGTTGTACGGGTCGACGGCGTCCCCGGCGAAGATCACCGCACCGGCACCAGCGGCGTCGGCGGTGCGAAGCACCGTGCCGGCGTTGCCCGGGTCGCGGATCTCGGCCAGCACCGCCACCAGTCGGGGTCCGCCCGCGAGGGCCTGCTCCAACGGCACGTCCAGGTGCCGGCAGACGGCGACGAGGCCCTGCGGGGCGACGGTCTCGGCGAGCGCGGCGAGGGCCTCGTCGGTCACCTCGGAGACCGGCACGTCGGCGCGGGCCGCCGTGGCGGCCAACTCCGGGTGCCGGTCGAGCGCGGCGGGCGTACCGAAAAGCTCGGTCACCACCCCCGGCCGCGCGAGGGCCTCGCGGACCGCCTGCGGGCCCTCGGCCAGGAACCGGCCGGTGGCGTCGCGGTCCCGGCGGCGTTGCAACCGGCGGGCGGCGACAACCCTGGGGGTACGCGGGGTGAAGGCCATGATGTGCGCTCCTCCGGCACGATCGAGGCGCCCCCCGGACGGCGGTGCCGACACGGGAGACGCCTCGCTCTGGTGCGTGGGGATCAGGCGGCCTGAGCCGCCGCGCCGCCGGTGCCCTCGGCCGTGACCGCGGCCCGGGCCAGCTCCACGATCGCCGCGAAGGAAGCGGCGTCGTTGACAGCCATGTCGGCCAGGATCTTGCGGTCGACCTCGATACCGGCCAGGCGCAGGCCCTGGATCAGACGGTTGTAGGTCATCCCGTTCGCCCGGGCGCCCGCGTTGATCCGCTGAATCCACAGCTGCCGGAAGTCGCCCTTGCGGTCGCGACGGTCCCGGTAGGAGTACTGCATCGAGTGCAGCACCTGCTCCTTGGCCTTGCGGTACAGCCGGGAGCGCTGACCGCGGTAACCGCTCGCGGTCTCCAGCAGGGTACGACGCTTCTTCTGGGCGTTCACAGCCCGCTTGACGCGTGCCATCTCAACTCCTTCTTACGTAAAGGTGGCGCGCGTCAGCGGCCGAGCAGCTTCTTGATGCGCTTGACGTCGGCCTTGGCCAGCACGACCGTGCCGGTCAGCCGGCGGGTCTGGGTGGAGGGCTTCTTCTCCAGGTTGTGGCGCAGGCCGGCCTGCTGGGCAACGATCTTGCCCTTGCCGGTCACCCGGACCCGCTTACCCATACCCGTGTGGCTCTTCATCTTCGGCATGTGGAACGTCTTCTCCCCTGTTACTCGCCGCTGGTGGCGGCGGTGCCGGTGTCACCGGCGGCTGCTGCGGTCTCGCCGACCGCCGCGGCGTCATCGGCTGCCGGAGCGGCGGACTCGTCCGCGGCCCGGTCCCGAGGGCCACCGCGAGACGCCGTGGCGGCGACCGCGGAAGCCTTGACGGCCCGGTGCGGAGCGAGAACCATGATCATGTTTCGACCGTCCTGCTTGGGAGCGGCCTCGACGTATCCCAGGTCCGTGATCTCGGATTCGAGCCGACGCAGAAGCCGGTAACCCAGCTCCGGACGACTCTGCTCGCGACCGCGGAACATGATCGTCACCTTGACCTTGTCGCCCGCCTTGAGGAACCGCACTACGTGACCCTTCTTGGTCTCGTAGTCGTGCGGGTCGATCTTCGGCCGAAGCTTCATTTCCTTGATGACGGTCTGCTGCTGATTACGCCGCGCTTCGCGCGCCTTCAGTGCGCTCTCGTACTTGAACTTGCCGAAGTCCATGAGCTTGCACACCGGCGGGCGCGCCATCGGCGCAACCTCGACCAGGTCCAGATCGACGTCCGCGGCCAGCTGAAGAGCGCGCTCCAGCGGGACGATGCCCACCTGCTCACCCTCTGGGCCGACCAGTCGGACCTCACGTGCCCGGATCTGCTCGTTCACGCGTGGTTCGACGCTGATGGGGCCTCCTCGAGTCGTTTCTGCTCAGGTGCCGACCCCCGCGGCTCCCGGATGGGAACCGACCCGAAAAGCAGAAGGCCCCGGCGCATGCCAGGGCCCGCTCGACCGGTCGGCACGATCACAGGATCGCGCATCCGGGACCGGGACATGCCCGGAACCGGTGACCGGACCCGGCCACCGTGGCGGCGACTCGGGTGGGAGCAGGCGCTCCGCTTTCAAGGCTGCCTGCTCGCACGCGGAGACAGCCTGGTCGACTCGACAACACTACACCGACGTCCCGGCCACCCCCAAACCGGGACACCCGGGGCACCAATTGGACGACCCCGCAGCACCGTCATACCCGGGGCGGCCGCCCCCGGCGAGCCGTGCGCGGACGCCCCTGCATCCCCTGCGCTCCCGCGCGGGGCGGAGCACGCCACGCGGGTGCTCCGCACGCCATGATCTGCACACTTTCGGTGAAGTTGCTGCCTCAGCGATGCCGGAGGCAGCAGTTTCACCGAAGTTGTCCGGATCTTGCGGTCCGGGGCGGGGTCAGGGGTCAGCGGCGAACGCCAGGCTGGCCGACGGCGCGACCTTCAGCGGCCGACGGCGCGTTCGGCGAGGCGGGCCTGGTGAGCCTGGTGCAGTCGCCGCAGCGCGCGGACGCCGTCGACAGCCAACTCCTTGTCGGCAGCCTGCAGGGCGACCATGGGCAGCAGATCGTCGTCGTGCAGTTCCAGACTGGCCCACGGCGCACCCCGGTCGAAGCGGACTCCCCGCACGACCTCCCAGGGCAGCTCGTAGGAGCTGATCACGTTACGCACCCGGATGCCGCGCTCGTCCGCCTCCACCCGCGGACGGGTGAACAGCAGGAACCCCAGCGCACCGAAGACGCCCAAGCCGATCATGGCCACCTGGTCACCGCGCTGGAAGCTGCCGTAGCCGTCGCCGGTCGGCCCACTCAGCGAGGTGGCGACCAGAGCGAACACCACCACCAAGGCAACCGCCGCCGACCAACAGACCACGCGGATGCGGCGGGGCTTCAGGCGGACCAGCTCGGTTTCACTCACCCCACCAGTCTGCCATCCGCACCCGGCCCCTCAAACGCACCACCCACTGACCAACGCCTCAAACCTCGCTATCAACCGCCGAGCCCCAAGATCGCGACCGAGCCGGCCGTCATCCGGGGACGACAACCGCAAGATCCCGCTCGAACCAGGAAATAGTGGCCTCGGGTGGGGAGTGAGGCCACTACTTCAACGTTCGAGCGCGACCTTGAGGCGGTCAGGCGCGATTGCCGGCGCTCCCCGCGCGCGAGGCCGACGCGCCGGGACAGATCCACTCCGGTTCAGGGAAGTGGGGGTGTCGCGGCGGGCCGGACACCCCCACTTTCAGGGAAACCGAGTTGATCAAGGGCAAGACGCCGGACCAGAGACCGACGCGCGCGACGCACGGCCCGACGGGCAGACGCGCGAGGCGTAGGCGACCCGAACCGGTCAGAGGCGACAGGCGTGGATGTTGGTGACGAGGATGGCGCGGGCGCCCAACTCGTACAACTCGTCCATGATCCGGTGGACGTCGTCGCGGAGCACCATCGCCTGCACCGCCACCCAGCCCTCGCGGTGCAGTGGCGAGACGGTGGGCGACTCGATGCCCGGGGTGAGCCCGCTGGCCCGGTCGAGCAGACCGGCCGGGACGTCGTAGGCGAGCATCACGTAGCGGCGGGCGACCAGCACACCGTGCAGGCGACGCAGGAGCTGCTCGGCTTGGGGGTGCGCGGGCGCGTCGGCACGACGGACCAGCACCGCCGAGGAGCGCAGCAGCGGTTCGCCGAAGACGACCAGGCCCGCCTGGCGCAGGGTGGCACCGGTCTCGACCACGTCCGCGATCACGTCGGCGACCCCGAGGCGTACGGCGTTCTCCACCGCGCCGTCGAGGCGGATGACGTCGGCCTTCACGCCCGCCTCGTGCAGGTGCCGCTCGACCAGCCCCGGGTACGCGGTGGCGATCCGGTGCCCGCCGAGGTCCTGCACGGAGGCGATGTCGTCGGGGCGGGCGGCGAAGCGGAAGGTGGCCCGCCCGAAGGCGAGGTCGACGACCTCCTCGGCCGGCGCGGCCGAGTCGATCAGCAGGTCCCGGCCGGTGATGCCGAGGTCGAGGTCACCGGAGCCGACGTAGGTGGCGATGTCCTTGGGACGCAGGTAGAAGAATTCGACGTCGTTGGCCTCGTCCCGGCAGACGAGGTCCTTGGGGTCGGTGCGCTGACGGTAGCCCGCCTCGCGCAGCATCTGGGCGGCCGGTTCGGCCAGGGTGCCCTTGTTGGGGATGGCGACACGCAGCATGACGGAGTGCTCCTTCGATCCGGATGACGATCAACGGGTGAGGGCACTCACAGATGTCGGTAGACGTCCTTGAGCTCGAGACCGCTGGCGAGCATCAGCACCTGGACCTGGTAGAGCAGTTGGGAGATCTCCTCGGCGGTGCGCTCCGGCCCCTCGTGCTCGGCGGCCATCCACGACTCGGCCGCCTCCTCGACGACCTTCTTGCCGATGAAGTGCACGCCCTTGTCGAGGGCGGCGACGGTGCCCGAGCCCGGGGTGCCGGCGGCGGCCTTGGCCTGCAGCTCGGCGAACAACTCCTCGAACGTCTTCACGAGGAAGGATTCTTCCAGCCAGCCGACCGGCACCGCACGTCCGGGTCGGCCGGCACCCAGCCAGCGGGACAATTCCCTACCGACCTGGTGGGGGAATTGCCGATCGACGGCCGTCACGCTCTACGCTGTCCGCCATGGCCAGCAGCTCACGTCTTTTCGCGCTCACCGTCGCCGGTGCCGCCGTGGTCGCCGCCGCCGGATGCGCGCCACAGGACGACACCCCGACCCCCGTCGTCACCGCGGCGCCGTCGTGCGTCAAGGACAGCCTGCCCACCCGTACGCCGGGCAAGCTGACCATCGCCACCGACCAGCCCGCGTACGAGCCGTGGTTCTCGGAGGACAAGCCGGACAGCGGCGAGGGCTTCGAGTCGGCCGTCGCGTACGCGGTGGCCGAGAAGCTCGGCTACGCCCGCGCGGACGTCACCTGGACCCGGGTCAAGTTCGACGCGGCGATCGCACCCGGACCGAAGAACTTCGACTTCGACATCAACCAGTTCTCCATCACCGAGGAGCGCAAGCAGGCGGTCGACTTCTCCGCGCCGTACTACCTGGTGCGGCAGACCGTCATCGCGTTGAAGTCCTCGAAGATCGCCGGCAAGGCGTCGCTGGCCGATCTGCGCGACGCGCGGCTCGGCGCCCAGGTCGGCACCACCAGCTACCAGGCGATCACCGACGTGATCAAGCCGAGCGTCGAGCCGCGGGTCTACAACAGCAACGACGACGCCAAGAAGGCCCTGCAGAACGGGCAGTTGGACGGTCTCGTGGTGGACCTGCCGACCGCCTTCTACATCACCGGCGCGGAGATCACCGACGCGGTGATCGTCGGGCAGGTGCCGCAGGTCGGTACGCCGGAGGCGTTCGGGTTGCTGCTGGACAAGAACTCACCCCTGACGTCCTGCGTGAGCGGCGCGGTCGGTCAGCTCGCCTCGGCGGGCGCGCTGAAGGAGTTGGAGCAGAAGTGGCTGGCGCAGGTGGCGGGCGCGGCCGAGCTGCGGTGACCCTCCTGGATCACGTTCCCTCGGAGGCGCAGCGGAGGCGGTCGGCGTACCGGCGTCGGCAGACCGTCTTCAGCGTGCTGGTCGCGGCCTCGTCCACGGCGGCGCTCGGCACGCTGCTGGTCGTCGCGGTGACCGGGGCGCCCGGCTGGGACCGGGTCCGGCGCTCGTTCCTGGACCCGGAGATCGCCCGGGACGCGCTGCCGGCGGTGGTGACCGGGCTGTGGCTCAACGTCCGGCTGCTGGTCTGCTGTGCGGCCGGTGCGCTGCTGCTCGGGTTGGTGATCGCGGTGCTGCGGACGGTGCGCGGCCCGGTCTTCTTCCCGGTCCGGGCGCTGGCCGCCGGCTACACGTACACGTTCCGCGGCCTGCCGCTGATCATCGTGCTGTACCTGCTCACCCTCGGCGTACCCGGCCTGCGGTTGCAGGGGATGCCACCGGTGCTGGTGCTGGGTGGGCTCGCGTTGGTCCTGACCTACGGCGGGTACCTGGCCGAGGTGTTCCGGGCCGGCATCGAGTCGGTGCACCCCAGCCAGCTCGCCGCGGCCCGCTCGCTGGGCCTGACCTACCGGCAGACGATGCGGCACGTGGTCCTGCCGCAGGCCGTCCGCCGGGTGGCGCCACCGCTGCTCAACGACGTGGTGGCGTTGCAGAAGGACGTCGGGCTGGTCTCGCTCGCCGGGCCGATCGACGCGGTCCGCGCCGCGCAGATCGCCACCGCACAGACGTTCAACTACACGCCGTACGTCGTGGCGGGGGTGCTCTTCGTGCTGCTCGCGATCCCGCTGATCGCGGTCACCGACTGGGTGACGCTGCGGGCGGCCCGCCGACAGTCGGGAGGCTGACCATGGCGCTGCTGCGCTGCCGGGGTCTGCGCAAGGAGTTCGCCGACCACGTGGTGCTCGACCAGCTCGACCTGACCGTCGACGAGCATCAGGTGGTGGCGCTGATCGGCGCGTCCGGGTCCGGCAAGTCCACCCTGCTGCGGTGTGTGAACCTGCTGGACGAGATCGACGACGGCACCATCGAGTTGGACGGGGAGGACATCTCCGATCCCCGGGTGGACGCCGACCGGGTCCGTCGGCGGATCGGCATGGTCTTCCAGGCGTACAACCTCTTCCCGCACCTGAGCGTGTTGGAGAACATCACGCTCGCGCCGCGCCGCGTACACCGGCGGGCTCGTGCGGAGGCGGAGGCCCAGGCCCGGGAGCTGCTCGACCGGGTCGGGCTCGGCGCGAAGGCGGACGCCTACCCGGACCGGCTCTCCGGTGGTCAGCAGCAGCGGGTGGCGATCGTACGGGCCCTGGCCAACTCGCCCCGGCTGATGCTGCTGGACGAGGTCACCTCCGCGCTGGACCCGGAACTCGTCGGCGAGGTGCTGACGATGATCCGCGACCTGAAGGCCGACGGGATGACGATGGTGCTGGCCACCCACGAGATGGGCTTCGCCCGGGAGGTCGCCGACCAGGTGTGCTTCCTCGACGCGGGTCGGGTCGTCGAGAGCGGCCCGCCCGAGCAGGTGCTGGGCGAGCCGACCCAGCCTCGGACCCGGCAGTTCCTGCGCCGGATCATCGAGGCCGGTCGACTCTGAGCGAGGGCCAGCGGAGGCGTCAGCCGCCGAAGCCGACCCGCTGGGCGTTGCCCGCCGCCACGGTCCGGACGGCCAACGCGGCATCGAGGGCGGCGACGGTGGCGGCCCAGCCCTTGTCCTCCGCCGAGCCGGGCAGACCGGCCCGGTCCCGGGCCTGCTCGATGGTCTCCACGGTGAGCACCCCGTGCGCCACCGGCTTACCCTCGTCCAACGCCACCCGGGTCAGACCGTCGGTGACCGAACGGCACACGTAGTCGAAGTGGGCGGTGGCGCCGCGCACCACCACGCCGAGGGCGACCACCACGTCGCAGCGGCGGGCGAGGGCCTGGGCGACCACCGGCAGCTCGACCGAACCGGCGACGCGGGCGACGACGGACCGCGCCCCGCACGCCTCGGCGGCGGCCACCGCACGCTCCACCATGTGGTCGGTCAGCTCGCCGTGCCAGCGGGCGGCGACGACCCCGACGGTCAGGCCCGCGGCGTCCACCGCCTCGACTCCCGGCTCACCGAAACCCGCCATCGTCATGCTCCGATCTCGTCGTCGGCGACCGGACGCCCCAGCGGCGCCTCGGACCCCTCGTCCAACTCGTCCAGCAGGTGACCCATCCGGTCCCGCTTGGTGCGCAGGTAGCGCAGATTCTCCGGGTGCGCCCCGGCCGGCAGCCCCTCGCGGCCGGTGATCGTCAACCCGTACCCCTCCAACCCGGCCCGCTTGGCCGGGTTGTTGGTGAGCAGCCGCATCGAGCGCACACCCAGGTCGTAGAGGATCTGTGCGCCGGTGCCGTAGTCCCGGGCGTCGGCCGGCAACCCCAGGTCGAGGTTGGCGTCGACGGTGTCCCGGCCGAGATCCTGCAACTGGTACGCCTGAAGCTTGTGCAGCAGCCCGATGCCCCGCCCCTCGTGCCCGCGGACGTAGAGCACGACGCCCCGCCCCTCCTGCGCGACCCGGGCCAGCGCGGCGTCCAACTGCGGGCCGCAGTCGCAGCGCAGCGAACCGAACACGTCCCCGGTCAGGCACTCGGAGTGCACCCGGACCAGCACGTCCTGGCCGTCGCCGAGGTCGCCCAGCACCATCGCGACGTGCTCGGCCGGGTCGTGCTCGGCGCGGTAGCCGAGCGCCCGGAACACGCCGTGCCGGGTGGGCATCCGGGCGTCGGCGACCAGCTCGACCTGCTTCTCGGTGCGCCGCCGGTAGGCGATCAGGTCGGCGATGGTGATCAGCGTCAGGCCGTGCTCGGCGGCGAACTTCTCCAGGTCGGGCAGCCGCATCATGGTGCCGTCGTCGTTGACCAGCTCGCAGAGCACGCCGGCCGGGCGCAGCCCGGCCAGCCGGGTCAGGTCGATCGCGGCCTCGGTGTGCCCGGGCCGACGCAGCACCCCGCCCTCGCGGGCGCGCAGCGGCACCACGTGCCCGGGGCGGGCCAGGTCGGTCGGGTCGGTGGACGCGGCGGCGAGCAGCCGGATGGTGTGCGCCCGGTCGGCCGCCGAGATGCCGGTGCTGACCCCCTCCCGGGCGTCCACCGTCACCGTGTACGCGGTGCCGCGCCGGTCCTGGTTGGTGTGGTGCATCGGCGGCAGGTCGAGGCGGTCGGCCTCGCTCTCGGTCAACGGCACGCAGACGTACCCGGAGGTGTGGCGCACCATGAACGCCATCAGCTCCGGCGTGGCCAGCTCGGCCGCGAAGATCAGGTCGCCCTCGTTCTCCCGGTCCGCGTCGTCGACCACGACGACCGGCCGACCGGCCGCGATCTCCGCGATCGCGTGCTCGATGCTTCCGAAGCTCGTCACGCGACAGCCTCCGTGTAGATGGGTCGGGCGGTGGCCGGGCGGGTGGCGCGCGAGGTGCGCCACCAGGCGGCGAAGCCCCAGACGCACAGCGCGCCGTAGATCAGGTACATGACCGCGGACGGGTAGAACCCGCCGCGCAGCAGCAGCGGCACGCCGACCGCGTCCACCGCGATCCACAGCAGCCAGAACTCCACCCAGCCGCGGGCCATGCCGTACGTGGCCAGCAGACTGCCGGTGAGGATCCAGGCGTCGGGCAGCGGACCCCACGAGCCCAGTGCCTTGAGCACCGGGTACGCGGCGGCGGTGCCGACCACGGCGGCCAGCAACAGCATCAGCCGCTCCCGCCCGGTGGCCCACCGTGGGACGACCGCCGCCTGCCCGGCGTCGGCGCGACGGTTGCGCTGCCAGCGCCACCAGCCGTAGACGCTGACCGCGAAGAAGAACACCTGTCGTCCGGCCTGCCCGTACAGGTCGTGCGCCTGCGGGGTGGCGAACACCCCGCCGAGGAAGACGGTCAGGAGCAGCGCGTTGCCGATCATGCCGACCGGCCAGGCCCAGACCACCCGGCGCAGCCCGAGCAGCGCGGAGATCAGGCCGAACGCGTTGCCGACGATCTCCCGGACCAGCACCGGCGAGCCGGCCACCTGCACCTGGGCGTCCACCAGCCAACCGAGCGCACCCATCAGGCCACCCCGCCCGTGATCGGGGCCGCCCCGGCGCCGTCGGAGCCGGCCAACCGGTCGCCGAGCAGCCGCTCGACGTACTTGGCCAGCACGTCGACCTCCAGGTTGACCGGGTCGCCGGCCCCCTTCGCGCCGAGCGTGGTCAGCTTGAGCGTGGTCGGGATCAACCCGACGGCGAACTCGTCCGCGCCCACCTCGGCCACGGTCAGCGAAACACCGTCGATGGTGATCGAGCCCTTCTCCACCACGTACCGGGACAGGCCGGCGGGCAGCCGGAACCGGACCGTCTCCCAGTGCTCGGCCGGCTCCCGGGAGATCACCTCGCCGACCCCGTCCACGTGGCCCTGCACCAGGTGCCCACCGAGCCGGCTGCCGAGCGCGGCGGCCCGCTCCAGGTTGACCGGGTCACCGACGCTCAGCGCACCCAGCGCGGAGCGGCGCAGCGTCTCGCCCATCACGTCGGCGGTGAAGACCCCGTCGGCCACGTCCACCACGGTCAGGCAGACGCCGTTGACCGCGATGGAGTCGCCGTGCCGGGCGTCCGAGGTGACCAACGGACCACGGACGCCGATCAGCGCGGAATCGCCCGCCGTCGCCGTGACCCGGACGATCTCCCCCAACTCTTCGATAATGCCGGTGAACATCTCAGCCCTCCCTTTTGCGGGGCAAAGCGGTGATCCGCAGATCCGGACCGATCTGCGTAACGTCGACGAGCTCCAGATCGATTGCCTCGGCGATGGTGCTCACTCCCGCGTCGACCAGAGCGGTCGGTCCGGCGCCGAGCAGCCGGGGCGCGACGTACCCGATGACCTTGTCGACCAGGCCGGCGTGCAGGAACGCCCCGGCCAGCCGGGGGCCGCCTTCCAGCAGCAGCGAGCGGACCCCCCGCTCGTGCAGGGCAGCGAGCAGCGCCGGTAGGTCGACCCGGCCGTCCGGGCCGGCGCCGACCTCGTCGGCGGTCGCGATCCACGTCCGCGCGGCGCCGTCGCGGACCCGGGCGTCAGCCGGGGTACGCCCGGAGCTGTCCACCACCACCCGCAGCGGCTGCCGGATGGCCAGGCTGCCGTCCCGCAGGTTGCGAGCGGTCAGCCGGGGGTCGTCGGCGAGCACGGTGCCCACCCCGGCGACCACCGCGTCGACGGTGCCCCGCAACGCGTGCACGTCGATCCGGGCCGCCTCCGAGGTGATCCACATGCTGGTGCCGTCCAACGCGGCGGCCCGCCCGTCGAGCGTGGAGGCGTACTTCCAGATGACGTACGGCCAGCCCCGGCGCATCGAGGTCAGCCACGCGACGTTGCCGGCCTCGGCCTCCTCGCCGCGTACCCCGAGGTCGACGCGGACCCCGGCGGCGCGCAGGGTGGCGGCGCCACCGGACGCGACCGGGTTGGGATCGGGTACGGCGATGACCACCCGGGCGACCCCGGCCTGGACCAGCGCGGAACTACAGGGGCCGGTGCGACCGGTGTGGTCGCACGGTTCCAGAGTGACGACCGCGGTGCCGCCCTTGGCCCGCTGTCCGGCCTGCGCCAGGGCGACGATCTCGGCGTGCGGCCCGCCGGCGTACGCGTGGAAGCCCTCCCCCACGACCTGGCCGTCCTCGTCGAGCAGCACGCACCCGACCACCGGGTTGGGGCTGGTCGTGCCGAGCCCGCGCGCCGCCAACTCGATCGCACGCCGCATCGCCTCGTCGACGGAGACGCTGGCCATCGCCCTGCCCTGCCCTCTCACTCGCCGTCCGCGCGCTGGCGGTCAGGGAGGCTGCGGCCATGGGGCCGCGGGCAGGCGGAGGCGGAATCCGGGAACGGCACAGCCGCCCCGGGAGGGTGGGCACGGCACGCTGAAGCCAGCGGCCGGGCGGACCCGTCCGTCCCGCGCGCTGTCTCCCATCCGGACTGTCTGGGCGCGGACGAACCGCCCCCAACCGTCGGCCCCGGATTCTCACCAGGTCCACCGGGCGGCAGAGCCGTCCGGGTCGCGGGCTGACCACGGTCGCACCGTGGATCACCGCCGGTTCGGAATTTCACCGAGTCCCGCCAGCGCGTGGTGGGTTATACCGGCAGTCTTACACGCTTCTTCGCCTTCGCCGCCACCTAGGCGAGCTACTTCACAGCGGGATCACGCGTCAGGTGACGCCACGACGCCGATCCACCGCCACGTACGACCCGGGTTGGCTCTTGGCGACCGTCTTCATCTCCGAGGCCACCGCGATCACCTCGAGGGGGTCGGTGAACCGCCTGCCGGCGTCGGAGAGGGACACCCCGATGGACAGCGTGACCAGGGCGGCGCGGCGGATGTTGCCCCGCCGGTCCTTCAGCTCGACGAAACCGCGCTCCCGGTCGGTCGGGTCGTAGAGCGTGTCCGCGGCGGTCTCGAAGTCCACCACCGCCTGCGACGTCAGCGGACGGACCTGGTCCGGGGTGCAGACGATGACGAAGTCGTCACCGCCGACGTGACCGAGGAAGGCCGGCGGCAGGCCGACACCCACCACCGCCCGGTGCAGGCTGCGGGCCAACGCGGAGATGAAGTCGTCGCCCCGGACGAAGCCGTACCGGTCGTTGACGCTCTTGAACCGGTCGATGTCGACGTAGCCGACGGCGTAGTCCACGCCCTGCCGCACCCGGTCGCTGATCTCCCGCCGGATCCGGCTGTTGCCGGGCAGCCCGGTCAGCGGGGAGACCTCCCGGAACTCCTTGTTGCGGCGCAGCGTGGACGAGACCCGGGCCACCAGCTCGGCGGTGTCGAAGGGCTTGACCAGGTAGTCGTCGGCGCCGGCGCTGAGCCCGAGCACCTTGTCGACGGTCATCCCCTTGGCGGTCAGCATGATCACCGGCAGGGCGGAGGTCATCGGGTCGGCGCGCAACCGGCGGGTCAGCTCCAGCCCGTCGATCCGGGGCATCATGAGGTCGACCACCGCGAGGTCCGGACGCTCGCGTTCGATGACCTCGAGGGCCTCCTGGCCGTCGACGGCGTGGATCACCTCGAAGCCGTGCAGGCGCAGGTTGAACTCGACGAAACGAGCGATGTCCTCGTCGTCGTCGACGACGAGGATGATGTCCTTGCGGTCGCCGTCGGGTTCCACGTCAGGCGCCGGGAGCCGCGCGTTCCGCGAGCGAACGCAGGTGCCGTACGGCCTCCGCCGGGTCGGCGGCGCCGTACACGGCGGTGCCGGCGACGAACGCGTCCGCGCCCGCCGCGGCGGCCTGCTCGATGGTGTCGGCGGCGATCCCCCCGTCCACCTCGATGCGCAGCTCCAGGTGCCCGGCGGAGACGTGCCGGCGGGCGGTACGCACCTTGTCGAGCAGTTGCGGGATGAACCGCTGCCCGCCGAAACCGGCCTTGATCGTCATGATCAGGAGGGTGTCGAAGCTGGGCAGCAGGTCCAGGTACGGCTCGATCGGGGTGTCCCGGTCGATGGCCAGCCCGGCCTTCGCTCCAGCCGACCGCAGGTCCTTGGCCAGCGCCACCGGATCGTCGGAGGCCTCGGCGTGGAAGGTGACGTTGTACGCCCCGGCGTCGGCGTAGCCGGGGGCCCACCGCCGCGGATCCTCGATCATCAGGTGCACGTCGAACGGCATCGCGGTGACGGCCCGCAGGCTCTGCACCACGGGCAGACCGATGGTCAGGTTCGGCACGAAGTGGTTGTCCATCACGTCGACGTGCAACCAGTCCGCGGCGTCCTCGACGGCACGGACCTCTTCGGCGAGTCGGGCGAAATCGGCGGCCAGGATGCTCGGCGCGACGATCGGCGGCGGTACGGTCACCTGGCCAGTGTACGAACGTGGCGACCCGCGACCCGCATCGCGCCACCTTCGGGGACGCGCTGTGACCCAGCAGTGACCAGTGGTGCAGAATTCGTTACTCCGGACCCTCGGATCCGGACGAACAGACGGCAATGGCTGGCCGATCGACGGAAACGCGACGACACTCCAACCGGGACTGTGCCAAAGGCTGCACGCCCGCCGGGGTCTCGCCGCGGGGCGCGGCGACCGGCCGCCAGTTCCCGGGAAGGGCGGACGATGCGACGGTGGCTCCCAGCGCTGGTGCTGGCCGGCGTCACGACGATACTGCTGGCCGGTTGCGCACCGGCCCGAGGCGCGGACGGTGACCTCACCGACGACTGGCCGGCGCTGCGGGTGCCGAAGCCGTTCAGCCCGGCCACCGACACCTGCCTGCCCCGGATCATCCCGGTCGTGCAGGCCAGCACGTACGAGACGGTGGACTGCGCGCGTAACCACCTGGCCGAGACCATCCACGTCGGCACCTTCGTCGGGCCCGACGCGCTGACCGAGGCCCGGCCCGAGCCCGGCGCGTCGGCGCTGCGCACCGCCCGCGCCGAGTGCGACCAGCGGGCCCGGGAGGTGCTCGGCGGCGACTGGCACACCGCCCGCCTCGCGCTGACCCTCGCGTTGCCGTCCGCACCCGCCTGGTCCGGCGGCGCGCGCTGGTTCCGGTGCGACCTCAGCGAGACCGGCAGCATCGACAACACCCGCCCGGTCAACCGCACCGGCAGCCTGCGCGGCGCGTTGATCGGCGACAGCCCGCTCACCCACCGCTGCTTCGACCCGAAGCTGATCGGTGACAACCTCAACTACATGGCACCGGTGCTGTGCACCGAACCGCACCGCGCCGAGTTCGTCGGCGTCTACGAGGAACGCGACATGAGTTGGGCCGCGTTCAGCAAGGCCGCCGCGCAGGCGCACCAGCGTTGCATGGGGCTGATCGCCGCGTTCGCGGACGTGCCGGACAACGACGAGTTGCCGTACCGGGCCGGGTCCATCTACTACCCACCGTCGCAACGGGAGTGGGAGGAGGGCGACCGTGGGGTGCGCTGTTTCCTGTGGAGCGACGACCGCAAACTCACCCGTTCGATGCGCGGGGTCGGCCCGGAGGGACTTCCGGCGATCTGAGCAGTGGTGCCGTATGCTGCTGCGCCGTGGCCCTACCGGCCGGCCGGGTACGGTCGGCGGCCACCAGGGGCGGGGAGGTCAGGGATGCGACGGTGGTTGACGGCGTTCGCCGGAGGTGCGGCCCTGGCGCTGGCCGGATGCAACGCGCCCGCCGGACTCGACCGTGACCTCGTCGACGACTGGCCGGCGCCCGTCGCGGCGCAGCAGTTCGTCCCCGCCGCCGACGTCTGCCACCAGACCTCCCAGCAGGTCGGCTTCCTGACCGGCTACAACCCGACGCCGTGCACCGAGGCGCACCGGGTCGAGACCATGCACGTCGGCACCCTCACCGGCCCCGCCGCCGACCCCGGCACGACACCGTTGCCCGGATCGAAGGGCATGCGGGCCGCGCAGGCCGCGTGCGACACCCAGGTCAACAAGGCGGTCGGCGCCGACTGGCGCTCCGGGCGGCTCGGTCTGACCGTCGTGCTGCCGTCACCGCAGGCCTGGGCGAGCGGGGCCCGCTGGTACCGCTGCGACGTCACCGAGATCGTCAGCATCGACGACACCACCGTCGACCTGCGCACCGGCAGCCTCCGGGGCGCGTTGTCCGGCGCGGCCCCGCTGGCGTACCGCTGCTTCAACCCGAAGATGGTCAAGGACGACATCGAGGAGATGGTGCCGGTCTCCTGCACCGCCAAGCACCACGCGGAGTTCGTCGGGGTGTGGCAGGGGCCGGACGTCAGCTACGCCGAGTTCACGCGCACCACCAAGCGCACCCACCGGGCCTGCCAGTCGATGATCGCAAAGTACGCGAAGGTGCCGGACGACTCCCGACTCGAATTCCGCGCCGGCACGATCTACTACCAGCCGTACGAGGAGGAGTGGAAGAACGGCAACCGCGGCGTGCAGTGCTTCCTCTGGATCTCCGACCGGGACCTGACCCGCTCGATGAAGAACGCGGGCACCAAGGGCCTCCCGGTCACCTGAGCGCCGCCGCGTCCGGCCGGGTCGACCGGCCGGACGCGACATCGGATCAGCTTCGCCGCAGGACGGCGAGGAACATCGCGTCGGTGCCGTGGCGGTGCGGCCACAGCTGCACGGTCGGCCCGTCGCCCAGACCGGGCATGCCGGCCGGCAACAGCGGACGGGCATCCACGAAGTCCACGGCGACCCCGCTGCGGCGGGCCGCCTCGGTCACCGTCACGTGCGTCTCGACGGTGTGCGGCGAGCAGGTGACATAGGCGACCAGGCCACCCGGGCGGACCGCCCGCAGCGCCGCACCGAGCAACTCCCGTTGCAGCCGGGTCAGCGGCGGCAGATCCGACGGTTGCCGACGCCAGCGGGACTCCGGGCGACGGCGCAGCGACCCTAGCCCCGTACACGGCGCGTCCACGAGCACCCGGTCGAAGTGCTCCTCGGGCAGCTTCGGGTCCGCGCCGACCTCCCGGCCGTCGGTGGCCAGCACGGCCACCGGCAGACCCCGGGTCGCCTGGGACACCAACCGGGCCCGGTGCTCGGCCACCTCCACCGCGGTCACCCGCGCGCCCCGCTGCGCGGCCAGGGCACCCAGCAGCCCGGCCTTGCCACCCGGACCGGCGCACAGGTCCAGCCAGCGCCCGTCCGGACCGTCGAGCGGCGCGCCGGCCAGCGCCGCGGCCACCAACTGCGACCCCTCGTCCTGCACGTGGGCCCGGCCGTCGGCCACCGCCGGCACGTCGCCGGGGGCGCCACCGGGCAGATAGACGGCGTACGGCGAGAAGGCGCCGGGCGCGCCCCCGACCTGGTCGGCCAGCTCGACCGGGTCGATCAGGCCCGGCCGGGCACAGAGGTGCACCGGCGGCCGCTCGTTGTCCTCGATCAGCAGGCGGGCCGTCTCGCCCAGGTCACCGCCGAGCGCCTCGGAGAACGCCCGCACGATCCACTGCGGATGGCTGTACGCCAGGGCCAGGTGCCCGACCGGGTCGGTCTCCATCGGCGGGGCGAGCTTCGCCACCCAGGCGTCCACGTCACGGGTGGACACCTCGCGCAGCACCGCGTTGGCGAAACCGGCGGCGCCCGGCGCGACCGAGCGGACCAGGTCCACCGTCGACGAGACCGCGGCGTGCGGCGGCACCCGGGTGTACAGCAACTGGTAGGCGCCGAGGCGCAACGCGTCGCGCGCCGGTGGGTCGATGCGGGCCACGTCCCGACCGGACGCGTCGGTCAGGATCGCGTCCAGCGTGCCCAGGTGGCGCAGGGTGCCGTAGGTCAATTCGGTGGCGAAGGCCGCGTCCCGGCCGAACAGCCCCTCCTCCCGCAGGATGGTGGGGAGCACCAGGTTGGCGAACGCGTCGTCGCGGTGCACCGCGGCCACCGCCTCGTACGCGGCCCGACGCGGGCGGTCCAGTGGCGGACGGGCCGGTCGGCGGTCCCCGCCACGACCCGAGGGCGGGCCCGAGCGCGTGGGGCGCGTCCCCTCCGGGGCCGTCACGCGAACTCCTCGCCGGCGCCCACCCGGACGCCACGCGCCCAGTCGGTGGCGCCCATCGCCCGCTTACCCGCGGCACGGACCTCACCGAGACGCACCGGCACGGTCGCCGTGCCGGTGAGCACCCGGGACTTCTCCACCAGCAACTCGCCCGGCTTCAACTCCGGGCCGTCCGGCACCGGCACGACCGGGCCGAGCTTCACCCGCTCCCCTCGGAACGTGGTCCAGCCGCCCGGGGCCGGGGTGCACGCCCGCAGCCGACGGTCCACGGCGAAGGCCGGGTCGCCCCAGCGCACCCGGGCGTCGTCCACTGTCAGTTTCGGCGCCAGCGACACCCCGTCGACGGGCTGCGGCTCGGCCCGCGCGGTGCCGTCGGCGATCGCGTCGAGCACCGCCACCAGCAGCCCGGCGCCGGAGTCGGCGAGCCGCCCCAGCAGGTCACCGGAGGTGTCGGCCGCCCGGATCTCGTCGGTCAGCGTGCCGTAGACCGGGCCGGTGTCCAGGCCCTCCTCCAACTGGAAGACGCTGGCACCGGTGAACTCGTCGCCGTGCAGCACGGCGTGCTGCACAGGCGCGGCCCCACGCCACGCGGGCAGCAGCGAGAAGTGCAGGTTGATCCAACCGTGCCGGGGGATCTCCAGCGCGGCCGGTGGCACCAACGCGCCGTAGGCGACCACCGGCACGCAGTCCGGTGCGAGCGCGCGGAGCCGGTCGAGGAACTCGGGCTCGCGGGGACGGGCCGGTGTGAGCACCTCCACGCCGTGCTCGTCGGCCCACTCGCCGACCGGGGACCGGGACAGACCACGACCACGTCCCGCGGGCGCGTCGGGTCGGGTCACGACCGCGACCAGCTCGTGCCGGGAGGCGGCGACGGCGGCCAGGGCGGGGACGGCGACGGCCGGGGTACCGGCGAAGATCACGCGCATCCGGGTCACCGCCCCAGGCCGAAGGGGCTGCCCGCGCCGTGCGGGTTGACCTTGACCGTGGGCGGGGCGGACGCGTCGTACCACTCGGCCTGACGAATCGCCTTCATCGCCTCCTTGCGACCGGCGACGTCCAGCCGGTCCAGGAAGAGCACACCGTCGAGGTGGTCGGTCTCGTGCTGCACGCAGCGGGCCATCAGGCCGGTGCCGACGATCTGCAGCGGGTCGCCGTAGCCGTTGAAGCCCTTGGCGATGACGTTCTGGCGGCGCTTGGTGTCGAAGTAGAGCCCGGGGATGGACAGGCAGCCCTCCGGGCCGTCCTGCTCCTCCTCGTCGGGGAACTCGAGCACGGGGTTGACGAGGTGCCCGAGCACGTCGTCGACGTCGAAGGCGAACACCCGCAGGCCCACACCGAGCTGCGGTGCGGCCAGGCCGGCGCCGCTCTGCTCACGCATCGTGTCGGTCAGATCGGCGATGAGCCTCCGCAGCTCGACGTCGAAATCGACCACCGGATCGGCCGGCGTGCGCAGCACCGGATCCCCAAACAGACGGATGGGCTGGACGGTCACGCGGGGTGGCTCCTTCACGGGTCGGACGAGCGGTGCCGTACCAGTCTACGGAGTGTCCGGCCGCCCGCCGGGCGGCGTACCTCGATCGGCCACCGCGGGTGTGCCCAGCGTCACGGGTCGGCTCCCCCATCCGGGGCCTCGGCCTCGGCCAGCAGGTCGCGCACCCGCTCGCTGTCCGGGTGACCGAGGTCGTCGAGGATGCCCAGGGCCCGCCGCCAGGTACGCACCGCACCCGCCGGGTCCCCCGCCGCCTGCCGGCTCACCCCGAGCCGGCACAGGGTGTCCGCCTCGTCGTAGCGGTCGCTGATCCGCCGGTACAGCCGTAGGGCCCGCCCGTAACAGCGGATCGCCTCGCGGTGGTCACCCAACCGGGCGTGGATGAAGCCCAGGCTGTCCCAGGTGTTCGCCTCGCCGTGCCGGTCACCGGTCGGGCGCAGCAGCGCCAACGCCTGCCCGCAGTGCGTGAGCGCCCGCCCGTACTGACCGAGCTGGGCGTGCGCCCAACCCACCGCGTTGCGGGCGCTCGCCTCCCCGGCCAGGTGGCCGGCGGCCTGGTACAGGGCCAGCGCGCGTTCGCCGTGGTCGAGCGCCTCGGCGTACCGGCCCAACCCGTCGAGCATCGCGCCGAACGCCCGGTGGGTCCGCGCCTGCCCGGTGTGGTCCCCCAACGACCCGAAGATCACCAACGCCTGTCGGTAGTTCCTCGCCGCCTCGTCCACCCGCCCCAGCCGGTACAGCACCCGGGCGAGGTCACGGTGGGCGTTCGCCTGCCCGAGCCGGTCGCCGACCTCCCGCGCCCCGGCCAGGGCGGCCCGCTGGGCGAGCACCAGGTCGGGCCAGCGACCGCGGCGCTGCAGGAAGTCCACCAGCGTCCAGGCCAACTGCCAGGCATGGCCGTCGAAGCCGGTACGCCTGGCGTACGCGACCGCCGCCAGCAGCACCGGGTACTCGACGGTGAACCAGGCGAGGGCCGCACCGTGGTCGGTGATCTCCTCGGGCACCACGCCCGGCTCGGCCGCCGCCAGGGCGACCGGATCCCGGCCGGGTTGTAACAGCAGGGCTGCCGCGTGCGCGGTGTGCAGGTAGTGGTCGAGACCCCGTCGGATCGCCGCCCGCCGGGACTCCGCCGGTTCGAGACGGTCGGCCTGCTCGGCCGCGTACGCCCGGAGCAGGTCGTGCGCGCCGAACCGGCCGGGGGTGTGCTCGGTGACCAGGTGCGCGTGGGCCAACTCCGCCAACAGTCGGGGCACCCGGGCCCGGGGCAGCCCGGCCAGGCTGGCCGCCGCGGCCACCCCGATGTCCGGCCCCGGGTGGCAACCGAACAGCCGGAACAGACGTGCCGCCGCCGGCGTCAGGTTCCGGTACGACCAGGAGAAGACCGCCTGCACGTCGGTGCCGGCGTCCCCACCGTCGAAGGAGTCCAGCGGACGCGGCGCCTCGCGCAGCTCGGCGGCGAGGGCGGCCAGGGAGAACTCCGGATTCGCCGCGCCCCGGGCGGCGAGCACCGCCAGCGCCAGCGGCAGCCGTGCGCACCGCTCGATGATCTCGTCCACCGCCGTCGGCTCGACGGTCAACCGTTGCGCGCCGAGCCGCCGGGCCAACAGCTGCCACGCCTCGGCCGTGCTGAGCAGGCCGACGCCGATCGGGCGGGCGCCCTCGGCGGCGACCAGGCCGGCGAGCCGGCTGCGGCTGGTGACCAGGACCAGACAGCTCGGGCTGCCGACCAGCAGGGGCCGAACGTGGTCGACGTCGCGGGCGTTGTCCAGCAACACCAGCATCCGCCGGTTGGCGAGCAGGCTGCGGTAGAGGCCGACCTGCGCGTTCAGGTTGGTGGGTATGCGTTCCGGCGGCACCTCGAGGGCCTCCAGGAAGCCGCGTACCGCCTCGACGGCGGTCATCTCCGTCCCGGTGGAGTCGAAGCCGCGCAGGTCGACGTAGAGCTGGCCGTCCGGGAAACGGTCGGCGACCCGGTGCGCCCAGTACACGGCGAGGGTCGTCTTGCCGACGCCGGCCGTGCCGGACAGCGTCATGATGGTGACCGGCGTCGGGCCGCCGTCCTCCGCCGGGGCGGGGCTGACGAGCTGGGCGTCGAGCTGGGCGAGCTGGGCGACACGTCCGACGAATCCGGGTAGCGCCGGGGGCAGTTGGCGGGGGACGGGCAGCCGGTTCACTGTCGTACCGGTGCGTTGACCGCCGCTGCGGACGCGGCCCGGCCCGGCGCTCGATCCCTCGGTGGTGGCGTCGTCCCGGTGCGGACGTCGACGTCTCTCCTCGACCCGGTCCCGGGCGGTGGCCAGCACCCCCTGCTCGGCGGGGCTCGCCCCGAGCAACCGGATGAGGACGTCGAACCGCTCCGGCGGCGGCAGGATGTTGCCGGCGAAATACTCCCCGATGATCCCCCGTGACCAGCCGGTCTTCGCCGCCAACTGCCGGTACGTCAGTTGGGTTTCGCCCTCCTGCCGAGCCTCCCGGCGGCGCAACTGGCGTAACAGCCCGGCCAGTTCCTCCAACGTCTGCACGTCGACGCCGCGGCGGACCACCTCGAACGCCCCGGTCGCCCCCTGCTCCGCCTGCCCCGCGCCGGGAGGTACCCGTTGGTCGGACATACGGCTTCCCACCCCCCGATCGCCCAGCCCCCCGGATGTGCACGGGCAGGCTAATTCCCCCTCCACCCCTATCGATAGGCGACCGCCGATGTCTGACAGTTCCACTTCGGACCGCTGATCCTCCGATGATGTCCGGCGGTGTCCAGCGCCGTCCAGGATGCGCGACGTGGAGCCGACGTCCCGTGCCACCGTCCTGCTGCGGGTTCGACCCGCTCCACGATCCCTGGGGGAAGAGGTACTGATGATCCGTCCACACCCGACCGTCCGACGGTCCACGACGATGCTGCGCCGCGTCGCCGTCACCGCGTTCGGCCTCACGCTGCTCGTCGCCGGAGTGACCGCCGCACCGGCCACCGCCGCGCCCGGCGGCAAGGCCGGCATCGCCGCACCCGGCGGCAAGGCTCGCACCGCCGGGTCGTTCGTCGACAGCACTCCGGTGCCCGGTGGATTCGCCTCCTGGGCCGAGCTACTGACGTTGCAGCAGCGGATGAACACCGCCGCCGCCCGGATCACGACCGCGGCGGAACGCAGCGCCACCTCCGGCTTCGCCGGTATCGTCGCCGACCCCACCAAGCGGCAGCTCCAGGTCTACTGGAAGGGAGAGCCCCCGGCCAACCTGGTGGCCAACGCCCGGGCCACCGTCGCGACCCAGGTGCTGTCCGCGCCGTACTCCCAGCGGGAACTGCTCGCCGCGGCCGACCGGCTGCGCGCCAAGGCCGGTGACGAGATCACCACTGTCGGACCGCGCGCCGACGGCGCCGGCCTGCTCGTCGGCACCCAGGACGGCCTGCTCGGCGCGACGGCCCTCGCCGGCGTACCGGTGACCGTGCAGACCGGCGTCGCCGCCTCGCCCGCCACCCGGTGGGACGACACGTCGCCGTGGTGGGGTGGCGCCGCCTGGCGCAACGCCACCACCGGCGGCGGCTGCTCGACCGGCTTCGGGGTCTTCCAGGGCGGGGCCGCGCGGATCCTCTCCGCCGCGCACTGCGGCAACATCAACAACGCCGCGACCGACCCGACCGGGCAGTCGATGGGCATCGTCGGCACCCGCAACGCCGGCACCGACACCCTGCTGCTGTCCGGCAGCTCAGGCGGCCGGGTCTTCAACAACAGCACCAACGCGGCCGGCGGAGTGGTCAGCGAGTTCAGCAACCAGGTGATCGGCGCGTCGGCCAGCCAGGTCGGCAACTGGGTGTGCACCTCCGGCGCGTACTCCGGCACCCGCTGTTCGATCCAGGTGAAGGCCCGCAACCTGTGCATCAACGTTCGCAACTTCGGCCAGGTCTGCGGTCAGGTCCAGGCGGAGAACACCACCCGTACCAACGCCGTCGGCCAGGGCGACAGCGGCGGCCCGGTGGAGATCGTGAACGCGGCGAACACCCTCCAGGTCTGGGCGACCGGCACCAACACCGCCATCGACGACACCAACACGTCGACGGCCTGCACCGGCTACGTCACCACCGGGCGGGTCTGCGCCTGGCGGTTCTACTACGAGGACATCTTCTCGGGCATGGCCGGCGTCGGCGCCTCGGGCGTCGTCCTCGGCTGAGGTAGCTCGGCGACCCGCCGTTCGACCCGGTGGCCGGGTCGGTGCGCAGTCCGCGTACCGACCCGGCCCTTCGCCGTGCGCAGACGTCAGCGGTCGGCCGCGCTGCCCCGCCGCGTGCCGGCCCGCGCATCCCGCTCGTCGACGGCCGGCGTGCCCAGCGTCACCAGCAGGCTCTCGTAGCCGCGCAGGGTCAGCCGGGTCCGGTGCCGGGGCGGCTCGACCAGCGCCAGCTCGGGGAGGCGGCGCAGCAGCATCGGGAAGGCCAACTGCGCCTCCAGCCGGGCCAGGCCGGCGCCGAGGCAGTAGTGCGGGCCGGCGCCGAAGGACAGCGGGTGCGCCTGGCCCCGCGTCGGGTCGAAGCGCTGCGGGTCGGGAAACCGGCGCGGGTCGCGGTTCGCCGCACCGAGCAGCAGCAGCGCCGTGCTGCCGGCCGGAAGGTCGAGCCCGCCGCAGCGCACCGGCGCCGTGCTGGTCCGGGTGGTCAACTGCACCGGCGAGTCGTAGCGCAGCAACTCCTCGACGTACGCCGCGGCGAGCCCGGGATCGGCGCGCAGCTCGGCGGCGGCGGCCGGGTGACCCAGCAGCACGACGAGACCGTTGCCGAGCAGGTTGGTCGTGGTCTCGAACCCGGCCACCAACAGCACCACCAGGTTGGCCAGCAATTCGTCGCCGCTGAGCCGGTCACCGTCGGCGTCGTGCACCTGGACCAGCGCGGTGGTCAGGTCGTCGGCCGGTGCCCGCCGCCGGGCGACGATCAGCTCGACGAAGTAGTCGCGCAGCTCGGCGGCCCCCGCGTCGGCGACCGTCAACTCCTCCGGGGTCATCTCCGGCTCCAGCACCCCGGTCAGGTCACCGGCCCAGCGGCGGAACAGCGGCCGGTCGGCAGCGGGTACGCCGAGCAGCGCGCAGATCACCCCGACCGGCAACGGGTACGCGAAGTCGGCCAGGATGTCGACCGGAGCGCCGCGGGCGGCACGGGACACCATCGCGTCGAGCAACTCCTCGGCCTGCGCGCGTACCACGTCGCGCATCCCGGCGATCCGGCGTGGGCTGAACGCCCCGGCGGCCAGCCGCCGCATCCGGCTGTGGTCGGGTGGGTTGGTCCGCAGCATGGACCGGGCGATGGACGACACCGCCGGGCTCTGCCGCCAGTTCGGCCAGACCTGGTCACGCAACGCGTCGTCGAGCACCCCGAGCCGGGGGTCGCGCAGCAACTCGTCGGCCTCCGGGTAACCGGTCACCACGTACAGGCCCGGCATCGCCTGCACCACCGGCCCGTGGGCGCGCAGCCGCTCGTACGTCGGGTACGGGTCGACGCGCCCCTGCGGCGACATGAGCAGTGTCAGCGCTTCGGCAGCCTCCATGGCCGGCCCCCCGTCGATGCGTCGGAGGCTCCATCATCCCGGTGCGGCCGACATCCGGCAGCCCTCGCCGTCGTGCGGTCGGGTTGCTGCTGCCGGTGCCGCCGGTGTGGCGACTGGCCGGCGCCGACGCGCTCAGGCACCGCCGGATTCGACACCGGCGGCCGAGCGCTCAGGCACCGCCGGATTCGACACCGGCGGCCGGGGCTCAGGCGCCGACGCTCGGGTCCCCGGCGAGCACCGCGTCACCGCGGAGCAGCGCGGGCTCGGGCAGCGGAAGCTGGATCTTGTGGGCCGCCTCCCAGTCGTAGATCAGGCCGGGACGGACCTGGGCGGCGAAGTAGTCGATCGCCGTCATCCCACCCACGACCGGCTCGTCGACCTCGGCGACCAGCTGGGCCGGTACGAGGGAGAACCCGTTCTGCAGGGCGGCGCTGAGCCGGCGGTGACCGTCGACGACGAAGAAGTACTCGCCGGTGAACCCGATCTTCAGCGGTTCGAGGGCCTCGTCGCCGGCCTCGGCCACGTCGCCGACGAAGTCGGTGTCCCACAGGCCCCGCAGGGTGGCGAGGTCCTCGGTCGGGTAGACGCGGGCCGGGTCCAGCAGCAGCAGCGGTGGCGCGTCCCGCAGCACCTCGGCGCCGAGCGTCCCCTCGTAAGCGGCGACGATGTGCTCGATCACCTCGGCGGCGGTCGCCCGGGTGGTGTCACAGATCAGGTCGTAGTTGCGCAGTCGGGCCTTGTCCACGCCGTACCGGATGATGAACCGGCTGCGCTCGCTGGCGCTGCGCTCCCGGAGCTTGGCCTTGGCCTCCTCCAGTGAGGCGTAGCTCTCCGCCGGACCGGAGGGGCGCGCCAGCACCCGACGGGCCGCCTCGCCCGGCTCGGTGATCATGTGCACCTTGAGCGCGTCGGTGAAGAAGTGCCAGGCCAGCCGGGAGTCCATGATGAGGCGCTCACCGGAGGCGGCGATGTCCCGCTGCAGCTGGTCGACGTAGCCGTCGACGGCCTGGTCCAGCTCGGCGTGCAGATTGAGCTGCAGAGCGGTCATCTGCCGCTGCTGCGCCATCTCCCGGTAGAGGTCCCCCACGCTGACCCGGCGCATCCCGAGCCGCTTGGCGATCTCGACCGACACGGTGCTCTTGCCGCTGCCGAGGTCGCCGTTGAAGACGATCGATTGTCCAACGGTCACGACTTGTCCACCCCTGATCACCGGCTCATTGACATCATCGACACCGCGTCCGACCGACGCGTTCCCGCCATCGTCGTGACTGCCCGCGGCGGCCCGACTGAGCGCGTCTGACGCTCCGTCGCGACCTGGAGCCGCCGTACGCCTCGGCATGACGGGCGATGCTACCACTCCGGCGGCAGCGTCCCGCCGGACGCGGTGTGCGAGGACCCACCCGACGGCGGGGGCGGCTGTCGCCGGCACCAGCCGAAACTCCTCAGAACAGGCTCAGCGGGTCGACCTGGAGACGGACCGGGTCGGTGGCCTTACGGGCGGCGCGAGCACCTGCCGCCGAGTGCAGCGCCTCGGCGAGCGCGGCAGCCCGGGCGCGGGGCACCCGGACCAGCATCCGCTCCCGCCCCTCCTCGGCCGGCACCGGCCCGAGCACCTCGGCGTCCTCCGGCAGCCGGGCGGCGGTGAGCAGGTCCGCCACCGCCTCGGCCGCTCCGGTGACGCTCGCCATCCGCACGGCCGGTGGGAAGCCCAACTCCCGGCGCTCGGCCAGCTCCCGCCCGGCGAACCAGGCGGCGTCCCAGCGCAGCAACGCCTGCACCGGTGCGAGCGCGCCGTCGGCGACCACCACCACCCGCCCGGCCGGAGCCGGTCGGGCCAACGCCGCCGCAGCCAGCCAGCGACGCAGCGCCTCCTCACCGGCCCGCAGGTCGGCCCGGGTCAGCAGGGCCCACGAGTCGAGCAGCAGCACCGCTCCGTAGCCGCCCTCGGCGACCGGCTCGGCACCGGGGGTGGCCACCACCAGGGCCGCGCCGCCCGGAACGTCGGTCAGCACCTCCTCGCGCCCCGAGGTGCGTACCGGCACACCGGCGAACGCCCGGCCCAACTCCTCGGCGGTCCGCCGGGCACCGGTCACCGCGGCCCGCAGCCGCCGCCCACCGCACTGCGGGCAGGCGTACGCGGCGGCCACCCGGGCGCACCACCGGCAGGCCGGGGTGCCACCGGCCGAGGGCAGCGCGAGCGGGCCGGCGCAGTGCGCGCAGCGGGCCGGGGTGCGGCAGTCGGCGCAGGAGATCGACGGCAGGTAGCCGCGCCGGGGCACCTGCACCAGCACCGGCAGGTCCTGCCGGAGGGCGTCGCGGGCGGCCGTCCAGGCCAGGCTGGGCAGCCGGGCGGTGGCGGCCCCGGGGTCGCGGGCCAGTTGGGGGTCGTCGCCGGTCGGCGCGATGGCCGGGATGCGGGCCCGCACCGTCGCCCGGTCGGCGACCACCTCGCGCGCCCAGCCGGTCTCCAGCAGCAGCTGCGCCTCGGCGCTGCGGGCGTGACCGCCGACCAGCGCACCGGCCTCGGCGAGTTGGGCGCGGGTGAGCAGCACGTCGCGGGCGTGCGGATAGGGCGCCCGGGGCTCGGAGTGCAGGTCGTCGCCGTCGTCCCAGACGGCGACCAGACCGAGGCGGTCCACCGGGGCGAACATCGCCGCCCGGGTGCCGATCACCACCGGCACCCGCCCCCGGCGGGCGGCGAGGAACGCGCGGTAGCGGCGCGCCGGCCCGAGCGCGGCCGTGAGGCTGACGTGCCGTCCCGGCCCGAGGACGGCGGTGAGCGCGGCGTCCAGCCGGTCGAGGTCGCGGGCGTCGGGCACCACGACGACCGCGCCGCGCCCCCCGGCCACGGTGGCGGCCACCGCGTCGGCGTAACGGGCCGCCCAGTCCTCCCCCGGCAGCGCCGACCAGACCGCACGGGGAGCCCGCCCGTCGGTGAGCGCCCGCAGCAGCGCCGGGCCGGTCGGGTAGTCCCGCCATCCGCGCGGGTCGAGCGGCGCGTCCTCGGCGGCCGCGGTCGCCGCGGGCTGGTCGTCGCGGGGTTCCTTCTCCACCCGCGCGTGCCGGGGCGGCACGGCGAGCCGGAGCACGTCGGCGAGGTTGCCCGCGTACCGGTCGGCGACCGCACGGGCCAGCCGGGCGACCTCGGGCGCCAGCACCGGCTCCGGGGAGACCACCTTCTCCAGGTACGCGAGGCGGCCGGTGTGCCCGGAGTCGTCGGCGCGGGACAGCAACCACCCGTCGACGAGCTGCCCGGCGAAGCGCACCTTCACCCGGGTGCCGGGCACCGCCACCTCGTCCAGCTCGGCGGGCACCAGGTAGTCGAACGGCCGGTCCAGGTGCGCCAGCGGAACATCCACGCAGACGCGCGCGACCGGCGACCCGTCCGCGGGTCGCCGGTCGCTACGCCTGGTGGCGGTCAGGCTCCCGCGGCCGACTTGAGGTCGGCGGCCCGGTCGGTGCTCTCCCAGGTCAGGTCCGGCAACTCGCGGCCGAAGTGGCCGTACGCGGCGGTCTGCTGGTAGATCGGGCGGAGCAGGTTGAGGTCCCGGATGATCGCGGCCGGGCGCAGGTCGAACACCTCGGTGACGGCCTTCTCGATCGAGGAGACCGGCACGGTCTCGGTGCCGAACGTCTCGATGAACAGGCTGACCGGGTGGGCCTTGCCGATGGCGTAGGCGACCTGCGCCTCGCACCGCTCGGCCAGGCCGGCGGCGACCACGTTCTTGGCGACCCAGCGCATGGCGTACGCCGCCGACCGGTCCACCTTCGACGGGTCCTTGCCGGAGAACGCGCCACCGCCGTGGCGGGCGTACCCGCCGTAGGTGTCGACGATGATCTTGCGGCCGGTCAGCCCGGCGTCGCCCATCGGGCCGCCGATCTCGAACCGGCCGGTCGGGTTGACCAGCAGCCGGTAACCGTCGGTGTCCAGACCGAGGCTCTCCAGCTCCGGGGCGATGACGTGGTCACGCACGTCCGGGGTGAGCAGCGAGTCCAGGGAGATGTCCGCGGCGTGCTGGCTGGACACGACGACGGTGTTCAGCCGAACCGGGCGCAGCCCCTCGTACTCGATGGTGACCTGGGTCTTGCCGTCCGGACGCAGGTAGGGGATCGTGCCGTCCTTGCGGACCGCGGCGAGCCGGCGGGCCAGTCGGTGCGCGAGGGCGATCGGCAGCGGCATCAGCTCGGGCGTCTCCGAGCAGGCGAAGCCGAACATCATGCCCTGGTCGCCGGCGCCCTGCGCGTCCAGCGCGCTCTCCGACGCCCCGGTACGCAGCTCGAAGGCGTTGTCCACGCCCTGCGCGATGTCCTCGGACTGCGCGCCGATGGAGACGCTGACGCCGCAGGAGGCGCCGTCGAAGCCCTTCTTCGACGAGTCGTACCCGATGTCGAGGATGGTCCGGCGGACGATCGTCGGGATGTCGGCGTACGCCTTGGTGGTCACCTCACCGGCGATGTGCACCTGGCCGGTGGTGATCATGGTCTCCACCGCCACCCGGCTGTGCGGATCCTCGGCCAGCAGCGCGTCGAGGATGCCATCGCTGATCTGGTCGGCGATCTTGTCCGGGTGGCCTTCCGTGACCGATTCGGACGTGAAGAGACGGCGTGTCACGGCACTCCTAAGCGTGTGAGGTCGTTCCGCGGCAGTCTAATCACCACTGCGGCCGGTGTCGGGATCGGTCGCGCCCATTACCACCCGTCAGGAACTGCCGGGTAGCCGCGCCACGACGAGATCCCACACCGCGTCGGCGACGGACTCCTTGGCCTGCTCGGGCAGACGGACGACCGAGCCGTCCGCGCCGATGACCGTCACCGTGTTGGTGTCGGTGCCGAAGACCAGGTCCGGACCGACCTCGTTGATCACGATCAGGTCGGCCCGCTTCCGGGCCAGTTTCGCCCGGCCGTTGGCCTCGGCGTCGCCGGTCTCGGCGGCGAACACCACGAGCAGTTGCTCCGGTCGCTTGCGCTGGCCGAGCTCCGCCGCGATGTCGGGGTTCGTGACGAGGTCGATGGTGGGCGCGACACCATCGTCCGACTTCTTGATTTTGCCAGGCGCGTACGTGGCCGGCCGGAAATCGGCCGGAGCCGCCGCCATCACCACCGCGTCGGCCTCGACGGCGGCCTTCACCGTCGCCTCCCGCAACTCGGCAGTGGTGCCGACCCGCACCAGGTCGACGCCGGCG
Source organism: Micromonospora sp. WMMD1155 (assembly GCF_029581275.1). NCBI lineage: Bacteria > Bacillati > Actinomycetota > Actinomycetes > Micromonosporales > Micromonosporaceae > Micromonospora > Micromonospora sp. WMMD1155. The sequence continues at coordinate 275,539 of NZ_CP120742.1, forward strand.
GGGTCGGGAAGGGACACGTTGGCCGCGATCAGAGTCACCTGGGCGCCCCGGGCGACGGCGGCGCGGGCGAACGCGTACCCCTGCTTGCCGGAGGAACGGTTGCCCAGGAAGCGGACCGGGTCCAGCGGCTCCCGGGTGCCGCCCGCGGTGACGACGACCCGGCGGCCGGCCAGGTCCGCGGGGGCGGAGTCGCCCCGAGCCAGCAGCCGACGGGCGACGGCGAAGATCTCCGCCGGGTCGGGCAGCCGCCCCTTGCCGGTGTCGGCGCCGGTGAGCCGACCGACGGCGGGCTCGATGACCCGCACGCCCCGGGCGCGCAGCGTGGCGACGTTGGCCACGGTGGCGGGGTGCTCCCACATCTCGGTGTGCATGGCCGGGGCCAACAGCACCGGGCAGCGGGCGGTCAGCAGGGTGTTGGTCAACAGGTCGTCGGCCAGCCCGTGCGCGGCCTTCGCGAGCAGGTCGGTGGTGGTCGGTGCGACCACCACCAGATCGGCCTGCTTACCGAGGCGGACGTGCGGCACCTCGTGGACGTCGGTCCAGACGTCGTCGGCGACCGGCTGCCCGGAGAGCGCCGCCCAGGTCGGCGCCCCGACGAACCGGAGCGCCGACGCGGTCGGCACGACCCGAACCCGGTGACCGGATTCGGTGAAGAGTCGCAGCAGCTCGCACGCCTTGTAGGCGGCGATGCCGCCGCCGACCCCGAGGACGATCGAGGCGGACATCGGCCGGCGAGTGCTTACGGCTGGTCGGTCGGCTCGGCGGTGAGCAGGCCCGAGTTGATCTCGCGCATGGCGATGGAGAGGGGCTTCTCCTGCGGAGTGGTCTCCACGAGCGGGCCGACGTACTCCAGCAGACCCTCACCGAGCTGGCTGTAGTAGGCGTTGACCTGGCGCGCGCGCTTGGCGGCGAAGATGACCAGCGCGTACTTCGACGTCGTCTTCTCGAGGAGCTCGTCGATCGGCGGGTTGGTGATGCCTTCGGGGTTGGCGATGGATCCCACGAATTAACCTCTGCGTCTTTCGAGCCGCGCGGACGCGGTGCTGAGTCTCAACGGCGGCCGACCGTCAGCCACGCACGCGCGACCAGGTCGGATCCGGATAAGAAGAACCGAGTAAGCCTACCAGCTCGTCCACGACCCGCTCGGTGAGGTCGTGGGTCAGCGTGTGCTCGAAGACCGCCGCCACCTGGGCGTCGGGGCGGTATCCGGGTGGGCTCAGCAGCACCAGCCGGGAGTCCGGCAGACGCGCGCGCACCAGCGGAGCGCCGGGTAGGTCGAGCGGGAGCAACACCGGCTGCCCGGCGTCGAGGCGGGCGCGCAGCGGTGGATACGGGGTGCCCCGGCGGTACGAGCCGATCCGGGACCACTCCAGCAGCTCGCCGGCGGCGAGCAGGCGTTCGAACTCGGCCGGGGCGAGGAAGACGCGGTCAACCCCGTCGATCTCCGACTCGCGGCGCGGCCGCGTGGTCGCCGGTACGGGCAACCACACGGACGGAGAACGCGCCCGGACGAGCTCGACGACACTCTCCCTGCCGGAACCCGAAGGTCCAGCCAGGACAGTGAGCCGAGCCGCCGGGCGCGCCTCGTCATCCGTGCTCACTGCTTGTTTCTACACGCTGCCAGGTTCAGTTGGCGGCGAACTCTCCAAGCAGTGCCTTGCGCTGCTGCTCGCCGAGGCCACGCAGGCGACGGCTGTCGGCGATCTTGAGCTTCTCCATGATCTGGGTCGCCCGGATCTTGCCGATGCCCGGCATGGCCTGCAGGACGGCCGAAACCTTGAGCTTGCCGACGACGTCGTCGCTCTCGGCGCGCTCAAGGACAGCACCGAGGGTGGTCTTGCCCTGCTTGAGCTGCTCCTTCAGCTGAGCACGGGCCTTGCGGATCTCCGCGGCCTTCTCGAGCGCGGCAGCGCGTTGTTCGGGGGTCAGTGACGGGAGCGGCACCAGTTCTCCTCAGGTCCCTATCGCGGCGGGCGGGGCGCACCACCGCATCTGTGAAACGTGGTGTCGCTGTGAACCAAGGGGTCCGTGGTTCCCAGCGCGGGGAAAACTAGCGGTCAACGGAGCTTTCGGCAACGTGGGGGGCCCATGATCAACGGAAAGTGACCGACCCGTCAGTCAGTCAGATGGCAGGCAGGACGGCCCGGCAGTCGGCCGACACCCGGTCCGCGGCGGCCCGCAGGGCAGCGACGTCGGGGCCCGCCGAGAGCACCTCCCGGGAGTACGACGGGAGCACCGAGGCGAGGCTGGAACCGAAGACGGTCCGCAGATCGGCAGCCCCGGCACCCTGCGCGCCGAGGCCCGGTGCGAGCAGTGGACCCCCGACACCGGAGAGGTCGTGACCGGTGTCACCGATCGTCGCCCCGACCACCAGACCGAAGCTCCCGAGCGGGGTCGAACCCCTGTTGAGCTGGGAAATCTCGTCGATCACGGTTTGCGCCACGGTGCGGCCGTCGGCCGTACGGGCCTGCTGCACGGCCGCGCCCTCGGGGTTGGAGGTGAGCGCCAGCACGAACACGCCGCCGCCGTGCTCGGCAGCCAGTTCGAACATCGGCGCCAGCGAACCGACGCCGAGGTAGGGGCTCGCGGTCACCGCGTCGACATACATCGGGCTGGATGGATCAAGGTACGCGGAGGCGTACGCGCTCACCGTCGAACCGATGTCGCCACGTTTGACGTCGAGGAGAACGAGCGAGCCGGCATCTCGTAACTGTCGGATAGTTGACTCAAGAATGGCCACGCCCTGGGACCCGAAACGCTCGAAAAAGGCCGACTGAGGCTTGACCACCGCAACCCGGTCACCGAGGGCTTCCACGACGGTCCGGGTGAAGCGGTCAAGACCCTGGACGTCGTCGGCGAGGCCCCAACGGGCCAGCAGACCGGGATGCGGGTCGATGCCCACACAGAGCGGCCCCCGCTCGGTGATCGCCCGGTGCAGCCGGGTTCCGAAGCTCTCCATCCGGTGCTCCCTCTCTCTTGTCGTCCGGGCGGCGGCTCGCCTCCCGGGGTATCCGTGTGGTCAGCCGGCGGCCACGGCCGCCGCCACGCCGGCAGCGATCCGGGCCAGGTCGGCGTCGTCGGTGACGTACGGCGGCATCGTGTAGACCAGGTCGCGGAACGGGCGCAGCCACACCCCCTGCTCGGCCGCGGCGGCGGTGGCCGCCCCGAGGTCGACCTCGTGGTCGAGCTGGACCACCCCGATCGCGCCCAGCACCCGCACGTCGGCGACGCCCGGCGTACCGCGCAGCGGCTCCAGGCCGGCACGTAGGCCGGCGCCGACCCTGGCGACCTGCCCCTTCCAGTCCCCGGCCCGCAACAGGCCGATGGAGGCGTTGGCCACCGCACAGGCCAGCGGGTTGCCCATGAAGGTGGGTCCGTGCGCCAGCACACCGGCGGCGGAGATGCCCCGGGCGATCTCCGGGGTGCAGAGCGTCGCCGCGAGCGTCAGGTAGCCACCGGTGAGCGCCTTACCCACGCACAGCACGTCCGGGGTCACCCCGGCGTGCTCGGCGGCGAACATCGCACCGGTACGGCCGAACCCGGTGGCGATCTCGTCGAAGATCAGCAGCACTCCGTGGGCGCGGGTCACCTCGCGCAGCACCCGGAGGTAACCCGGGTGGTGGAAGCGCATCCCGCCGGCGCCCTGGACGACCGGCTCGACGATCACGGCGGCCAGTTCGTCGGCGTACCGCGCGACGGTCTGCTCCAACGCCGCCACGTACGCGTCGTCGGGCGGGTCGTCGAAACCGCCCGGCGGCACCGGGGCGAACACCTGTCGGGGCAGCACGTCGCCCCACAGGTGGTGCATCCCGCCCTCCGGGTCGCAGACGCTCATCGGGTGGAAGGTGTCACCGTGGTAGCCGCCCCGCCAGGTCGCCAACCGACGCCGCTGCGGCCGCCCGAGGGCCCGCTGGTACTGCAGGCACATCTTCACCGCCACCTCGACGCTGACCGACCCGGAGTCGGCCAGGAACACGTGCTCCAAGCCCTCCGGGGTCAGCTCGACCAGGGTGCGGGCGAGGTGCACGGCGGGCTCGTGGGTGAGCCCGCCGAACATCACGTGGCTCATCCGACCGAGCTGGTCGGTGACGGCCGCGTCCAGCACCGGGTGTCGGTACCCGTGGATCGCCGCCCACCAGGACGACATCCCGTCCACCAACTCACGGCCGTCGGCCAGCCGCAGCCGGACGCCTTCGGCGCTGCGCACCACGTACGGCGGGTTCGCCGGTGGCAGTGCCGCGTACGGATGCCAGACGTGGGCCCGGTCGGCGGCCAGGATCTCCTCGGGGGTCACGTGTACTCCTCTCGGGGCGCGAAGGGGCCGCACGGCGGACGCCGCGCGGCCCGGTCGAGCCACTCCTTCGCGGCCTTTGCTCTGCACCCACCGATGCGACACGCCGCACGGCGCGATCCCGGACGGCGCGATCCCGGTCCGCGCGATCCCGGACGGCGCGACCTCGGCGACGCAGCCCCGGACGACGCGCTCCGGACGGCACGACCTCGGCCGGGGCGTTCTCGGACGGCTGGTGGCGGACGCCGGGTGGTGCACCCGCAGGTGCAGAGCAAAGGGCCGACAGCGGGGTCGGGTACCCCGGCGCGACGCCGACCCGGGGTCGGCCCGGCTCCAGATCGGGCCGGGCCGGCACCGGGTCGTCGGACGGTCACCGGCCGGCGACCGGATCCGGTGTCACCGCCGTGGCGCTCGCCCGGGCGGCGGCCCGGACCAGGGCCGGGCCCCGGTAGATGAAGCCCGTGTAGAGCTGCACCAGGGAGGCTCCGGCGTCGAACATCCGGGTGGCGTCGTCCGGATCGAGCACCCCACCGACCCCGATGACAGGCAGCCGACCACCGGTCTCGCGATGCACGAAGGCCACCACGTCCCGGGCCCGGCCGGTCAACGGTCGACCGGACAGGCCGCCGGCCTGCTCGCCACGGTCGGCGTCCACCGCCGCGAGCCCGTCGCGGGACAGCGTCGTGTTGGTGGCGATCACCCCGGCGGCGCCCCGGGCGAGGCAGACCTCCAGCAGTTCGGCGATCGCCGCCTCGGTCAGATCAGGCGCGATCTTGACCAGCACCGGCTTCTCCCCCACCAAGGCGCCGAGCAGCGCGTCCAGGTGGGCGCGGTCCTGCAACGCGCGCAGGCCCGGGGTGTTCGGTGAGGACACGTTGACCGCGAAGTAGTCACCGTGCCCGCGCAGCGCCCGGTACGAGGTGAGATAGTCCTCGACCGCCTCGTCCAACGGGGTCACCTTGGACTTGCCGAGCGAGATGCCCAGCGGGACCCCGAGGGGGCGCGGCAGCGCCGCCAGCCGGACGGCCAACGCGGCGGCACCGGCGTTGTTGAAGCCCATCCGGTTGACCACCGCCTCGCTGGCCGGCAGGCGGAAAAGCCGTGGCCGTGGGTTGCCCGGCTGGGCGTGCGCGGTGACCGTGCCGACCTCGACGAAGCCGAAGCCGAGCGCCGGCCACGCCGGCAACGCCGCGCCGTCCTTGTCCATGCCGGCGGCCAGGCCGACCGGGTTGGGGAACCGCACCCCGAACACCGTGCGCGGCGCGGCGACCGCGTACCGGGCCCGCAGCGCGGCCAGGGCGGCCGGACGCCGCGACAGGGCGGCCAACCGCCGCAGCGTCCACTCGTGCGCCGCCTCGGCGTCCCCGCCGCCGATCCGGAACAACCCAGGTCGTACGACCCGCTCGAACACCGTCACTGGGCCGCCCGCAGGGTGGCGTGCAGGTCCTGCAGGGGACGGACCCGCATGTCGCCCCGGATCCGCGCCTCGATCCCCATGACGGCCGCCGCGGCCCCGGGGACCGTGGTGATGCAGGGGATGTCAGCGGTGACGGCCGCGCTGCGGATCTCGTACCCGTCGGAGCGGGCGCTGGCCCCCGAGCCCTGCGGCGTGTTGATCACCAGCGCCACGTGGCCGCCGCCGATCAGCGACACCGCGTCGTCGCCCTCACCCGCCTGGTAGTGCTTGCGGATCTGCTCACAGGCGATGCCGTGCCGACGCAGCACCTCGGCCGTGCCGGCGGTGGCGACGATCTCGAAGCCCAGGTCGGCCAGCCGCTTGATCGGGAAGATCATGCCGCGCTTGTCCCGGTTGGCCACCGACACGAAGATCTTCCCGCCGGTCGGCAGGGAGCCGTACGCGGCCGACTGGCTCTTGGCGAACGCGTGCCCGAAGTTGGTGTCGATGCCCATCACCTCGCCGGTCGACTTCATCTCCGGGCCGAGCAGCGAGTCGATGCCCTTGCCGGAGCGGGTCCGGAAGCGCTTGAACGGCAGTACGGCCTCCTTGACCGCGACCGGCGCGTCGGCGGGCATCGTGCCCCCGTCACCGGTGGCCGGCAGCAGGCCCTCGGCGCGCAGCCCGGCGATGCTCGCACCGAGCGCGATCCGGGCCGCCGCCTTGGCCAGCGGCACCGCCGTCGCCTTGGAGACGAACGGCACGGTCCGCGACGCCCGCGGGTTGGCCTCCAGGACGTAGAGCACGTCGTCCTTCAGCGCGTACTGCACGTTGAGCAGGCCACGGACGCCGACGCCACGCGCGATGGCCTCGGTGTAGCGGCGGACCTCCGCCAGGTGCGAGCCCGCCAGGGTGATCGGCGGCAACGCGCAGGACGAGTCACCGGAGTGGATGCCGGCCTCCTCGATGTGCTCCATCACGCCACCGATGTAGACCTCGCCGTCGGCGTCGCAGAGCGCGTCCACGTCGATCTCGATGGCGTCGTCGAGGAACCGGTCCACCAGCACCGGGTGATCCGGGGAGATGTCGGTGGCCCGCCCGATGTAGTCGCGCAGCGTCGGGTCGTCGTAGACGATCTCCATGCCCCGGCCGCCCAGCACGTACGACGGCCGGACCAGCACCGGGTAGCCGATCTCGTCGGCGATCGTCTTGGCCTCGTCGTAGGAGGTGGCCATGCCGTGCGCCGGCGCGCGCAGCCCGGACCGGGCCAGCACCGCGCCGAACGCGCCCCGCTCCTCGGCCAGGTGGATCGACTCCGGGGAGGTGCCGACGATCGGCACGCCCGCGTTCTTGAGCCGCTGCGCCAGCCCCAGCGGGGTCTGACCGCCGAGCTGCACGACCACACCGACCACGCCCGGCCCGCCGGCCGCCCGGCCGGACGAGTCCTCGGCGTGCCAGACCTCCAGGACGTCCTCGAAGGTCAACGGCTCGAAGTAGAGCCGGTCGGCGGTGTCGTAGTCGGTGGAGACGGTCTCCGGGTTGCAGTTGACCATGACCGTCTCGTAGCCCGCGCCCCGCAACGCCTGGACCGCGTGCACGCAGGAGTAGTCGAACTCGATGCCCTGGCCGATCCGGTTCGGGCCGGAGCCCAGGATCAGCACCTTCGGCCGGTCCGACGGCACGACCTCGGTCTCCAGGTCGTACGTCGAGTAGTGGTACGGCGTGGTCGCCTCGAACTCGGCCGCGCAGGTGTCCACCGTCTTGTAGACCGGACGTACGTCGAGACGGTGCCGCAGGGTCCGTACGCCGTCCTCGGCGGCCAACTCCGGGCGCAGCGCGGCGAGTTGCCGGTCGGACAGGCCAGCCCGCTTGGCCTGGCGCAGCAGGTCGGCGTCGAGCACCGGCGCGTCCACGATCTCCGCGCGCAGCTCGATCAACGCGGCGATCTGGTCCAGGAACCACGGGTCGATACCGCCGGACGCCTCGGCGACCTCGGCGATCGACGCGCCGAGGCGCAGCGCCCGCTCCACCGTGTACAGCCGCCCGTCGTGCGGGATCCGCAGCGCGGCGAGAGTGTCGGCGAGGGTGACGCCCGCCGGGTCCGGAGTGGTCCAGAAACCGCCGGACTTCGTCTCCAGCGAGCGCATCGCCTTGTTCAGCGCCTCGGTGAAGTTGCGCCCGAGGCTCATCGCCTCGCCCACCGACTTCATCGTGGTGGTCAGCTCCGGGTCCGCGCCGGGGAACTTCTCGAACGCGAACCGGGGGATCTTCACCACCACGTAGTCCAGGGTCGGCTCGAAGGCCGCCGGGGTCTTCAGGGTGATGTCGTTGGGGATCTCGTCGAGGGTGTAGCCGATGGCCAGCTTCGCGGCGATCTTCGCGATCGGGAAGCCGGTCGCCTTGGAGGCCAGCGCCGAGGAACGCGACACCCGCGGGTTCATCTCGATCACGACGATCCGGCCGTCGACCGGGTTCACCGCGAACTGGATGTTGCAGCCGCCGGTGTCCACCCCGACCTCACGGAGCACGGCGATGCCCAGGTCACGCAGGCGCTGGTACTCCCGGTCGGTGAGCGTCATGGCCGGTGCCACGGTGACGCTGTCGCCGGTGTGCACGCCCATCGGGTCGACGTTCTCGATCGAGCAGACCACCACCACGTTGTCGTGGCGGTCGCGCATCAGTTCGAGCTCGTACTCCTTCCACCCGAGCACGCTCTCCTCGATGAGCACCTCGTGCACCGGGCTGGCGGCGAGGCCGTCGCCGGCGATGCGGGCCAGGTCCTCCGGGGTGTGCGCCATGCCGGAACCCAGGCCACCCATGGTGAACGACGGCCGGATCACCACCGGCAGGCCCAGCTCGGCGACCGTCTGCTCGACCTCCTCCATCGAGTGGCAGACCCGGGAGCGGGGCACCAGCCCGCTCGGGTCCTCGACACCCAGGCGTACGCCGGCCTTCGCCACGATCTCCTTGAACAGCTGCCGGTCCTCGCCGCGGTTGATGGCGTCGATGTTCGCGCCGATCAGCTCCACGCCGTACTTCTCCAGGACGCCGTTCTCGTGCAGGGCGACGGCAGTGTTCAGCGCGGTCTGCCCGCCGAGGGTCGCCAGGATCGCGTCCGGGCGCTCCTTGGCGATGACCAGCTCCACGAACTCCGGGGTGATCGGCTCGACGTAGGTCGCGTCGGCGAACTCCGGGTCCGTCATGATGGTGGCCGGGTTGGAGTTGACCAGGCTGACCCGGATCCCCTCACTGCGCAACACCCGGCACGCCTGGGTGCCGGAGTAGTCGAACTCGCAGGCCTGCCCGATGACGATCGGCCCGGAGCCGATCACCAGGATGTGCTTGAGATCGGTCCGCTTAGGCATTGCTGCGCCCCTTGCTGTGCTGCCGGCCCTCGATCAGCTCGGCGAAACGGTCGAAGAGGTAGTCGGCGTCGTGCGGGCCGGCCGCCGCCTCCGGGTGGTACTGGACCGTGAACGCGGGTACGTCCACGGCCCGCAGCCCCTCGACCACGTTGTCGTTGAGGCAGACGTGCGACACCCGCACGCCACCGAAGTCGGTGTCGATCACCTGGTCGGGGACCACCGCGCCGGTGCCCGGCACCTCGACCGCGAAGCCGTGGTTGTGGCTGGTCACCTCGACCTTGCCGGTGGCCCGGTCGAGCACCGGCTGGTTGATCCCCCGGTGGCCGTAGCCCAGCTTGTAGGTGCCGAACCCGAGCGCCCGGCCGAGGATCTGACTGCCGAAGCAGATGCCGAACAGCGGCACCTCCCGCCGCAGCGCCTCCCGGGCCACCGCCACCGGGCCGTCGGCCGTGGCCGGGTCGCCCGGACCGGGCGACAGGAAGATCGCGTCAGCGCCGGTGGCGAGCAGTTCCTCGATGCTCGACGACGCCGGCAGCACGTGGGTGGTCACCCCGCGTGCGGCGAGCCGACGCGGCACGTTGCGCTTGATGCCCAGGTCGAGCGCGGCCACCGTGAACCGGTGCTCGCCGATCGCGTCGACGACGTACGGCTCGGGGGTGCTCACCTCGGCGGACAGGTCCGCGCCGACCATCTGCGGTGACTGCCGGACCCGGGCCAGCAGGCTCTGCGGGTCCTTCTCGACGCTGGAGATGCCGACCCGCATCGCGCCCCGCTCACGCAGGTGCCGGGTCAGCGCACGGGTGTCCACCCCGCTGATGCCCACCACACCCTCGGTGGCGAGGCGGTCCTCGAGACCGCCGGTGGCCCGCCAGTTCGAGCCGATCCGGGCCGGGTCGCGGACGACGTAGCCGGCCACCCAGATCCGGCCGGACTCGTCGTCCTCGCCGTTGACGCCGGTGTTGCCGATGTGCGGTGCGGTCTGCACCACCACCTGCCGGTGGTACGACGGGTCGGTGAGCGTCTCCTGGTAACCGGTCATGCCGGTGGTGAAGACCGCCTCGCCGAAGGTCTCCCCGACGCTGCCGTACGCCTCACCGGGGAACGTGCGCCCGTCCTCGAGGACGAGGATCGCGGGCCTGCGCTTGACCATTACCGTGCCCGCCTTTCGTTCGCGACTGCGGGACTCCGCCGCGCTGCATTCCTCGCGCTCACTTGACTGCCTTTCCGTCCAGGACCGTCGGCTCGCCACGCAGGAAGGTCGCCACGATGCGACCCGGCAGCGTCATGCGGGCGTACGGGGTGTTGCGACTGCGACTGGCCGACTCCGCCGGTTCGATGGTGCGGCGGGCGGCCGGATCGACGACTGTCAGGTTGGCCGGCACACCGGGTGCCGGGTCGACGCCGTGCCCGGTCAGCCCCGCGATCCGGGCGGGGGTACGCGACATCCGCTCGGCGATCAGGTCCCACTCGGGGCCGAGCACGTCGAGCGCGATGGACAGGGCCGTCTCCAGGCCGAGCATCCCCGGCCGGGCGTACGCCCACTCGCACTCCTTGTCCTCCACGGCGTGCGGGGCGTGGTCGGTGGCGATGATGTCGATCACCCCGTCGGCGAGCGCGGCGCGCAACGCGGCGATGTCCGCGGCCGTCCGCAGCGGCGGGTTGACCTTGAAGACCGGGTCGTAGGTCTCCGCACGCTCGTCGGTGAGCAGCAGGTGGTGCGGGGTGACCTCGGCGGTGACGCGTACCCCACGGGCCTTCGCCTGACGCAGCACCTCGACGCTGCCGGCGGTGGAGACGTGGCAGACGTGCAGGCGGCTGCCGACGTGTTCGGCGAGCAGCACGTCCCGGGCGATGATCGCCTCCTCGGCGACCGCCGGCCAGCCGATCAGCCCGAGCCGGGTGGAGACCTCACCCTCGTGCATCTGGGCGCCCTCGGTGAGACGGGGCTCCTCGGCGTGCTGGGCGATGATCCCGTCGAACGCCTTGACGTACTCCAGGGCCCGGCGCATCAGCAACGGGTCGGCGACGCAGTGCCCGTCGTCGGAGAAGATCCGCACGCGGGCCGCGGAGTCGGCCATCGCGCCCAGCTCGGCCAGGCGCTCGCCGGCCAGCCCGACGGTGACCGCGCCGATCGGCTGCACGTCGACCAGACCGGCCTCGCGGCCGAGCCGCCAGACCTGCTCGACCACCCCGGCGGTGTCCGCGACCGGGGAGGTGTTGGCCATGGCGCAGACCGCCGTGTAGCCGCCCAGTGCCGCCGCCCGGGAACCGGACTCGACGGTCTCGGCGTCCTCCCGGCCGGGCTCGCGCAGGTGGGTGTGCAGGTCGACGAGGCCGGGCAGGGCGACCAGCCCGGTGCCGTCGACGACCGTGGCGTCCGGCGCGGACAGCCCGTCGGCGATCTCGGCGACCACGCCGTCGCGGATCAGCAGGTCGGTCGGCGGGCCACCGACGACACTCACGTTGGTGATCAGGTACGCGCTCACCGGTTGTTCCCTCCGAGCAGCAGGTAAAGGACAGCCATCCGCACGGAGACCCCGTTGGTGACCTGTTCGACGATCGTGGAGCGGGGTGAGTCGGCGACCTCGGGGGTGATCTCCATGCCCCGGTTCATCGGGCCGGGGTGCATGACGATCGCGTGCTCCGGCAGGCGGCGCATCCGGGGGCCGTCCAGCCCGTAGCGGCGGGCGTACTCGCGTGCGGAGGGGAAGTAGGAGTCCTTCATGCGTTCCCGCTGCACCCGCAGCATCATCACCACGTCCACGTCGGGCAGCACGCAGTCGAGGTCGTAGGAGACGTCGGTGCCGGGGGCGAGGGCTCCGGCGATGTCGACCGGGATCAGGGTCGGCGGGCCGACCAGGGTGATCTTGGCGCCGAGGGTGGAGAGCAGCAGCACGTTGGAGCGGGCGACCCGGGAGTGCAGGACGTCGCCGACCACCGCGACCGACAGGCCGGCCAGTCGGCCCAGCCGGGACCGCATCGTGTACGCGTCCAGCAGCGCCTGGGTGGGGTGCTCGTGGGTGCCGTCGCCGGCGTTGACGACCGACCCGTCGACCCAGTTGGCCAGCCGGTGCGGGGCGCCGGAGGCGGGGTGCCGGACGACGACGGCGTCGGCGCCCATGGCCTGGAGGGTCAACGCGGTGTCCTTCAGGCTCTCGCCCTTGGCGACGCTGGACCCCTTCGCCGAAAAGTTGATCACGTCGGCGCTGAGTCGCTTCGCCGCCGCCTCGAAGGAGATCCGGGTACGGGTGGAGTCCTCGTAGAACAGGTTCACCACGGTCCGGCCGCGCAGCGCGGGCAGTTTCTTGATCTCCCGGCCGGCGACGGTGGCCATCTCGGCGGCGGTGTCCAGGATCTCGGTGGCGGTGGCGGCGTCCAGGTCCCCGCCGGAGAGCAGATGCTTGATCATGAGGTGGGTCCCCCGTAGAGCTTGACCTCGTCGAGGCCGTCGGTCTCGGCGAGGGTCACCTTCACGCTCTCGGCGAGGGAGGTCGGGATGTTCTTGCCGACGTAGTCGGCGCGGATCGGCAACTCCCGGTGGCCCCGGTCGACCAGCACGGCGAGCTGCACCGAGGCCGGGCGGCCGACGTCGTTGAGCGCGTCGAGCGCGGCCCGGACGGTGCGCCCGGAGAACAGCACGTCGTCGACGAGGATGACCCGCTTGCCGTCGATGCCGCCGGACGGCAACTCGGTCGGGCCGACCGCGCGGGTGGCGTGCCGACGCAGGTCGTCGCGGTAGAGGGTGATGTCGAGCACACCGACGGGAACGGCGACGTCCTCGAAGGTGGTGATCCGGTCGGCGAGTCGCCGAGCCAGGGGGGTACCTCTGGTGGGAATCCCAAGAAGCACCGTGTCGGCGGCACCCTGGGTCTTCTCCAGAATCTGGTGGGCGATGCGGTCGACCACGCGTTGCACGTCGGCGCTGGCGAGGATCACCTTCACCGAGGGTTGTCGCGGTGGTGACGAGCGGGCAGCCGGTGGGGACGCCACGGCGGACCTCCTTCCCCGCCTCACGGGACGGGTCGTTAAAGGATGTCGGGCACCTCCGGCCGGACCGACGAGCGGACCCGGGCCGGGGCTTCACGCCACGTTACCAGTGGTCACCGGGCCGATGGACGGCGGCCGCTGACCACCTGATCAGGACCACGAAAAGGCGATAACTTCCCGGACGCTCCCCAACGGTAGGGTCACGACCACTTGACCAGGTGTCGCATTCCCCGTACCGTCACGCTCCGTAGCGATCGACGGGAGAACCCCGAGCAGCACTGGGAGTGTCCGAATGCCCTCTGAATACGCCAAGTCGCTGGGCGCCCGCCTGCGCTCCATCCGCCAGCAGCAGGGTCTCTCCCTGCAGGGTGTGGAGGAGAAGTCGAACGGGCGGTGGAAGGCCGTGGTGGTCGGCTCGTACGAGCGCGGCGACCGGGCCGTGACGGTGTCCCGTCTGGCCGAGCTGGCCGAGTTCTACCGTGTTCCCGTCTCGGAGTTGCTGCCTGACGGCAGTGGCGTCCGACACGAGCCCACCAGCAAGATCGTCCTGGACCTGGAGCGGCTCTACGACGAGGCCTCCGAGGACCTGGCCTACGTCGCGCGCTACGCCCGCGCCATCCAGCAGCAGCGTGGTGACTACAACGGCCGGGTGCTCTCCATCCGCGCCGACGACCTCCGGGCCCTCGCGATCGTGTACGACGCCTCACCGTCGGGCCTGATCGAGCGGCTCACCGAGCACGGTGTGCTGGTGGCCGACCCCCGGGCGTTCTTCGCCTCCTGAGCAGTAGATCCACCCGAAAGGGCCCGTGCCGGATGGCACGGGCCCTTTTCGATGGTGCTGCGTGGATCGATCAGCGGGTGGTGTACTCGGCGATCCGGCCGAGAACCCCGTTGAGGAAGCGCGGCGAGTCGTCGGTGGACATCTGCCGGGCCAGTTCCACGGCCTCGCTGATCGCCACCGCGTCGTCGATCTCGTCGACGTAGAGCAACTCGTAGACGGCGATCCGGGCCAGATTCCGGTCGACGACCGGCATCCGCTCCAGCGTCCAACCCTCGGCGTAGCTGGCGACCAGCTCGTCGATCCGGTCGAGGTGCTCAGCGACACCCTCGACCAGGCTCACCGCGTAACCGAGGTGCTCCGGTCGGGGCTGCTCGATCCGCTGCACGTAGCCGGCGAGCACCTCCACCGGGGGCTTGTCCCGTAGATCGGCCTCGTAGAGGACATCCAGCGCCCGCTTGCGCGCCTTGCGGCGCGCCGGCATCTGCTGCTTGGAACCCTCAGCCATCAGGCGCGGCCGAGGTAACGGCCGTCGCGGGTGTCGACCTTGATCTTCTCACCGGTGGTGATGAACAGCGGCACCTGCACCGTGGCGCCGGTCTCCACGGTCGCCGGCTTGTTGCCACCGGTCGAACGGTCGCCCTGCAGGCCCGGCTCGGTGTACGTGACCTCCAACACGACGCTGGTGGGCAGCTCGATGTAGAGCGGCACACCCTCGTGCTGGGCGACGGTCGCCTCCGCCTCGGGCAGCAGGTAGTTGGCTGCCTCGCCGACGGTGCCGCCGGGCACGGTGATCTGGTCGAAGGTCTCCAGATCCATGAAGACGAAGTCCTCGCCGTCGGCGTAGAGGTATTGCATCGTGCGCTTGTCGACGGTCGCGGTCTCGACCTTGGTGCCCGCGTTGAAGGTCTTGTCGACCACCTTCCCGGACAGCACGTTCTTCAGCGTGGTGCGCACGAAGGCACCACCCTTACCGGGCTTGACGTGCTGGAACTCGACGACGGCCCAGAGCTCGCCGTCCAGGTTGAGTACCAGGCCGTTTTTGAGGTCGTTGGTGGAGGCCATTTCCTGCCTTGATCATCAATTGGCGGACAGACCAGAGAAGTCTACTGCCTGCGTCTAATCGGCTGGTCGCCGCTTCCGGCGACCCCTCAGCGGGTGGCCAGATGGTGCAGGGCGAGACGATAGCCGTCGATGCCGAGGCCGCAGATCACCCCGGTCGCCACCGCCGACACGACCGAGTGGTGCCGGAACTCCTCGCGGGCGTGGATGTTGGAGAGGTGCACCTCCACCAACGGCCCGCGCAGCATGGCGCAGGCGTCCCGTACCGCGTACGAGTAGTGCGACCAGGCGGCCGGGTTGAGCACCACCGCGGCGCCCTCGTCGGCTGCCGTGTGCAGCCAGCCGAGCAGCTCGTGTTCGGCGTCGGTCTGCCGGACCGTCACGTCCAGGCCCAACTCCCGACCGGTGGCCTCGCAGAGCGCGACCAGATCGGCGTAGGTGGTCGCCCCGTACACCTCGGGCTCGCGGGTGCCCAGCCGACCCAGGTTCGGCCCGTTCAGCACGTAGACCTTCACGGGTGGGAAACCTCCCGGTAGGCGGCCTCCAGCAGCGCGTCGTCCGGGCCCTCCAACATCGCCGGGCGGGCCAACCCGTCGAGCACCACGAACCGCAACCGGCTGCCCCGGGCCTTCTTGTCCACCCGCATGGTGGCCAGCAGCCGCGGCCACGCGTCGGCCGGGTAGCTCACCGGCAGGCCGAGCGCGGTCAGCGTGACCCGGTGCCGGTCGGCGGTCGGGGCGTCCAGTCGCCCGGCGAGGCGGGCCAGCGCGGCGGCGTACACCAGGCCGACGGCGACGGCGTGGCCGTGCCGCCACCGGTAGCCCTCGTTCTGCTCGATCGCGTGGGCGAGGGTGTGGCCGTAGTTGAGCACCTCCCGCACGCCCGACTCACGCAGGTCACCGGCGACCACGTCGGCCTTGACCCGGATCGCCCGCTCGATCAGCTCCCGCGTCACCGGCCCGCGCACGTCGGTGGCCGCCGCCGGGTCACGCTCGACCAGGTCGAGGATCGCCGGGTCGGCGATGAACCCGCACTTGACCACCTCGGCGAGCCCGGCCGCCAGGTCGACGGCGGGCAGGCTGTCCAGGGTGGCCAGGTCGGCAAGCACCCCGACCGGCGGGTGGAACGCGCCCACCAGGTTCTTGCCGGCGGCCGTGTTGATGCCGGTCTTGCCGCCGACGGCGGCGTCGACCATGCCCAGCAGCGAGGTCGCCACCGGAACCCACCGCACCCCGCGCAACCAGCAGGCCGCGACGAACCCGGCCAGGTCGGTCACCGCGCCGCCGCCCACCCCGACCACCGCGTCGGTACGGGTGAACCCGGCCTCCCCGAGCCGGTCCCAGCAGGCGGCGGCGACGTCGATCTGCTTGCCCGACTCGGCGTCGGGCACCTCGATCGGCAGCGGCTCGACGTCGGCGGCGCGCAGCCGCTCGCCGACCGCGTCCGCGAGCGCCTTGAGCGGGGGCGTGTGCAGCACCGCCGCCCGACTCGCCCCGGGCAGCAGGCCGGGCAGCGCGCCCAGCAGGTCACGTCCCACCAACACGTCGTACGGCCGCTCGCCGCCGACCGGAATCCGGGTCACCTCGTCCATCGCCGGCAGCCTAGTCCAGCGGGCGGCGCGGCGACGGTGTCTGTCCACCTGCTGGCCGGGCGGCCCAGTCCGCCAGTCGACGGGCGTGCTCGGCCACGGCGGCGCGCAGCGTGTCCGGCTGCCGCACGGTGAAGGGGCAGCCCAGACCGGAGAGCAGCGCGGCCATCCCGGGCAGGCTCTCCGCCCGCGCCCGCAGCAGCACCCCGTCGGTGGTGGCGGTCAACTCGGCCACGCTGGGCGGGATGCGGCGACGGGCGGCGACCAGGTCGGTCTCCAGCAGCACCTCCACCTCGTGCTGGTACGGCACAGCGGCGAGGGACCGGGTCACCCAGGCGACCGCCTCGAAGCCGTCCGGCACGGTGAACGTCGCCTCGCCCGGTGTGACGGCGCCGATCCGGTCCAGCCGGAACACGCGGACCTCCCCGCGCCGGTGGTCGTGGCCGGTGACATACCAACGGCCGGCGTGGAAGACCAGCCCGTACGGGTCGAGCTCCCGGTGCGAACGCTCGCCCCGCCAGGAGCGGTAGTCCAGCGCCACCCGCTGTCGGTGCCGGGCCGCCGCGGCCAGGGTGAGCAGGGTGCCCGACGCCGGCCCGCGCTCCTGCCCGGGCGACGCAGGGTGAAGCCGAGGTGCTCCTGTACGGCGGCGAGCCGGTCGGCGAGCGCCGCCGGCAGCACCCGGCGGATCTTCGCCAGGGCGGTGGCGGTGGCCGGCTGCTCGGTGGCGAGCCCGACCCGTTCGGCGACGACCAGGCCGAGCAGCACGGCCACCGCCTCGTCGTCGGTGAGCATCAGCGGCGGCAGCTTGAACCCGGGATGCAGCCGGTAGCCGCCGTAACGGCCTCGGTCGGCGGTGACGGGAATGCCCAGCTCGACGAGGGTGGCCGCGTAGCGGCGCACGGTCCGCTCGTCGACGCCCAGCCAACCGGCCAGCTCGGCGGCCGTCGCGCGGTGCCGGGCCTGCAGCACCTCGAGGAGGGCCAGCACCCGACCGGCGGGATGTGACACGGGCCACTCCTTCAATCCGGGCGGATTATGTCCGCATTCAATCGTACGGTCTGTCGGTAACCGAGAGAAGGAGCGACAGATGGCGACGTTCGTACTGGTTCCGGGGTTCTGGTTGGGTGCCTGGGCATGGCGGGAGGTGACCGCGACCCTGCGGGCGCAGGGCCACGAGGTCTACCCGATGACCCTGACCGGGTTGGCCGAGCGCGACCACCTCGCCGGGCCGGAGGTCGGCCTGGAGACGCACACCGCGGACATCGTCCGGCTGATCGAGGTCGAGGACCTGCACGACGTGGTGCTGGTCGGGCATTCCGGTGGCGGCATGCCGGTCGCCCAGGCCGCCGACCGCGTCCCGGACCGGATCGCCCGGGTCGTCTACGTGGAGAGCGGGCCGCTGCCGGACGGCACCGCGCAGTTCGACACGGTGCCGCCGGAGGAGCAGGAACGGCTCCGGGCCGCGATCGGCGACGGTGCCCTGCTGCCACCGCCGGCCTGGGATCCGACCGCCGACCCGACCAACCTGGCCGGTCTGGACGAGCCCACGCTGGCGGCGCTGCGCGCCCGGGCCACCCCGCAGCCGCTGCGCGCGGCCACCGACCCGGTCCGCCGCACCGGCGGCCGTCAGGTGCCGACCGCGCTGGTCGCCAGCACCTTCCCGCTCGCCGTGGTCCGGCAGATGATCGACGAGAAGCACCCGTTCTTCACCGGCCTGGCCGACGGTCAGCTACACGAGCTGCCCACCGGGCACTGGCCGATGCTCAGCGAGCCGAAGGCCCTGGCCGACGTCCTCGACCTGATCGCCCGCACCTGAGCCCCGCCCCCGTCGGGGCGGGGCGGGCGTCAGCGGGGCAGCAGCGCGGCGACCTCGGCGACGACCTGGGCCGGGGTCCGGCCGTCGGTCACCACCGTCTCGGTGGCGACCTCGGCGTAGAGCGGCCGACGCTGGTCCAGCAGGTGTTTGAGGGTGGCTCGCGGGTTGATCGCCAGCAGCGGGCGGCCGGCCCCGAGCCCGACCCGTTTCACCGCGTCCGGCAACTCGACCGAGAGGTGCACCACCCGGTGCCCGACCAGGGCGGCCCGGGTCTCCTCGGCCAACACCGCGCCGCCGCCGAGGGCGAGCACGCCCGTGCCGCCGGCCAGCGCCGCGGCCACCGCGGCCCGTTCCAGGGTACGGAAGTGAGTCTCGCCCTCGTCGATGAAGATCTCCGGAATCGGCTTGCCGGCCATCTGCTCGATGTCGACGTCGGTGTCGCGGAACTCCACCGAGAGGGTGTCGGCGAGCGCCCGCCCGACTGTGGTCTTGCCGCAGCCGGGCGCGCCGACCAGGACGACGACCGGTGCCATCAGCGGATGACCAGCGCGTCGAGGTAACCGGCCAGGTTGCGACGGATCTCGGCGATCGAGTCGCCGCCGAACTTCTCGGTGGCCGCCTCGGCGAGGACCAGCGCCACCATCGCCTCGGCGACGACGGCCGCGGCCGGCACCGCGCAGACGTCGGACCGCTGGTTGATCGCGGTGGCGGGCTCGCCGGTGGTGACGTCCACTGTGGAGAGGGCCCGGTTCAGCGAGGAGATCGGCTTCATCGCGGCGCGGACCCGCAGGGGCTCGCCGGTGGTGATGCCACCCTCCAGGCCACCCGCCCGGTCGGTGACCCGGCGGACGCCGGTCGCCGACGGAATGATCTCGTCGTGTGCCTCCGAGCCACGGGACCGGGCCTGCTGCCAGCCGTCGCCGATCTCCACGCCCTTGATCGCCTGGATCGACATCAGCGCGGTGGCCAGTCGGGCGTCGAGCTTGCGGTCCCACTGCACGTGGCTGCCCAACCCCGGCGGCACCCCGTACGCCAACACCTCGACCACGCCGCCGAGGGTGTCGGCGGCCTTCTTCGCGGCGTCGACCTCGGCGACCATCAGGGCGCTGGCCTCCGGGTCGAGGCAGCGCAGCGGGTCGGCGTCGATGCGCGCGGCGTCCGACGGGACCGGACGCAGGCCCGGCTTCGCGGCCACCGGGCCCAACTCGACGACGTGCGAGACGATCTCGATGCCGAGAGCCTGGCGGATCAACGCCTTGGCGACCGCACCGACGGCGACCCGGGCGGCGGTCTCCCGGGCGCTGGCGCGTTCCAGGATCGGCCGCGCGTCGGTGTGGCCGTACTTCTGCATGCCCGCCAGGTCGGCGTGACCGGGCCGGGGTCGGGTCAACGGGGCGTTGCGGGCCTGCCGGGCCAGCTCGTCGGGGTCGACGGGGTCGGCGGCCATCACGGTCTGCCACTTCGGCCACTCGGAGTTGCCGACCCGGATGGCCACCGGGCTGCCCAGGGTGACGCCGTGCCGCAGGCCGCCGAGCAGCTCGACCTCGTCCCGCTCGAACGACATCCGGGCGCCCCGGCCATAGCCCAGCCGCCGACGGGCCAGCTCGTCGGCGATCACGGAGGTGGTCACCTCGATGCCGGCCGGCACCCCCTCCAGCATCGCGACGAGGGCGGGACCGTGCGATTCACCTGCAGTCAGCCAACGCAACACGGTGCTCAGTCTGTCACGCCCGGTCGCCGCCCCGCCGTGCCGCCCGGCGCGTCCCGCCCTGCGGACGCCCCCGCGCGGCCGGGCCGGGCGGCGGCAGCTCAGATCCCCCGGCCGCGCTTGTGCAGGGTGCGCAGCACCGCGTCGGCGCGGACCACCCGGCCGGCGACGGCGAGGGCCAGGTAGGCGCGCGGCTCGCGGGGATTGCTCCGCAGGGTGCGGCGCGCCCAGCGCAGCGCGCCCCGCCGGTCACCGGAGGCGGCCTGGGCGAACGCGATCTGCCCGGCGACGCGGGCCGCACCGGCCGGTTGGGTGGCGAACTCCGGGTAGCGCCGCAGCAACCACTGCAACGCCTCGGAGATGGTGTCCCAGCGCTGCGCGAAGTACGAGCGCTTGTGCCAGCGGACCAGCACCGACGGCGTCCGCAGGTTGATCAGCGGCGCGCTGCGCGCGGCCCGGAGCAAGAACTCGTAGTCCTCCGCGTAGCTGCCCGGGATCTCCTCGTCGACCAGACCGAACCCGTCGCGCAGCGCGGTCGCGCGGATCAGGAACGTCGACGGGTGCAGCTCCGTCATCCGGTCGCGCAGCAGGTCGTCCAGGGTGATCCGCTCCTTGTCGAGCACCCGGTCGACGGTGCTGCCGTCGTAGCTGACCCGGATGCCGCAACAGACGAACTCGGATCCCGGGTCGGCGGCGAGCGCGTCGACCTGGGCGGCCAGCTTGCCGGGCAGCCACTCGTCGTCGTCGTCGCAGAACGCGACCAGCTCACCCTGCGCCGCGAGGGTGCCGCTGTTGCGCGCCCCGGCCAACCCCGGGGTACGGACGTTGCGGATCACCCGCACCGCCCGATCCGGGCCGCTCGCCAGGCCGGTCAGCGACTCGTCCGGAGTGGACTGGTCGAACACCACGACGACCTCGATCGGGCCCGGGTAATCCTGGCCCAGGACCGCGCGCACCGCTGCCCGCAGCAGCTCGGGACGGTCCCGGGTGGGCACCACGACGCTGACGCTCGGCTGCGGGGTCATCGGGAGGTCTCCTTCGGGTCCGGACGCGGGCGGGACCGGACCCGCCAACGGGACAGGCGCGGGGTCGAGCCGGCGACGAGGTCGTCGACGATCCGGCCGACCCGGGCCACCGCCGCCCGTCGCGCCTCGTGTGCCTGCGGGTCGGTGGCCACCGCGTAGCGGCTCGGATCGGCCAGCCCGGCGGTCAGCGCGTCGTGCAGCGCCTCCCGGGTCTCGCAGAGCGCCACCAGCCCGGCGGCGCCGAGACGGCGGGCGAACAGGAGTTGGTGGTCGTCGACGTGCTCGCCGCGCGCCGGGTTGCGGGGCACCACGATGGGCAGGTGACCGTGCCGGCGGGCCTCCAAGATGGTCGCCGGGCCACCGTGGCAGACCACCAGGTCGGCGTCGGCCATCGCCTGCTGGAGCGCGTCGTGACCGAGGAACGGCACCGCGCCGGGCAGCGGCGGCACGGCGGTGTGGCCGTGCTGCACGGTCAGCCCGACCGGGGCGGTGGTCTGCGCGTGCCACTGCGCCAGCCAGTCGACGAGCCGGTCGAAGGGGTGCTTGTCGGTGCCGACCGCGACCAGCACCCGGACCTGGGTCGTCGACTGACTGTCCCGCTGGCGGGGAAGGCGGGCCGCCTCGGCGGTCGGCTGCGGCTGCGGCTGACGACGCCGGGCGGTGCCCGTCTCGCCCGTCACAGCAGCGTCCCGACGACTGTCGCCTCGGGGTACTGCCGGCGCTGCTCGTCCCACTGCACGAGCATCGCGGACAGGAACGGGCGGCAGAGGCGGGCAGTCAGGGTCGGGGTGTCGATCCGGTCGTACACCTCGATGTAGACGGTCGGGATGCGCCGCAGCCGGGCCAGCACCACGAACGGGACCGCCACCCCGGCGCCGGTGGTGACCACCGCGGCGACCCGCCGCGCCCGCAGCACCCGCCAGGCCAGCAGCGCGTTGCGCAGCAGGTTCGGCACGTTACGGGTGGTCGGGTGGTGCGCCGGCACCAGGTCCTCACCGGCCAGCAGGGACAGCGCCTCCGGGGTGTCGAAGGTGACCCAGCACCGCCGCCACTGCTCGTACCAGGACCGCAGGGCGAGTAGTTGGGCCAGGTGGCCGCCGCTGGAACCGACCAGCAGCAGCACCGGCTCCGCACCGTCATCGTTCTTCGTGTCCACGCGACTCCCCACAAGTTCGCTTGGAATTTCAGTTCACGCCACGCAGAAGCAGATCACACGTTCTCCGGTCGTTGAATAGCGCGACCGGACGAGATGTCGATCTCCACATCGAACCTTCGGGCACACCGATCGTCCGAGGTCCATCGATCGTCATCACCACCTGCGATTTCGTCGTCACTCTACGACGTACCCCCGACGTCGTGATTCCCCCGGATCAGCCGCTATGTCGTTTCTCGATGACATCCAAGAGTGCGGGATGCAGCGCCGGGTTCCAGCCCGCACCCGCGTCCGCCAGCCGCCACGTGCGCAACCACATCTCCACCAGGTACGCGTCGGCGACCAGCCGGCGCTGCGCGGCGTCGAGGCCGAGCCGCTCGCCGTGCAGACCCAGGTACCCGTCGACGGCCGACGCCGCCGCGTCGGCCGGCTCCCCCCGCAGCACCAACGACCGCTGGAACGCGTCGTGCGCCAGGTCGAAGCCGACCGGCACGTCCGGGGCGCTGTGTTCCCAGTCCCAGGCGACCAACCGGCCGGCGTGCCGGCCCAGGTTCCACGGCACCCAGTCACCGTGCCAGTGGCCGAACTCCACACCGGTGTCGCCGTGCCGGCGGGCCAACGCGGCGACCGCGTCGACAGCCCGCGCACCGGCCGGCTCGACCGCGGCGGCCCGGGCGGCCAGCCCGGCCAACCGGGCCAGGAAGGTCGACCCGGCCAGTGGTCGGGGCGTACCCGCCGGGGCGCCGCGGCGGGCGACGGCGAGCAGCGCCGCGATCCGCGGTGGCTCGTCTACCGGTACACCGCGTACCGCCGGCGGCAACGGCTCGATCACCGCGACCACCTGACCCGCCCACGCCGTCTCGGTGAGCAGCCTCGGCGGCGTCGGGTGGTCCGCCACGCCGGTCACCCCGCCGAGCGCGCGCAGGGCCGCCGCCTCCGCGGTGACCAGAGCACGGGTCGCGTCGTTCCAGCCGATCTTCGCGTAGCCACGCGGACGACCGTCGACGGTGAAGAGTTGCAGGGTCGGTTTGCCGTTCGGGTCGGGCGGCCGGACCCCGCACGCGGCCAGCAGCGGCGTGCCACCCAGGTCGGCGGCGAGCCGCTCGGTCAGCAGCACCTCGGCCGCCGACACCCCCTCGGGCACCGAGACGGTGAGCGTCGGGAAGGCCGCGAGCCCCACCGGACCGAACCGGGCCAACCCACCCAGCGCCGCCCGCACCGCACGCACCTTCGGTGGCCGCAACGCGTTGTACGCCAGCAGCGACGCCGCCCCGGCCCGGGGCGCGCCCAGCGGCACCAGGAATCGGGCCCGGGCGACCGACGGCACCACCGCGTACCGGGCCACCTGCCGGTGACCGGCCGGCGGGGCAACACCCACGGTCAGGCCCACCCGGTCGTCCGGGAAGACCGCGCGGCTCACCCAGCCCAGACCGTCCACCCGCGAGCGCGGGTCGGCGTCCGGGCCCACCCGCGTCGTCACGCCGCCCGGTCCGCCCAGTCGAGGTCCAGCCCGAGGCGCTGACGCAACGCGTCGTTGTACGGCCGGTAGTAGTCGGTCAACTCGGCCCGCACCGACGGCTCCAACGGCGCCGAACGCCGGTCGTTGTAGACCTTGAAGTCGGGCAGGTCGTACGCCGGCAGCCCGAGGAAGTCGAGGGTGCGCCGGTAGGTCGCGCGGGAGTCGCGGTACAGGCCCTCGCTGGGCAGGAAGAGGATCTGCTCGGAGTCGAAGCGTTCCAGCCACGGCTCCAGGTGCTCCAGGTAGCGCCCCCGGGCCCGGTACGTGTACCAGTCGTACGCCTCGCTGAACGACTCCGGCTCGGCGATCAACCGCTCCCGCTCCCCCGCCGTGCGCTCCGGCTCGGCGGCCAGCGCGGCGGCGAAGTCCAGCGGCTCGATGCCGTGGGTGCGGCGTTCCTTCCAGTGCGAGTACGCCCGCTCGACCGGGTCGCGCAGCAGCACGATCAGCTTCACCGTCGGCATCAGCGCGGCGACCCGCTGCGCGGCGAGCGGGTGGAACATGTACAACGGGGCGGCCTCACCGACGCGCACCGGCCCGCCGTGCCGCCGGGCCAGGGCGTCCCGCTGCCGCTCGGTCGGGAAGTGCGAGCGGTACCACGCCTCGCCGCGACCCCAGTGCTCCTCGAAGTAGTGCGCCGACTTGGTGTTCCACGCGGGGAACAGCCGGGGCACCAGCGGATGCTGGATGAGGTAGTTCCACAGGGAGGTGGTGCCGCCCCGCTTGGTGCCGATGATCAGGAAATCCGGCAGCGGCCGGCGATCACTGGTGCGTACCCCGTAGTCGACGAGCGACTCCTTCACCCGGGTGGTCACCTGGGTCGGCACCAACTGCTTCACCCGGTCACGGATGGACGCCACGACGGACCTCACCTGCCTCTCGTCGATGCCGGGGCAGGGTCGGCGGCCGTGGCCGCCCCATCCCCTCCACGGATCTGCCTCATGGTCCCCCGGATGCCGGCGCGCACCCGGGGCAACGTCAACATGCCGACGCAGCCGGCCACCAGCACCGCCAGCGCCACCGCCAGGCCGGGCAGGTCACGACCGCCCGCCACCACACCGGCGGCGGCGGCGAGCCCCACCCCGGCGACCGTGACCGCGGCGGCCTTCACCATCGCCGCGTCGAACAGCCGCTCCCGGACCACCGAGCGGGCGAACCCCGCCGCGGTGAGGTTCTCGGTGGCGATGCCGGCGGCCCACGCCACCGCCGCGCCCGTGGCGCCGTGCTCGGGAATCAGCCAGAGGCCCAACGACACCGTCATCGTCAACCCGGCCACGGTGGCCACCAGGTGCAACCCGCTGCGCCCGCCCATCAACAGCAGGCTCTGCACGTTGCCCACCCCGGTGTTGACGAGCATCGCCAGCGCCAACACCGTCATCGCCGGAACCCCGGCGGTGAACTCCGGCCCGAACAGGTGCAGGAAGGCCGACGCGAACACCGCGAGCAGCAGGTACACCGGCCAGGACAGCACCAGCCCCCAGGTGGTCAACTGCCGGTGCACGGCCGCCGCCGCCGCACGCTCGCCGCGACCGAGCAGCCGGGACAACTGCGGCGACACCGCCACCCGCAGCCCCTGCATGGCCAGTTGACCGGCCAGCACGTACCGGCCGACCGCACCGAACACACCCGCGTCGGCCGGCCCGGCCAGCGCCGAGGTGAGCAGCACACCCACCCACATGCTGCCCGCGTCGATGGCCGCCGAGGCGGCCCGGGGCAACGCGAACCGCCAGAACGCCGACCAGTCCGAACGCCTCGGCGCGAGGGTCGCGCCCCGGCCCAGCCCGAGCGGACCGGCGACCAGGGTGAGGCAGGCCAGCAGCGCCAACGCCGCCGGCACCAACCAGCCGGTCATGCCGGCGAGCAGGCCACCACCGGCCAGCGCGGCGGCGCCCACCAGCACCGGGCGGGCGACCGGCAACAGGAAGAACTGCACCCCGACGTACGCCCGGATGGGTCGCACACAGCGCAGCGCGGCCAGCAGCAGCGTCATCGCGACCACCACCGGCATCGCCGCGAACGTGACGGTGAGCAGCGCCTCGCCGCTCGCGCCGGAGCCGCCGAGCAACCGGGGCGCGAGCGCGTCGGCGACCAGCACACCTGCGCCGGCGACCAGGAAGCCGGCCAGCAGCGGCGGGATCAGCGCCACCGGGAGCATCCGGGCCGCGTCCCCGCGCGCCCCGAGGGCCCGCCGGGGCAGCGCCCACATCAGACCCGTCTCCGCGCCGAGCGTGCAGACCGCCGTGGCCACCGTGACCACCCCGATCGCGGCGAAGAACGCCCCCGAGCCGGTCGTGCCGTACCCCCGGGTGATGACCACGGCCAGCACGAACCCGAACAGCCCGCTGGTGGCCGCGCCGAGCAGCCCGGCGACACCGCTGCGCGCGCTGCGGCGGGTCTCCGCGGAACCCGCGTCCGCCGCCGTCGCGGCGACCGGCTCGTCCGGGACGGCCGGGGGTCGGGTGGCGGCGGTCATGCGGGCACCGCCACGTCGCGCCGGGCCGGTGGGCGAGGCCCGGCCGACCGGGTCAGCCGTTCCCGTTCGCTGAGCGCCATCGCGAAGGCGACGGCGAAGAACGCGACGGCCAGGTTCTGGTTCGCCATGCCGTAGAACGGGATCTGCACCAGGCAGACCACCGGCACCACCGCCAACCACTGCCCGGCCGCCGAGGTCGCCCGCGCGCAGATCACCGCGGCGGCCACGAACCAGGCCAGGAAACAGACGAGCGCGGGTACGCCGTGACTGAACAACACCATCCACAGCTGACCCTGGGTGCCGATCGGCGCGGCCGCCGACACCGTGTCGACGTTGACCGGCGCGCCGTAACCCAGCCACGGCGACTCCTGCACCCGGCGGATCACCTCCGTGTAGAGCGACAGCCGGTCGGTGTTGGTGTCACTGGAGTCGACCCGTTGGCTGATCAGGTCGGTGATCGGGATGAACAACGTGGCCAACGCCCCGATCACCACGACCCCGACGATGGACGCGGCGACCCGGACGTTGCCGCGCAGGCTGGCCCGCACCCCGAGCACCGCCAGCCCGGCGCCGAGGCTGAGGAACATCGCTCGGTTGAGGGTGAGGAACGCCGGTGCGAGCGACAGCGGCAACGACGCCAGCAGCGCCCAGCGCAGCACCCCCTGCCGGCGCAGCATCGCGTACGCCACCACACAGGGCAGCGTCATCGCGTACGCGCTGCCGTAGTTGTTGGTGTACGCGAACGGCGCGGCCGGACGGTAGATCGGGTTCAGCGAACGGGCGCTGTACTCCGCGGTGGTCAGGTGCACCATGTCCTGGATGAACGGGGTGCCCGCCACCCCGCCGGGTAGCAGCACCTCCATCGGGGTGGTCATCGCCAGTCGGGGCACCAGCACCCCGAGCCAACCCAGCGCCACCAACCCGAACCAGAACGCGCAGAGCGGGGTGAGCACCGCCACCAGACCGGCCCGTTCCCGGGCGGCGGCGTAGACGTAGACCCCGACCACCAGCGCGGTCAGGTAGAAGGCCAGGCGCAGGGCGAACGTCAGCAGCGACGCGGGAGATGCGAGCTGGGTGGCGCTGACCAGCACGATGGCGAGGAACAGCAGCCAGATGCCCACCGCCGGTGGCAGCGGCACCCGCCCCCGGGTGAACAGCAACGCCAACAGCAGCGCGCCCAGCAGGGGCCACCCGAGGTAGAACGCTCCGAGCAGCCACCAGAGCGGCACCAGGCCGAACATCAGCCACAACGGCCAGAGCGGCAGCCGGGGCGGCGCGGGCCGGGGCGCCGGGGCGGCCGCGACCGGATCGCCTCCGGGCGGTGGCTCGGTCGCCGGGGCGCGGGTGACCGACACGCTCAGGCCCGGCCGTTGCGGGTGAGCACGAAGCCCAGCGGGGTGACGCCCGCGGCCCGCAGCCGCTCCACCAGTCGACGCAGGTCGCTCTGCCGGGTGCGGTCCCGTTCCACCACCACCACCGCGCTGCCCTGCCGGGCGACCGCGACGCCGCGCTCGTCGGACTCCGCCGGTGGGGCGTTGAACAGCACCAGGCCGTGGTCCGCGCCCTGCCGCCAGGTGCCGAACCGGACGCTGCCCACGCCCACCGTCACCTCGTCCGGGTCGGCGACCCGACCGTTCTCCGGACGGGCCGACGCCACCCGCGGCAACGTCAGGGTGGCGTCCGGGTCGGTGGACGGGCGGGCGCCGGGCGGGTGCGGGGAGGGTCGGCGGGTGGCCGCGCCGTCCGCGCCCCCGGCGACTGTCGAGGTGCTGCCGGCCGGGCGGGGCTTGGGCACCAGCGGCCGGGACGGGTCGATCGGCAGCCGCCCCCGGTCGGCGAGCACGGCGGCGCGCAGCCGCTCGACGCGCCCGTTGTCGTCGGCGACGAAGACCTCACGACCGTCGGCGGCGAGCGCCACCGCGAGCCCGGCGGTGAGCGGGGTGGCGTCCTCCCGGGCGGTGACCAGTGCCACCCGGGCCGGTTGACGGACCCGCTCGGCGACCGCCATCGCCACGTACCGGATGTCGGCGTCGACCGCCCGTGGGCTGCCGCGCAGCGGCGGTCGACGCACAGTGCCGAGCAGCGGCAGGCCGGTGGCGTCCCGGCCGTCGACGACCGAGCGGACCCGGCGGTCGGTCGACTCCCAGGCGTACGCCAGCACGATGCCGATCAGCGCGCCGCCGAGCAGACCGGCGACCAGGTAGAGCGGTCGGTGCCCGGCGGAGGTGACCAGTGCCTTCTCGGCGGTCTGGGTGACCCAGCCGGGGTTGACGTCGACCGCGGCGATCTCGGTGCGGGCGGCGTTGAGCTGGGTGAGCTGGTTGTTGATCCCGGCCAGTTCGGCGACCACCGCGTCACCGGCGGCGGTGTCCTTGACGGTGCTCGCCCGCTTCTGGAGCGCGGCCTGCTGGGCGACGACCTTGGTGATGCTGGCGTCGTAGGACCGCAGCATCTCGGCGCGCTGCTGCTCGTACATGGTGCGTCGGACGTCCAGGTAGGCCTGAGCCGCCATGTTGGCGCTCTGCACCGCCCGCTGCGCGTCACCGGCCTGATAGGTGAAGCGCAGGATCTGCCCGCCGGTGGGCACCTCGACCTCCAGCGCGTTGCGGATGTCGCGCGGGTCACCGCCGGCGGAGTCGGCGAGCCGCTGCACCACCTCGGTGCCGGTGGCGATGCCGCTCTCCACGTTCATGTTGACCGCGCGGTCGGCGCCCGCGCCGCTGGGGGTGAACGCGTCGGTGACCACCGGCCGGACCGCCACCACGGCGCTCGCGCTCATCGCCGCCGGCACCAGCAGCACGTAGCCCAGCGCGGCGAGCAGACCGACCATCGCCACCGCCGCCACCAGCCGTAACCGGTGCAGCGGCACCCGCAGCAGGTCGGTCAGTGTCACGGTGCCGGGTGCCGTGGAGGACGAACCTTCCGGGGGCCAGGGGCCGGGCGTCGCATCAGTCATGGAACTTCTTCACCGTCTGTTGAGGATTGCCGACGACCACGACACCGGGGGGTACGTCGGTGCGGACGACAGTGGCCGCACCGACGACGCTGTCCCGGCCGACCCGCACGCCCTTCAGCACCAGCGCATGCGCGCCGACCCACACGTTGTCCTCCAGGACGATGGGCGCACGGGTGGCCGGGCCGGGCGGGTCGTGCCGCTGCGCGGGCGGCAGGTTGTGGAAGTCGTTGTCGAGCAGTTCGCAGTCTGACAACAGGCACCGGTCGCCGACGGTCACCGACGTCCAGGTGCCGATCCAGGTGGCGTTGAGCAGGCAGTCGGCCCCGACGCGTACCTCGCCGGGGCCCGCGAAGCGGACGAGCTTGTTCAACCGGGTGCGGTCGCCGATGGTCACCCGTACCCCGCGACGCAGCCGGATCCGACCACGGATCTCCACGTCCCGGCCGAGCGTCAACCGCCGATAGCGGAGCTGGTACCAGCCGCGCTTGACCGCGAAGACGAGACGCACCGCGCGTCTTTTACGGATGCCAGCGGCGCCGAGCAACGATCCTCCCCACATCGTGGGGCCGGCGGCGGGTACACCACCGCCACCGGCCCAACGTGAACAATCTACCGATGCTTCGTTACGAACGGTTGACCGTTACTGTACGGAGAAGAATGTCGATGGGGTAGACCAGGACAACTCGGGCGTCGCCGTGGTGATCACAGTCGCCCCGGCACCGTTGACCGCCGCGGTCGGCGCGGCGGTCGGGTCGAACGGCACACTCCGCAGAGAACCGTCAGTGGCACCGTAGACGATCCGGCCGCCCACCCACGCCATGCCACGCACCGTGGACCAGGTCACGCCCGTCGTCGGCAGGGTGAACTCGGTGGCGCCGAGGTAGTTGCCGTCGATCTCGAAGTAGCGGTAGTAGAGGTTGTTCGCCCCGCTACGGGTGTAGTAGAGCCGGCCGTCGAGGAAGAACGCCCCGGTCAGCAACGCCGGGTTGTACCAGTCGTTGTAGCCGGACGCCTCCCACGGAGAGCCGATCGCCCCGCCGTTGAACAGCGACACGTCGATCCGGCTGCCGGTGGGGGTGCCGGCCACCGTGTGCGACCAGTAGATCCGGTCGTCCACCCGCCAGGTCGCACCGGCCGACGTGTACGCGGGCTGGCTCACCGTGACCGGGGTGCCCAACGCGGCACCGTCGAACGGCACCTTCGCCAGGGTGCCCGGAGCGGTGTTGACGTAGAGGTTGCCGGTGGTGTCGGTGGGCGGGTTCTTCGGGGTGAAGGTCCGCCCGCCGGAGAGCGGGAACATGCCGAGCCGACCGTGGTACTCCTCGCCCATGCCGTCGGAGTTGTGCCCGAAGTAGAGGCCGTCCGACCCGCGCCAGAGCACCGGCACCGAGGAGCCCCAGTTGCTGGTGCCCGAGGGCATCGAGGCGCTGCCGCTGCGCCGCGGGTTCCAGTTCACCGGCATGCCGGTCGCGGGGGTCACGGCGGCGATGCCGAGCCGGTCGATCGCGCCGTTGCCCGCGTTGTCGCTGGCGTTCGGGTTGTTGAGCCAGCGGAAGTGCCCACCCAGGTAGATCACGTTGTCCGCGACCTCGACCGAGGTGATGGTGTCGTTGCCGGTGAAGTCGACCCAGGTGGCGATCTGGCCGCTGCCCCGGGCGGCGGTCTCGAAGCGGACCAGCGCGTCGCAGTACGCCGCCGGCCAGCCGCCGCCGCCGTTCGTGCCGACCACGAACCACGTGCCGTCGCCGCCGAACTTCACGTCCTGCACGTAGTGCACGAAGGTCGCCGGCGACGCGCACGGCGCGACGAACTTCTCACTGCTCCAGTCGATCAGCGTGGGCGTCGCGGAGACGTCCACCAGCGCGATCTGGTTGCGGGCCAGGCCGTTGACGAGGGTGAAGTTGCCGCCGACGACGAGCGTGTCGCCGTCCGGCGCGACGTCGATGGTCCAGACGTACGACGTGGTGCCGTGCCGCCCGACGGTCGCGTCGATGACGAAACTCGGGTCGATCGCGCCGGTGGTCGCGTTGAGCCGGCCGAGGCCGACGTGCGCGGTGCCGTTGAGCCAGTTGAACGCGCCGGCGACGTACAACCAGTTGCCGTGCAGCGCCAGGTCGCGGACCGTGCCACCGTCGGAGCGCCCGACCCAGCTGTCGATGATCGCGCCGGTCGACGGGTCGAGCGCGACCAGGTTCTTCCGCGAGACGCCGTTGACGTTCTTGAAGGCACCGCCCACGATCAGCGTGCCGCCGGGGCCGGCGATGAGCGTGTTGACCGCACCGTCGAGCACCGGCAGGAAGGTGGTGGACATGGTCCCGGTGGTCCGGTCGTACGCGAAGAGGTAGCGCTGCGTCACCCACGCGGAGGCAGCGGTCTGCCGGAGCTGGGTGAAGCTGCCGCCGACGAAGACCGTGTTACCCACCTGCGCGAACGCGCGGGTCTCACCGTCTCGGGCGTGCGGGGTCGTGTCGGCGGGGTTCGCCGACACCAGGGTCGCCGTCTCCGGGACCGGCACGATCGCGGCCGACGAGGTGGTGGGCACGCCGAGAACCGCGGCGACGATCGCCAACGCGACCACCCCCGCCCGAGCACGACGTCGTCCTGCGAAACGCCACAAGTGCGAGAGTTTGGGCACGCTGCGCCTCCAGATTGGATGAGAACCCGAGGTAGCGTGCCTCGTCCAGCCTGGTTAACAAAATCCGCCGATTGGGCGGTGCCTCAATCCGCTAGCCGACAGAACGCCGGGAGGTCGGACGGGACCGACCTCCGGCGAACGGCGTTCCGTCAGCGCGTCGTGGTGAGCGTCAGCGGCTCCCTCCGGTGGGCTGCCGCAGGTACGGGTCCTGCCCGGCCTTCGCGAAGCCGGCGACCGCCGCGGCGTCGTGGTTCATCGTCATGTCGCAGGTCGGCGTGCGGCTGGTCATGCCTGCGGAGTTGAAGTAGATGGCTGCCTTGATCTTCGGGTGCGCCTTCAGCGCCGCCGGGAACTCCTGGAACCAGCGTTGCTTGGCGCCCGGGTCGGCGGCGTCGAAGTTGGTGCCGAACTCGGCGAGCATCCGTGGCTTGCCGGCGCCGATGCCGTTGTCGTCCAGCCAGCGGTAGAAGCCGCCGACCGTCGTGCTCGGGCTCTTCCACACCGTGCTGCCGTTGCAGACGTGGAAGTTGTACGGGTCGTAGGCCACCCAGTCGACGTACTGGTCACCGGGGTACAGCCCGGCGTAGCGCGAGTAGTGCCCGGACCAGCCCATCATCGTCCAGACCCAGACCGCGTTGCTCGCACCGGCCCTGGCGAACCGTTCGTGGACGTAGCGCCAGGCCCGGACGAAGTCGGCGTCGCTGCCCTTGTTCGGCTCGTCCTCGGGCTCGTGGTCGAAGCCCATGAAGACGGGCACCCCGGCGGCGCGGATGCGGCCCGCGACCGCGTCGATCGTCTCGTCCTGCCGGCCGCTGTAGACGTCGGACCACTTCAGGGTGGTGCCGGTGGAGAAGTTCCGGGACTCCCAGGCGAAGAACATCAGCCGGCCCTCGCGCATCTGCTGCTGCTCGTACATGTCGGGGAAGGCGCCGTTGCTGCCGGTGTTGGAGAAGTCGTGGTAGCGGTGCACGATGTCGAACTTGCGGCCGACCTGCGCCTCGACGTCGGATACGGCCTTGCCGTGGTCCCAGCCGCCGGCCGCACCGGCGGGCGAGTACATGCCCCACCAGGCCCCGCAGGAGGGGACGAGCTTGTCCGACACGGACCCGCACTTCCCGGTCGGCAGTGTGCCGCTCGCGCTCGGGGTGGCCGTCCGGGTCGGTGTCACGGTCGGCGAGGGCTTCGGCGCGGCGGTGGTCGGCGAGGCGCTCGGCGTCGGCGCGGGCCGGGTGGTCGGCGGCGCTGACGGCCGGGACCCGAGGTCGTAGCTGATCGTCAGGCTCGGGCGGAGATCCGGGCTGCGGTTCTCGACCGACGCCCAGTAGATCCGGCTCTCCAGGCCGGACTGGACCAGCGAGACCGTCCAGACCCCGTTGCCGGTGACCAGCTTGGAGACGTCCCACTCGTTGAAGCCCTTGGACACACCGTTCACGCTGTCCAGCAGGTCGCCCGCCGGGCCCAGGGCCGGCCGCGCCTCGCGGGCGCTCAGCGGTGACGCGTGGGCCGTCACGGTCGCGGCGAACTGCTGCCAGGCGTGCATCCGCAGCGTCGCCCGGACGTTCACCGCGGCGGCCGGGATCGTGGTCACCGCGAACTCGACGACCGCCTGGCGACCGCCACGCGGGTTGCCGTCGCAGCGCGTCGCACAGGTGGCCACCGTCGTCTTGACGGAGTTGTCGCCGTCCTGCGACACCATGGTCGCGGTGGTGTCCGCCGCCGCCCGGATCGACAAGTCGTCGCTGGCCAGCAGCGGCATCATGGTGGCCACGATGCCGGCCACCACCGATCCGCCGATGACGCCGATGGCGATCGCCTTGCGCCGGGGCCCGGAGCGGAACCGGGTGATGCGGTGCAGTCCGTGCCTGGTCAAGGAAACTCCCTGTGTCTGCGTCCGTAACGGTGAGCAGCGTATCGATGACCAGGGCAGGTCGCCGGAAGGACAGTTTTCCGTAAGCGCGTCTTAACCGTCAGCTAAGGAAATCGACCGACGTCGCCTCTCCCAGCGCTCGCCGCATCGCCTCGACCGGGGCGGTCACCCCGGTGAACTGCTCGAACTGACCGACCGCCTGCGCCAGCAGAAGGTCCAAACCGGACACCAGCCGCAGGCCGGCCGCAGCGGCGGAGGCGGCCAACGGCGTCGGCCACGGGTCGTAGATCGCGTCGAAGAGCACCGTCCCCGCACACCACGACGCCGCCGGAGCCAGCGGGTCGGCGACCCCCTTCGGCACGGTCGAGACCGCCAGGTCGGCGGTGGACAGGTGGTGGTGCGCGTCGGCCCAGCCGGCCGGGGTCAGTACGACACCCAGGGCGTCGGCCACCGGCCGCAGCTCGTCGACCGCCTCCGGTCGGCGGGCCACCACCGTCACCGCGGGGCAGGCCAGCTGTGCCGCGGCGGCCAACGCGGCGCGCGCCGTCCCACCCGCGCCGAGCACCGTCACGGCGGCACCCGCGCCCACCCCGGCGTCGGTGAGCACCCGCACCATCCCGGCGACGTCGGTGTTGTCGGCATACCAGGAGCCGTCCGGACGGCGTACCAACGTGTTGGCCGCGCCGACGGCGGCGGCGACCGGCGACGCGGCGTCGGCCACGGCGAGCGCCGCCTCCTTGCCCGGCATGGTCACCGACAACCCGGCCCACTCCGGCCCCAGGCGGGCGACCAGATCCGGCAGCTCCGCCGCCGCGCACTCGACCCGGGTGTACGACCACCCGGTCAGCCCGGCGGCGGCGTAACCGGCGGTGTGGATCACTGGGGAGAGGGAGTGCGCGATCGGCTTTCCCACCACCGCGGCCCTGCGGGTCACCTCGATCACCCCGCACCACCCAGGGCTCCTGCCGTGTTCCGCATCACTCTCCGCCCTTCCCGGGGAACTCGGATCGACAGTACCCAGCAGGCGGGCCGGGCCACCAGAGAACCGCAGCCTTCCACGACGTTCGGAGGCCGGACCATCGCTTGACGGCCATCGATGGGAGTGAAAGCATTCCGGCGACGGCACGACCGATCTGGAAAATGGGGGGAACCTTTGAACAAACGCATTCTGCGTGCCCTTATCGCAATCGCCGCGGTCTTCAGCCTTTCGCTGATGATCGGCGCGCCCGCCAAGGCCGACCCGGCAGCGGGCAGCTGGTCCGACAACCACCAGTTGTGCAATTCCAGCTCCTGCGTGCGGGCCGGCAACATCGTTCGGCTCTGGCAGGCCATCATCTGGGCCGACGACCTCAGCGGCAGCGTCGGCACCAGCTTCATCGACGGCGAGTTCGGCTCCAACACCGCCGCCAAGACCCGGACCTGGCAGGACGTGATGAACATCGGCGTCGACGGTTCGGTCGGCCCGCAGACCTGGGGCGAGGCGTACGGAGCGGTCAACCGGAACACCGGTTACGACACCAGCACCCAGACCGGCTACTTCTATTACGGCTACAACCGCACTTTCGCCCTGCGCAAGCAGAACAGCAACGGCGTGTGGACGTTCCTGAACCCGCGCACCGGTTCCTGGACGGGCACGAGTCACTGACAATGGTGCCCTGACCGCGTCACGGTAAAGGCTCCCTTCCCCGACCCGAGCACATTTCTGGTCGGCGGGAAGGGAGCCTTGTGACGCTCCATCGGGACCGGTCAGATGATGCCGGCCTCCCTGGCCTTGGCCTTGTTGCGCTCGTGCTGCTCGGGCGTCTCGGCGAACTCCGAGTGACCCTCTTTGTCGACCGCCACGAAGAAGACCCACTTACCGGTCGGCGGGTCCATCGCCCCTTCGAGTGCGTCCTTGCCCGGATTGTTGATCGGAGTCGGGATCATTCCCGGCAACTTGCGGTTGTACGGGTTCTTCGGGTCGTTGAGCTCCGACTCGGTCATCTGCTTGGACGACTTGGTCGGCTTCCCGATCGATTCCAGGTAGTAGTTGACGGTGACGTCCATCTCCAGGCAGTTGCACGGGAAATCCCCGTACGCCCGGTTGTAGGCGACCCGGGCGACCTTGCCGAGGTCGTCCTTGTTGCCCGCCTCGGCCTGCGCCAACGACGCCACGATCAGCGCCTCGTACGGGCTGATGCCGCCCCGTTCCTTCTGCACCCGGTCGGCGAACTTCATCTCACCGGTCACCGAGAGGAAGTTGTCCACCATCAGCTTGAGGATGCTCTCCGCGGTGGCCTTCGGCGGGATCTCGTACGTGTCCGGGAAGAGGAAGCCCTCGACGGACTTGACGATCTTCTTGCCGTCATCACGCTTGAACCACCAGTCCGGGACGCCGAGCGCCTCCGGGTCCTTCGCGGCGGCCTCGAACTCCTTGACCGGGATCTTGGTCTTGTCGGAGAGCAGCTTGTAGATGTTCTTCGCGGTACGGCCCTCGGGGATGGTGAGGCCGTTGACGATCTTGTTCTTCAGGTCGAGCATCGCGGTGACGGCGCTCTCGCCGCTCATCTGCTTGCGCAGCTTGTACGTGCCCGGCTGGATGTTCTTGCTGCGCGAGTTGGCCTCGGCCGCCTCGATGAACGCCTTCTGGCTCTTCACCACGTCGGCCGCGACGAGGGCGTCGGCCATGTCCGCCAGCAGCGCACCGTTCTTGATCTCGACGGTGATCTCACCCGACCCGGCACCGTCGTAGTCGGGGGTGACGAAGTAGTTCTGGATCCGGTCGAAACCGTAGAACGCCGCGCCGCCGATGCTGCCCAACAGGACCAGCGCCATCAACAACGCCAGGAATGTCTTGCCCCGGCCACCACCGGACTTGCCGTTGCGCTTACGAAAGCCGCGCCGGTGCCGACCCTTCTCCCCCCGCTCCGGCTCGTCGAACCCAAGGTCCAGATCGTCGATCATTACGTCCGCCTCCGCTGCGCGTCCAGCCAGCTCTGCAGAATCTCCACCGCGGCCGCCTGGTCGACAACCGCACGTTGACGCTTACCTCGGACGCCACGCTCGGCAAGCCTACGAGAAGCCACCACTGTCGACATCCTCTCGTCAGTGAGCGTTACCGGGACGGGCGCTATCACATCGACCAGTCGGTCAGCGTACGCCTTCACGTGGACCGCCGCCGGGCCGTGTTTACCCGCGAGATTGACCGGAAGGCCGACGACAACCGCGACGGCCTCATGTTCGGCCACCAACGCGGCCAACTCGGCGACATCACTCGGCACCGTGTCCGGCGCCGCGGTGAGGTCACGAGCGAGCGTGACCAGCGGAGTTGCCAGGATCCCGTCCGGATCCGAGCGGGACACCCCCACCCGCACCTGACCGACGTCGACCCCCAGTCGTACACCACGCGTCAGCTCAGCCACCGACGGTCACCACCGGGCGGGTACGAACCAGGGCGGGCCGAATGGCCCGCCCTGACCGACAGTGATCGTTCATCACGCCTCGGTGATCGCCTTCTCGACGGTGAGCAGCAGGTTCGGCGCCTCGGCCGCCGGCAGACCACCGCCCTGGGCGAGGTCGGGGCTACCTCCGCCGCGCCCGGAGAACGCCGCCTTCACCAGATCCGAGGCCGCCAGGCCCCGACCGCGCGCGGCCGCGTTGACCGCGACGACCAGAGACGCCTTGCCGTTCGACCGGGCGGCCACCGCGACCACCGCCGGCCGCGCCGGGTCGATCTTGCCGCGGATCTCCTGGGCCAGGGTCCGCACGTCGTTGCCGGCCGCACCCTCCGGCGCCTCGGTGCCCACGTACGCGACCCCGCGCACGTCCTTGGCCTGCGCCGCGAGCGCCGCCGCCCCGCCCAGCACCAACTGGGCGCGGAGCTTCTCCAGCTCCTTCTCCGCGTCTCGAAGCTGGGTGACGGTCTGCTCCACCCGGTCGGCGACCTGGTCGTTGGGCACCCGGTACAGCTCGGCCAACCGGGACACCAGCAGGTGCTCGCGGGCCAGGAAGCCGAACGCGTCCATGCCGACCAGCGCCTCGACCCGGCGGACACCGGAACCGATCGACGACTCGGAGAGGATCTTCACGAGGCCGAGCTGGGCCGAACGGGCCACATGCGTGCCGCCGCACAGCTCCCGGGCGTAGTCGCCCACCTCGACGACCCGCACCTCCTCGCCGTACTTCTCGCCGAACAGCGCCATCGCGCCGATCCGCCGCGCCTCGTCCAACGAGGTGATGAAGGCGTGCACCTCCAGGTCGGCCAGCAGCACCTCGTTGACCTGCTGCTCCACGTCACGCAGAACGCTCGGGGACACCCCCGTCGGGGTGTTGAAGTCGAACCGGAGCCGGCCGGGCGCGTTCAGCGACCCCGCCTGGGTGGCCGATTCGCCGAGGAAGTTCCGCATGGTCTGGTGCACCAGGTGGGTGGCGGTGTGCGACCGGGAGATCGCCCGACGCCGGGTCGTGTCGATCTCGGCGAAACCCGCCTCACCGGCACGCACCTCACCCCGGATCACCCGGGCGCGGTGCACGATCAGGCCGGGCACCGGCTGCTGGACGTCGAGCACCTCGACCTGCCCGCCGCCGACGGTGATCATGCCCTGGTCGGGCTGCTGACCACCGCCCTCGGCGTAGAACGGGGTCGTGTCGAGGACCAGCTCGATGGTGTCACCCTCGGTGGCCGCCTGGCGCGGGCCGTCCGCGCCGAGCAGCGCCCGCACCGTCGACTCGCGGGACACCTCACTGTAGCCGGTGAACGTCACCGGGCCGCCCGCGTCGAGCACCGACCGGTACGCCGACAGGTCGACGTGGCCGGTCTTGCGGGCCTGCGCGTCGGCCTTCGCCCGGGTGCGCTGGTCGGCCATCAACCGGCGGAAGCCCTCGTCGTCGACGGTCAGGCCCTGCTCCGCGGCGATCTCCAGGGTCAGGTCGATCGGAAAGCCGTACGTGTCGTGCAACTGGAACGCCTTCGCCCCGGACAGGGAGCTGCCACCCGCCGTGCGGGTCTCCGCGATCGCGGTGTCCAGGATCGTCGTGCCCGCCCGCAGGGTGGACAGGAACGCCTCCTCCTCCGCGTACGCGTAGTCCGCGATCCGGTCGAAGTCGGTCGCCAACTCCGGGTACGACGGGGCCATGCAGTCCCGCGCCACCGGCAGCAACTCCGGCAACGCCCGGTCCTGCCAGCCCAGCAGCCGGATCGACCGGATCGCCCGGCGCATGATCCGGCGCAGCACGTACCCGCGACCCTCGTTGCTCGGGGTCACCCCGTCGCCGATCAGCATCAACGCCGTCCGCACGTGGTCCGCGATCACCCGCAGCCGCACGTCGTCCGGGTGCGACTCGCTCGCCACGTGCCCCGAGTGCGCGCCGTACCGCTTACCGGTCAGCTCCGCCGCCCGCGCCAGGATCGGCCGGACCTCGTCGATCTCGTACAGGTTGTCGACGCCCTGCAGGATCGACGCCATCCGCTCCAGACCCATGCCGGTGTCGATGTTCTTCGCCGGCAGGTCACCCAGGATCGGGTAGTCGTCCTTGGTCGTGCCCGGACCCCGCTCGAACTGCATGAAGACCAGGTTCCAGAACTCCATGTAGCGGTCCTCGTCGACGGCCGGGCCGCCCTCGCGGCCGTACTCCGGACCCCGGTCGTAGAACAGCTCGGAGCACGGACCGCACGGGCCGGGAATGCCCATCGACCAGAAGTTGTCCGCCTTGCCCCGACGCACGATCCGCTCCGCCGGCACCCCGACGGACCGCCAGATCTCGAACGCCTCGTCGTCGTCGAGGTACACCGTCGGCCAGACCCGCTCCGGATCCAACCCGAAACCGCCATCGGCCTGCGACTTCGTCACCAGATCCCAGGCCAGGGGGATCGCGCCGGCCTTGAAGTAGTCACCGAAGGAGAAGTTGCCGTTCATCTGGAAGAACGTGCCGTGCCGGCTGGTCTTGCCGACCTCGTCGATGTCCGGGGTGCGGATGCACTTCTGCACGCTGACCGCCCGCTGATAGGCGGGCGTCTGCTGACCCAGGAAATACGGCACGAACTGCACCATGCCGGCGTTGACGAACAGCAGGTTCGGGTCGCTGATGGCGGGCAGCGGAGCGGACGGCACCACAGTGTGACCATTCGCCTCGAAATGGGCGAGGTACCGCCGCTTGATCTCCGCCGTCTTCATCGCTGATGTTCCTCCGGAAAGATGTCTCGATCGCCGATCCGCGGGTCTTCCCGCAGCTCGGCGAACTGATCGTCGAACGTCTCGCCCTGGGCGAACGCCTGGTGGATCTCCTGCTCGCGTTCGGCCATCCCGATCCGGACGTCCTCCACGAAGTTACGCAGCGACTCGACCAGGCCGCCAGCGGATTCCGTCACCGAGCCGGCGATGCCCGCCGGTGTGTACGCCTGGGCGGTCCGGGTCGCCTTGCGGACCACGATCACACCGACGGCCACTCCGATACCGAGCCAGAACAGACGCCTCATGTCTCGCTACCCTCCTGGTGCCTCGGCCGGTCAGTGACTGCCGCGCCGCGCGGCCCGTCGCTGCTGCTTGATGGTGTCGCGGACCTCACGCTCGGTCTCGGCGTGCCGGCGGCTCGCGGCGGCCTTACGCATGCCGTAGCCGAACGCGGCCACCTTGACCAGCGGGTTGGCGGCCGCGGCGGAGACGACGGTGGCCAGGTTGGCGACGTTGGCGGTGACGTTCTGCGCGTGGCTGGTCATCGTGTCGACCTTCGCCAGCTGGAGGTTCACGCCGTCGAGGGAGGTCTGCACCTGCTCCAGCGCCGTGTTGACGTTCTTCACCGTCGTGTTCACGTCGCCGAGCAGCGGCGCGGTCCGATCGTTGAGATCGTTGATCATCCGGGTGGTGGCGTCAACCGTGTGCCGCAGCCGCAGGATGGGCAGCGTCAGGATGAGCACCAGCACCGCGAACGCGGATGCCGCGATCAGCGCCGCGATCGCTCCAATGTCGCCCACGCCTGTCCTCCTCAAGCAGAATTCCGCAGGACCCGACGTCCCCGGAACGCACAACCGTGGTCCCCGTACCGGCCGCCACGCCGTCGGCGGTCACCGGCGGCGGGCGTGCCCGCCAGCCCCAGACCCTACCGTCCGTGATGGATCCCGGCTCACGACGGTGAGGGTGTCAGCTCACCCAGCGGATCGCCGCTGACCGTCGGGTACGGATCCTCTCCGGTCAGTGACGGGTCGGTGGACGGCTGCGGCCTGGTCCGCTCGTCGTCGATCGCGTTACGCACCTTCACCGACACCAACGAGCCGGTGCACTCCGTCGCAGCGGTCGACGGGTCGGCGGACGGCACGGCCGGCTCGCCGTCGACCGGCGGCGGCACGCAGGTCGGCTCGCGTACCCACAGGTCGAGCGTCAACTCGTCACGCCGCCAACAGGTGTAGCTGCCCTTCGTCTCCTGCTCCGGGCAACGGCTCACCTTCCACGGCTGCCAACCGTCCTGCCGCAACGCCTGCTCGTACGCCTGCGCCGTCTCGGCCGGGGCCTTCTCCGAGGTGACGGTGCGCTCGCGCAGCCGGCAGTCGAGCAGGCACCATCGGCTGCCGCTGACGTCGTCGACGGTCTTCGCGGCCGCCCAACCCGGCACGTCGAGCTGGTCCAGGTTGTCGAAGACCGGATCCCGGCTCAGCGTCCGGAGGCCGAAGAAGAGCGGCACCGCGCCGAGCAGCACGACGCTGACCAGCACCAGCACCGCCGCACGCAGGCGTCGCCGTTCACGCGACTCCCGGTGCGCCTCGGACCGGGCGCCCGCCGCGTCGGCGTCGCCGGGCGTGCCCTGGTCGGCCGCACGCAGCGCGGGGCCGCCGGGCGGCTCCGGCGCCGGCCGGTCCGCCGGCCCGGACGGGGAGGGCACCACGGCGGCGGCCCGAGCCACTCCGACGGGGTCACCGGGACGGCCGGGCGGCGGCACCGGGGCGACGCCACTCGGCTCGGCGCGGCCGGGCTCCCGATGAGGTGGCAGGGCACGGCCGGCGGCACGGTCGGGGGGCGCGGGCCGACCGACCGGCGGACCACCCGCCCGGTCCTCGGCGAGGGGCGGCTGTGCTGCGCCCGGTGGGCGGACGGCAGCCCGAGCAGGACCATCCGGACGCGCACGCGGCGGGCCGTCCACACCCGGCGGCACCGCGGCCCGAGCCGGACCATCCGGACGGGCGGTGCCGCGGGGTTCCGCACCGGGTCGTGGTGGGCCGTCGGCGCCGCCACGCCCGGCGACCGGCGCCTCCCCCGGGCCGGGCCGGACCCGCCCGGGTGGGGTGGAGCGGGCAGCGCCCCGAGGCGGTGCGGCGGGGCCGCCGGACGCGGGACGTCCAGCGGCGTACGGTTCGTCGCCACGGGCTCCGGGTCGACCCGGAGCAGCCGAGCCGTCGGGACCCGACTCGGCCGACGGACGACGTCGCCGACCGGTCGGATCCGGCGCGAGCGCCCCGTCCGGACCGGGCACAGCCGCCGCACGACCCCGCCGACCGGTCGGATCCGGCGCGGGCGCCGCGGCACCCCGACCCCGACCGGGTCGGTCGCCGGGCGACGGCGGATAGGGCAGGGCCTGTTCACCGGTGGAACCGGAGGCGTCCGGCCGGACGGCACGACGACCGGTCGGCGCGTCCGCCCCCGGGTCGGTCGGCGGACCGGCCGGTCGACGGGCGGCAGGGCTCTCGGCGGCCGGGTCCGGTACGCCGAGTCGACCGGACGAGTGGTCGACGATCTCCCCCGTGCCGGTAGGCGAAGCGGATCGTCTACCCGACGGCGGCGGGGTGGCCCCTCGACGGTTGACGACCTGCAGACCCGGGTCGGTGTGCGGCAGGCGACCGGCCTGGCGCAGCCAGTCGGCGGGCCGCTCCGGTCGCTCCGCCCGAGGTTCGCCGCCGGTCGGCGTACGCCGCTCCGGCTCGTCGGGGGCGGCCCGGCGGCGACCGGCGCCGTCGGCCGGGGCGACGGTGGGCGTCGCGCCGCTGTGGCCGCCCGAGGCCGCGGGCACCGGCGGCGCGTTGCCCGAGCGGGGCACCACCGGCTCGTCGGGCTCGGCGGCACGGCGACGGCCGCCGCCGACCGGGCGGGCGGGCTCGGCGGCACGGCGGCCGGCAGGCTCCGGCGCACCGGGGTCGACCGGGCCGGGCCGACGCCGAGCGGTACGCGGGTCGTGGTCGACGGCGGGGTCGGGCCGCAGGCCGTCCCCGACCTGTGGAATCCCGCCGGACGGCGTGCCGTCGACGCGGGCCACGCCGGGAGCGGACGGTCCGGCGGCCCGCGCCGGACCGGCGGACCGGCGACCGGCGGGCGTGCCGTCGCCCGGCGGGCGTGCACGCCCCGGCTCGACGGACTCCGGGCCCGGCCGACGGGCCGCCGGGCCGGCGTCCGGACGCCGCAACGGGGGTACGGCCCCCGGGTGGCCGCCCGCGGCGGCGGGATCCGGACGACGACCGCTCGGCACGGTGGCGTCGGGACGGCGAGCGGTCGGGACGCCGGACGGCGCCGGGCCCCCGGGTGGGCCGGGCGGAACCGCTGCGGGGCGCGAACGGACCGGACCGCCGGGTGCGTCCGGAGTCGAGGGCTGAGCCGGTGGGCCGGCCGGATCACCGCCGACCGGACGGGCGGCGGGTGGCGACTGGGGAACGGCGGCGCGGGCACCGGGGGCCGGCTGCACCCCGCGACGTACGGGCTGAGCCGGGGCGGGAGCGCCGGGGTTCGCCACGGGAGGACGGCTGTCCGGCCGGCGGCCCGCCGGTGGCGCCTCCCCCGGCCAGGGGCCGTCGACGGGTCGACGCGGGCCGGCACCGCCCGGGTCGCCCGGCCGCGCGGCGGGCGGTGTCGGGGCGTCCGGCGGCACCGGCGCACCAGCGCGCGCACCAGCCGGCCGCGGTCCGGTCGGCGCACCCCCGGCGGGGCGGTGCGGCTCTGCCGGGGCGCCGTCCGGGCCGAGCTCGGTGCGCTGCTGCTTGGCCGAGCGGAGGTCGTCGATCCAGCCGAACTCCTCGCCGGCGACCGGCTCCTCCGGCTCGGTCTCCGCCGCCCGACCCCGACCCCAGCGACGCGCCTTGGCGCGGGGATCGCGCCGCTCGTCCGGGCCCTCGTCCGGGCGGTCCCCACCACGCGATTTCACTGTTGACCCTCTCCTGCGGCGTCGGTGCCGCTGTCCTGCATCGTGCCGGGGGTGCCCGTGCCCGTGCCCGTCGCCGGGCGACCGGTCTCGCTGGGAAGCGCCGACGCGGTCAGCGTCGTTACAGGTGGCTCGGCTGTCGGACCGTCCGGCCGGGTGGCCGGGGCCGGCAGACCACGCACGATCCGGCGCAGCAGCGGGAGCCGACCGGCCACCGCCCGTTCCGCGCCGTGCGAGCTGGGCTGGTAGTAGTCGGCGCCCACCAGGTCGTCCGGGACGTACTGCTGGGTGACCACGCCACGGTGGTCGT
This sequence comes from Micromonospora sp. WMMD1155, assembly GCF_029581275.1. Classification (NCBI taxonomy): domain Bacteria; kingdom Bacillati; phylum Actinomycetota; class Actinomycetes; order Micromonosporales; family Micromonosporaceae; genus Micromonospora; species Micromonospora sp. WMMD1155. The sequence goes on from NZ_CP120742.1 coordinate 319,563, forward strand.
CGTGCGGGTAGCGGTAGCCGGTCCCGTGACCCAACCCCCGGGCGCCGGCATAGTGCGCGTCGCGCAGCCCACGCGGCACGGGCCCACCACGCCCGGCGCGGACGTCGGCGATCGCCGCCCCGATGGCGGTGGTGGCCGAGTTCGACTTCGGGGCGGTGGCCAGGTGGATCACCGCCTGGGCCAGGTTGAGCTGCGCCTCGGGCAGCCCGACGTACTCGACCGCGTGCGCGGCGGCGGTGGCGACGCTCAGGGCCCCGGGGTCGGCCATGCCCACGTCCTCACTGGCGAAGATGACCAGGCGGCGGGCGATGAACCTGGCGTCCTCGCCGGCGACCAGCATGCGCGCCAGCCAGTGCACGGCGGCGTCCACGTCCGAGCCGCGCATGCTCTTGATGAAGGCACTGACGACGTCGTAGTGGGCGTCGCCGTCGCGGTCGTAGCGCACCGCCGCCACGTCGACCGCCTGCTCGGCGGTGGCCAGGTCGATCCGTCCGGTGCCGAGCGCCGTGGCGGAGGCCGCCGCCGCCTCCAACGCGGTGAGTGCCTTACGGACGTCACCGGAGGCGAGCCGGACCAGGTGGTCCTCGGCCTCGGTGGTCAGGGTGAGCGTGGCGTCCAGGCCGCGCTTGTCGGCGACCGCGCGTCGCAGCAGCCCCCGCACCGCCTCGTCGTCCAACGGTTGCAGGGTGAGCAGCACACACCGCGACAGCAGCGGGGAGATGACCGAGAAGTACGGGTTCTCGGTGGTCGCCGCCAGCAAGGTGACGGTACGGTCCTCGACCGCGGCGAGCAGCGAATCCTGTTGGGTCTTGCTGAACCGGTGCACCTCGTCGATGAAGAGCACGGTCTGCGGGCCGCCCGAGCGGCGCTGGCGGCGGGCCGTCTCGATCACCGCCCGCACGTCCTTGACGCCGGCGGAGAGCGCCGACATGGCGACGAAACGACGGTCGGTCGCACCGGCCACCAGGTGCGCGATGGTGGTCTTGCCACTGCCCGGCGGCCCCCAGAGGATCACTGACATCGGAGCGCCACCGGAGACCAACTGCCGCAGCGGGGCGCCCGGTGCGAGCAGGTGATCCTGCCCGACCAGCTCATCGAGGCTCGCCGGGCGCATCCGGACGGGCAGGGGCGAGTCGTCGGCCACCGCGGTGAAGCCGTCGACACCGGCGGGACCGTCGGGCGCGCTGCGCGACCCGGCGGGTTCACCGAGGGAGAAGAGGGCGTCGGACTCCATCACGAAGACAGTACCGGGCCGGGCCCACGACGCCGGAATCGCGCCGGGGGCCCGCCACCGGTGATCGGTTCCGGTCAGCCACGACCGGGGCGCCGGCCCCGGTACCAGCGACCGCCGCCACCGCCGCGCGGGCCGCTGCCCACGCCACCCAGGTAGAGCGAGAGCAGAAGGAGCCCGATGAGCACGAGAGTGTTCCAGTTGAACAGGTCCGGTGCTCCGAAGTCTGTGTCGAGCAGGTCCAGCAGCAGGGCGAAGCCAAAGACGATGGCCGCGAGAATGGCGAGCATGTCGGTCCTCCGGTGGGGGTTCCCAGTAGGTCGGCGCGTGATGTACCCAATCGGTCGGCTCGCCAATCTCCACGGTGGATCGGGGCCACCCGGCGCGGGCGTTCCGCCGACGGCTCCTAGGCTGAGTCCATGATCATCGAAGACCAGGAGCTTGCGGACCGGGACGCGATCCTGGGCGCTGTCGGCCACCACCCGTTCGCCCGGCACGCGCTCGGACGCGCCACGCCGACGGCCGCGTACCACCGCGACGGCGCCGTGCTGTGGTTGACGTCGGCCGAGCCCGGACCGGCCGGCTGCGCGATCGGTCCGGCCGGCCCGGCGCTCGACATCTGTGTCAGGCTCGCCGACAGCGCGACGGTGCGTCCAGGGCAGCGGCTGCACCTCCCCCGGCACGATCGCGGTCTGCTGACCGGCCGGCTCGCGGTGGAGGAGCACAGCGACTGGGACTTCCACTGGACCGACACGCCACCGCCGCTCCAACCGAACGAGCAGCCGGTGGTACGCCTCACCGACGCCGACCTCCCCGCACTCGCGGCACTGGTCGACGAGGCGTTCCCCAGCAGCACCTCCCGCCCCGGCGACCCCCGGGTCGTCGACTGGTACGGCATCCGGGTCGGCGACCGGCTGGTCGCGTGCGGCGCGGACCGCAGCCAGGGCGACATCGGCTTCGTCGCCGGCCTCACCGTCGCCCCGGACCAGCGAGGGCGCGGCCTGGGCGCGTCCCTGACCGCCGGGATGACCCGGGCGCTGCTGGCACGGCACGACACCGTGGGGCTCGGCGTCTACACGCACAACGTCGGCGCGGCCCGCCTCTACCGTCGGCTCGGCTTCACCGACACCCTCGCCCTCAGCTCGATCCGCCTCGCCTGACCCGCCGGACGGTGTGACTCATCCCCGGATGGCTTTCCCTCATCTCTCGGCGGCGGGCACGGGAGCCGTGGTCGGCTCGACGGCCGGGGCCACGCCCGGTTCACCGGGTACAGGGGCAGCGAGCGGCTCGACGGCCGGGGCCACGCCCGGTTCGCCGGGCACGGGGGCGGCGAGCGGCTCGGCGGTCGGAGTGGCCCGACGGCCGGCCAGCCAGGCGGGCAGGTAGAGCGGGGCGGCCACGGCCAACACCACCGCGCCGACCAGCATCGCGGTCCCCACGCTGGTGGCCGCCGCCAACGCGGTCAGCACCACCCCACCGAGCGCACCGGCCGGCTGCGCCATCATCGAGTTCAGCGAGAGCACACTGGTCCGGTACGGACCGTCGACCTGCCGGTGCAGCAACCCACTGTGCAGCGGGTTGGACGCGCCGTGCACCGCGTAGCAGGCCAGGTACGCCACGAGCACCCCGACCGGCCCGGCGAACAGGCCCATCCCGACCACCGTCACCCCCTGCAGGATGCGCAGCACAGCGGCCCCCGGAGCGGCGCCCAACCAGCGCAACAGCAGCGGAGTCATCGCCGCGCCCGCAGCCGAGGCGAGCCAGGCCGCCGAGTTGGCCGGTCCGAGCAGCGCGGCGGCGCGTTCCGGATCGCCGATCACCTCGGCGAGCCGGACCGGCAGCAGCGACTCGAAGGTGACCATGCCGAAACCCCAGAACAGCTCCACCGCCACCAGGGCCAGCAGCACCCGGGAGCGACGAAGCAAACCGACCGCCTCGCCGATCATCCGGGGTGCCTGCACCACCGAGGACCGCAGCGCCGCGACCCCGGTGGCCGGCCGCTCCTCGACCAGCAACACGACCAACGCGACCAGGGCGACCACCTGCGCCAGGATGGCGGCGAGCACGGGCACCGTCAGCGCGGTGACCGGCCCGATCGGACCGAGCGCGATCAGACCACCGCTGACCAGCGCACCCCCGGCGATCGCGCCGCCGGTGACGGCGCCCGCGTAGCCGAGGCCGCGCTCGTACTCCGCGTCCGGGTCGGCGGCCAGCGTGGCATCGACGTACCAGGACTCCAGCGGGCCACTGTCCAACGCCCGGTAGACCCCCTGCAACGCCCAGACCACGAAGAACAGCACGAACGAGTCGGCCACCGCGAACAACGCCAACGACGCCAGGTTGAGTGCCCCGGCGGCGATCAGCACCGGCCGGCGACCGAGCGCGTCGGCGAGCCCACCCGTGGGCAACTCCAACGCCAGCACCAACAACCCCTGCGCGGTGCTGACCAGGCCGATCTGCGGCAACGACAAACCGCGCTCCTGCATCAGCAGGATCATCACCGGGATCATCAGGCCCGTCGGCAGCCACCGCAGGCCGTAGAGCGTGAGATAACGACCCCGAACCTGACGTACGGTCAACGCGCTCACGACACTCACCAGCGATCGTCCAGACGCGGGAAGCCGGCCAGGAACACGTGCACCGGCTTGACGTCCGGGGCCTCGGCGTCGTCGCGGTGACGCATCTCGGCCGCCGCTTCGTCGCGGTAGCGCATCAACACCGCCCACAGGTCGTCGTTGAGAGCACGTAGCCGGTCCGGGGCGAGCGGCAGCACCAGGTCACTCATCCCCGCGGCGTCGCGCCACGCCCGCGACTGGTGGTGCTCGACGGCCATCCAACGCTCAGCCAACTCGCCCATCAGCCGCACCTGATCCGCCTGGATCCACTGGACCGCGGCGCGGGCATCCGGGTCCTCGTCGAAGTCGGTGGGCTCGAAGTGACTCATGTCGTGCGCCGACTGCCACCAGCGCTGCCGCCCGCTGCCCCGGTCGGGATCCTCGGCCACGAGCCCCACCTCGGCGAGTTGCCGCAGGTGGTAGCTGGTCGCTCCGGTGTTGGTGCCCAACCTCTCGGCGAGGGCAGTCGCAGTCGCCGGGCCGTCGACGCGCAGCGAGCCGAGCAGTCGCATCCGCAGCGGGTGGGCCAGCACGCGAACCTGCCGGGCATCGAGATCAACGCGGCGTTGCTCAGTGCGGCCGTCGGGTGGCTGATTCTCCATGAGTGCACACTATCTCTGCACACTTCCTATGCACAACTCCTATGCAAAGGAAGTGTGTAACAGCGTCACGGTGTCAGGAGTTCGCGCACCCCTCGTAGACGCGTTCGCAGCAAGCCCCTGGCCCGGGTGGAGTCGAGGCGTACGGCGAGGGGGCGGGACAGCCCGGTGGAGGCAGCGGTGGTGGTCTTCAGCGCGGTCGCGTCCACGCCGTCCCGCTCGGCGACCAGCAGACCCAGCTCGGCCCGGCTCACCGCGTCGGGGCCGGCCACGTTGAGCAGACCGGCGTAGGACGAGGCGACCAACTCCAGTACGGCGTCGGCCAGGTCGGTGACGTCGACCGGGCACCGCAGCTCGTCGGCGAAGAGGACCGCCCGGCCGGCGAGCGCGTCCCGGCAGAGCTGGATCTGTTTGCTGCCCTCCCCCAGGATCAGCGAGGTACGCACCACTGCGGCGCCGGGGTCGATCGCCCGCACGGCGGTCTCGGCGGCGGCCTTCGCGGCACCGTACGCGTGCACCGGTGTGGGCGGGTCGTCGTCGGCGTACGGGGTGGGTCGGCCGGCGTGCAGCGCGTCGCTGGACACGTGCACCAGGCGGGCGCCCGTCTCGGCGGCGGCTACCGCCACGTTCGCGGCCCCGTCGGCGGTGACCGCCCAGTCGTCGTACCGATAGGGGGTCGCGACCACGGCGTCCGGCCGCACCTCGGCGACCAGCGCGCGTACCGCGGCGCGATCGGTCACGTCCACCCGCCGTGCGTCCACCCCCGGCACGCCTATCCGACCGGAGTAGAACGTCCCGACCACCGACCACCCGGCGCTGACGCCCCGGGAGCACACCGCACGCCCCAGAAACCCGCTACCCCCGACGACAAGCACCCGCATCTGAGCCCACTCCCCTGCCACCGTCGCCGCCGATCATGAGGTTAACGAGCGACGCGCCGGGGCGCGGGCCCGTCAACGTCATGATCGACGGCGCGAAGGGGGTGCGGTCAGACCGGGTCGGCTACCGGGGCGGCCGGGCCCGCGGTGCCGGTGTGGGCGGTGGCGGGCGGCTTGGGCTTGGCGTCGATGCCCGCCTCGGTGCGCTGCTGGGCGGTGATCGGGGTGGGGGCGCTGGTCAGCGGGTCGAAACCACCACGGGTCTTCGGGAACGCGATGACCTCGCGGATGGAGTCGGCCCCGGCGAGCAGCATGCACACCCGGTCCCAGCCGAAGGCGATGCCGCCGTGCGGCGGGGCGCCGTACTTGAACGCCTCCAACAGGAAGCCGAACTTGTCCTGCGCCTCCTCGGGCGTGATGCCGAGCAGGTCGAAGACCCGCTTCTGCACGTCCCCCCGGTGGATACGGATCGACCCGCCGCCGATCTCGTTGCCGTTGCAGACGATGTCGTACGCGTACGCCAGCGCCCGGTCCGGAGCCTCCTCGAACCGGTCGACCCACTCGGCGTTCGGCGAGGTGAACGGGTGGTGCACCGCCGTCCAGCCGCCCTCGTCCGTGCGCTCGAACATCGGCGCGTCGACCACCCAGCAGAACGCCCAGGCGCTCTCGTCGATCAGCCCGGCCCGCTTCGCGATCTCGACCCGGGCCGCGCCCAGCAGCTCCTGCGCCTCCCGGGTGGTGGCACTCGCGGCGAAGAAGACCGCGTCGCCCGGCTTGGCGCCGACCGCGTCGGCGAGCCCGCCCAGGTGCTCGGCGGAGAGGTTCTTCGCCACCGGGCCGCGCGCCTCGCCGGTCTCGGCGTCCAGCACCACGTACGCCAGGCCCCGGGCACCGCGCGCCTTGGCCCAGTCCTGCCAGCCGTCCAGCTCCTTGCGGCTCTGCGCCGCGCCGCCCGGCATGACGACCGCGCCGACGTAGCCGCCCGCGTCGATCGCGCCGGCGAAGACCCGGAACTCGGTGCCGCGCAGGTAGTCGGTCAGCTCGGTCAGCTCGACGCCGTAGCGCAGGTCCGGCTTGTCGGAGCCGTACCGGGCCATCGCGTCGTGCCAGGTGATCCGCGGGATCGGGCGGCTGATCTCGTGCCCGGCCAGGTCCTTCCAGAGCGCCGACACGATCGCCTCGCCGAGGTCGATCACGTCGTCCTCGGTGACGAACGACATCTCGATGTCGAGCTGGGTGAACTCGGGCTGCCGGTCGGCCCGGAAGTCCTCGTCGCGGTAGCAACGGGCGATCTGGTAATACCGCTCCATGCCGCCGACCATCAACAGCTGCTTGAACAGCTGCGGTGACTGCGGCAGCGCGTACCAGCTGCCCGGCTGCAGGCGCACCGGGACCAGGAAGTCGCGGGCGCCCTCGGGCGTCGAGCGGGTCAGCGTCGGCGTCTCGATCTCCAGGAAGTCCCGCTCATGCAGCACCGTCCGGGCCAGGTGGCTGGCGCGCGAGCGCAGCCGCAGCGCGTTCGCCGGGCCGCTGCGGCGCAGGTCCAGGTAGCGGTACCGGAGCCGGATGTCGTCGCCGGCCTCGATCTGGTCGTCCACCGGCAGCGGCAGCGGGGCCGCCTCGGAGAGCACCTCCAGCTCGGCGGCGGTCACCTCGACCTCACCGGTGGGCAGCTCCGGGTTCTCGTTGCCGTCCGGCCGGCGGGTCACCTCGCCGACGACCTTCACGCAGAACTCGTTGCGCAGCGCGTGCGCATCCTCCTCGCGGAACACCACCTGGACAACACCGGAACCGTCGCGCAGGTCGACGAAGATGACCCCGCCGTGGTCGCGCCGGCGGGCCACCCACCCGGCGAGCGTCACCGTCGAGCCGGCGTCCGCGGCGCGCAGGCTTCCGGCATTGTGGGTACGGATCACGGCTGGCAACTCCTCATCGTGGAACAGTCCTCACCGGCATTCTGTCAGGGGTGGCCGCCCCACCTCCGGGGCACCCGGCAGGCCGGCGCGATTCGCAGGTGGGCGGACCGGCGAACCCGGCCCAGCCGACAGCCCCGCCGGTTAACGTGGCGAAATGCGCGCCGTACCGAACTGGGCCGTCGCCACGGCGGCCGCCGCACCCCTGTTGCTGGTGTCCGGATGGACGATCGCCCAGGCGCGGCAACCCGCCGGTTACGACCCGGTGCGGGACACCATCAGCGAGTTGGCCGGGCACGACGCCGCCGACGCCTGGATCATGATCACCTGCCTGGTGCTGCTCGGCTGCTGTTATCTGGCCGTCGCCGCCGTGCTGCACGCGGCCGGGTTACCCAGTCGTTTCCTGCTCGCCGTCGGTGGGGTGGCGACCATCGCGCTCGTCGCGTTCCCCCGGCCCACGGTGGGCGGTTCGCTGAGCCACGGCATCGTCGCGACGGTGGCGGTCCTGGCGCTGGCGCTCTGGCCGGCCGGGTCGGCACTGTGGCTGCCGCGCGGGCACGACACCGCGCACCCGAGCCGACCCGAACCGCCGTGGGCGTTTCGCCGGGCCGTCGGGCTGAGCGCGACGGTGGTGCTGCTCGCGCTCTTCGGTTGGTTCGCGTTCGAGGTGACCAGTGGATCCCGTACCGGACTGGCGGAACGGGTGACGGCGGTGGCGGTCTCCCTGTGGCCGCTCTTGGCGGTCCTCTCCGCCCGGCGGGCGCACCTCGCCTGGGCCGCCGGTGGCGCGACACCTGTCGGCACGGTTCCACCGGTCGCCGGAGTCGTACCCCCGGATCCCCTGCGACCGGCGGACGGTCCGGACCGGCTCGCCTGAGCCGGGCCACCCACGTGGCGCGTCCGCCGTCCCCGAACGGCTCGCCCCAGTCGGGCCGCACGGACGGCGCGGCCGCCGTGCCCGACCCGGCCCCACACGCGGCGCGGGCCGCCGGAATCCTCCGGCGGCCCGCGGTCGGTGAATCGATCAGAAGACGCTGACGCCGTAGCGGCTGAGCGCCTCGGTGACCGGCTGGAAGAAGGTCGTGCCACCGGTGCGGCAGTTGCCACTACCACCGGAGGTCAGGCCCAGAGCGGTGCTGCCGCTGAACAGCGAGCCGCCACTGTCGCCCGGCTCGGCGCAGACGTTGGTGCGGATCAGGCCGGAGACCGAGCCCTCGGCGTAGTTCACCGTGGCGTTGGTCGCGGTGACCGAGCCGCTGCGCAGGCCGGTGGTGCTGCCGGAGCGCTGCACCGACAGACCGACGGACGCGTTGCCGGCGCCGGTGATGTCCCGGTAGCTGCCGTTGTAGAGGTAGACGTTGCCGGCGGCGTTGGCCGAGTTGTTGTGCCGCACGATGCCGTAGTCGTTGCCCGGGAAGCTGGTGCCGGCGCGGGAGCCGAGCAGCGCGGTCTGGGCGGAGTTCGAGTACCAGCTGGCCGAGATGTTGGTGCAGTGCCCGGCGGTGAGGAAGTAGTAGGTGCTGCCGCTGCGCACGTTGAAGCCGAGCGAGCAGCGCCCGCCGCCACCGGCGTAGATGGCCTGGCCACCGGAGATCCGGGTGCTCAGCACACCGGCCTCGGCCTCGATCCGGACCGCGCCGTTGGCCCGCGCCGCGGCGGCCTTGACCCGCTCCAGCTTCGCCCCGGTGACGGTGCTGTCCACCGAGACGACGACCTGGTTGGTGACCGGGTCGCTCCACCAGGCGGTGCCCGGGATCTTGGCCGAGCGCTCCAGCTCGGCGGTGGCCCGGTTGAGCTCGGCGGCGCCGCGGGTGACGTAGCGGACGACGGCGCCGGCCTTGCTCGCCTTGCTGGCGGCGGCGGCGTCGGTCACCGTGACGACGGACTTGCCGCTGGCGTCGATGTACGAGCCGGCCGAGCGGTCGCCGAGTTCCGCGGAGAGCGCGGCGGCGGCATCCGGCGAGGCTGCCGGGGCGGCCTGGGCGGGCGCGCCGATGAGCGCGCCGACGACCAGGGATCCGGACACGGCGACTGTGGCCGCGACGCGGAACGAGGACCTCGTGGGTCGCATGTAACAAACCTCCTGGGCGGGGGAGCGGGTCTCGCCGTGGGGGACGGCTGACCCGAGGACAACCCGGCCGATCTGCGAAAACCGGCCAGGTGAACAGAAGTATTCACATACTTAAGATCATTGACAAGGCTTGGATTCGCCCGAATCTGCCGATCTTGATCGCCCGCCTCGGCGCAACACCACCGACACGCTGGTGAACAACCACCGTCACACCGATGTCGAATTTCGCGAGCACGGTCATCGATGCCTGCCGGATGCGCGGACAGCGCCGGCGGATCACCTCAGGACATACGGCGACGGGCCCCGGGGCCGGGGCGGGGCACGACGTCGCGCGTCCGCTCCACGACGTGCCCGTCGGCGCACCGCAACTCGACGCGTACCGGCGCGCCGCAGTCACGGTGCGCGACGGTGAGCGGCGGCCCCTCCGGGTCGGCGAGGTACCGGTCACCCCATCCGAGCACGGCGACCAGCACCGGCCAGAGGTCCAGCCCCTTCTCCGTCAGCCGGTACTCGTGGCGCAGCCGACTGCCGGGCTCCCGGTACGGCTCACGACTGAGCACGCCCTGCTCCACCAGCGTGGCCAGCCGGTTGGTCAGCACCTGACGCGGAATGCCGGTGCGCACCCGCATGTCGTCGAAACGGCGTACGCCGGTGAACACCTCGCGGAGCACCACCAGGGTCCACCGCTCACCGAGGATCTCCATCGAGCGGGCGATGGTGCAGTTCTCCACCGACCAGTCCAGTGCCGCGGGTCGCATCCGACCAGGCTAGGTCTCGTTGACAGACTCAGCAAGCGGGTGTCAGGCTGCGTCCATGACGCAGACGCAGGAACCGGGGCGCAGTCGTACCTTCAGCTGGGCCGACCCGGCAGCCAACGCCGCCCAGGTCGGTCGACGCAGCGGCATCGACATGCTGCGGGCGATGATCGCCGGCGAACTGGCCGCGCCACCGGTGATGCACCTCCTCGACATGACCCGCATGCAGGCCGACGAGGGGCGGGTCAGCGTCGAGCTGACCCCGCAGGAGTTCCACTACAACCCGCTCGGCACCGTCCACGGTGGCGTGCTCTCGACCCTGCTGGACACCGCCGCCGGATGCGCCGTGCATACGACGCTGCCGGCCGGCGTCGGCTACACGTCGCTGGACCTCAACGTGAAGTTCCTCCGCCCGGTCACCGTCGACAGTGGCACCCTGCGGTGCGAGGGCACGGTGCTGCAACGGGGCCGCCGCACCGCCCTGGCCGAGGCCCGCATCACCGACGCGAACGCCCGCCTGATCGCCCACGCCACCAGCACCTGCCTCCTCCTCCCCCAACCCTGACCCCGAACCCCACCCTCACTTCCCCACCCTCACTCCCCCACCCTCACTCCCCACCCAACTCGGGTGATCATGAGGTTGACGGGCGGTTCGGAGATCCAACGACCCGCCAACATCATGATCAACGAGGGCGGAGGTGTGGGGCGGGGGTCCGGGGGTGTGGGCCGGGGGTCGGGGGGTTAGCGGAGGGCTAGGCGGGCGGCTCGGGCGTCGCGCTTCTCCTCGAAGCGGCTCGCGGCGCGGTCGAGGTCCTGCAGGTGGGTGGCCAACTGCTCCTGGGCGGCTGCGCCGTCGGCGTCGAGGCCGGTCACGTTGAAGACGTCCCACTGACGCAGCACCGGCTGCAACACCTCGTCGCGGTGCTGGCGCAGGTCGTAGATGCCGGCCAGGGCGATCGCCACGGACTTGCGGGCGAAGCCCTCGATGCCGTTGCCCGGCATCTGGAAGTCGGCCACCACATCGGCGACGGCCCGCATGGCCTGGCTCGGGGCCAGCTCGAACGCGGCGGCCAGCAGGTTGCGGTAGAAGACCATGTGCAGGTTCTCGTCGGCGGCCACCCGGGCCAACAACGCCTCGCAGGCCGGGTCGCCAGTGGCCTTTCCGGTGTTGCGGTGCGAGATCCGGGTGGCCAACTCCTGGAACGAGACGTACGCCAGCGAGTGCAGCACCTCGTCGCCGTGGGCGTTGGTGTAGCCCTCCGACATGTGCGTCATCCGGGCCCGCTCCAACGCCACCGGGTCGACGGCGCGGGTGACGGTCAGGTAGTCCCGGATCGCGACCCCGTGCCGGCCCTCCTCGGCGGTCCACCGGTGCACCCAGGTGCCCCACGCGCCGTCGCGGCCGAACAGGGTGGCGATCTCGTGGTGGTACGAGGGCAGGTTGTCCTCGGTCAGCAGGTTCACGATCAGCGCGGTACGAGCCACGTCCGGGATCGTGGAGTCGGTCGGCGACCACGCCTCACCGCCGAGCGGACCGTCGAAGGTGCGCCCCTCGCTCCACGGCACGTACTCGTGCGGGAACCACTCCTTGGCCAGCTTGAGGTGCCGGTCCAGGTTGCGGGCAACCACCGGCTCCAACTCGACGAGCAGTGCGGTCTGACTCAGTGTGGTGCTGACGGTCACGAGAAGCTCCCTACGGTGGCGTAACTTACGCTACCGTAGGTCCCCGCGGCCGTTAGCGCCAGTGGGAGCCCTCAACCGACCGCCGGCTTCAGGTCCTCCGCCGGTGGCATCCACTCCTGGTCGACGGCGGTGACCTGCTCACCGGAGCGGATGTCCTTCACCTCGTCCGGCGCCCCGTCGACGCCCGGGAACCAGACGTACGGAATCCCCCGCCGCTCGGCGTAACGGATCTGCTTGCCGAACTTCGCCGCGCTCGGCGACACCTCGGTCGGCACGCCGCTGCGGCGCAGCGCCTCCGCCACCCGGTTGCTGGCCGTCCGCCGCTCCTCGCTGGTCACCGCCACGAGGACGGCGGTCGGCACCTCCCGGGAGACCGACAGGGCCCCCGCGCCGAAGAGCAGCCCGAGCAGCCGGGTCACCCCGATCGAGATGCCCACCCCGGGGTACGAGACCGCGCCCGCGCTGGCCAGGTTGTCGTACCGGCCGCCGGAGCAGATCGAGCCGAACCGCTCGTAGCCGCGCAGCTGGGTCTCGTAGACGGTGCCCGTGTAGTAATCCAGGCCACGGGCGATGCGCAGGTCCGCCACGCAGAGGCCGGGCGAGTGCTCGGCGGCGGTCTCCACCACCCGGACCAGCTCGTCGATGCCCTCGTCGAGCAGCGGGTCGCTCACCCCGAGCGCGCGTACGGCGTCCGCGAACGAGGCGTCCGGCGCGGAGATCTCGGCCAGCGCCAGGCACGCCTTGGCCTGTGCCTCGCTCGCCCCGGCGGTCTGGGCGAGCAGGTCGGCCACCTTCGCCGGGCCGATCTTGTCGAGCTTGTCGACAGCGCGCAGCGCCGCCTCCGGGTCGGTCAGCCCGATGCCCCGGTAGAAGCCCTCGCAGATCTTGCGGTTGTTGACCTGGATGGTCACCGGTGGGATCGGCAGGGACCGCAACGCGTCCCCGATGACCAGGGGCATCTCCGCCTCGTGGTGCGGGGCCAGGATGTCCCGGTCGACGATGTCGATGTCGGCCTGGACGAACTCCCGGTAGCGGCCCTCCTGCGGTCGCTCACCCCGCCACACCTTCTGGATCTGGTAGCGGCGGAACGGGAAGGCCAGCTTGCCGGCGTTCTCCAGCACGTAGCGGGCGAACGGCACGGTCAGGTCGAAGTGCAGGCCGAGCTGGTCGTCGCCGCCCGCGCTCTCCGCGTCGGCGTGCAGCCGCCGGATCACGTAGACCTCCTTGGAGGTCTCACCCTTGCGCAGCAGCTGGTCCAGCGGCTCCACCGCGCGGGTCTCCAGCGGCGCGAAGCCGTACAGCTCGAAGGTGGCCCGGATCCGGTCGAGCACGAACTGCTCGATCATCCGCTGACCGGGGGTCCACTCCGGGAAGCCGGAGATGGGCGTGGGCTTGCTCATCGGCGTACTCCTTGCGCTTCCGCGCCGGTGGCGCGGTGATGTCGTGGGTCCGCGCGCGGCGCGGAGGAGATCTAGAGGCCCCGGGTGGGGGCCGCCGGTCGGCCGCCGCCGACCTGGGCCACCTCGACGAGGTACGGGTTGCTGACCCGCTCGCGGCCGATGGTGGTGGCGGGCCCGTGGCCGGGCAGCACGACGGTGTCGTCGGCCAGCGGAAGGATCTTGTCGCGCAGGCTGCTGAGCATGGCCGGCATGCTCCCGCCCGGCAGGTCGGTGCGGCCGATCGACCCGGCGAAGAGGACGTCGCCGGAGAGGCACAACTCGTCGGCCTCCCAGCTCGACCCGGCGCCCGGGAGCCGGAACAACACCGACCCGCCGGTATGGCCCGGGGCATGATCGACGGCGATCTCCAGACCGGCGAGGGTGAGGGTGGCGCCGTCGGTCAGCTCCGCCACGTCCTCCGGCTCGGTGTAGCTCAGCCGGCCCCCGAACAGCGACGTCAGGTCGGTGGAAAGCCCCTTGGACGGGTCGGCCAGCATCTCCCGGTCACCGGGATGCACGTAGGCGGTGATGCCCCGCGCGCCACACACCGGCGCGACCGAGAAGGTGTGGTCGAGGTGGCCGTGGGTGAGCAGCACGGCGGCCGGATGCAGGCGGTGCTCGGCGAGCAGCGCGTCGAGCTGGTCGAGCACCCCGATGCCGGGGTCGACCACCACGCACTGCTCCCCCGGCGCGGTGGCGACCACGTAGCAGTTGGTGCCGAAGGCGTCCGCGGGAAAGCCGGCCACGAGCACGGGCGCTGTCCTCTCCGTCGAGCAGTAGTCGTCCTGCCAGCAGCCTAACGGGCATGCCGAGCGACTTTGCCGCGTCCGTCTCAGGCACCCCGTACGGCACAGTGACAACTCCCGATAAGCGCTGCTCGCGATGGGGTGGAACCTCGTACACCACATTCCCAGTCGCTAGCCGTACACTCTGGCGGGCGTGTGGCGCGACACACGTGACGCCCGGACGGGCCGGGACGCCCGGCCGCCGGCGACGACCAGGTGAAGGAAAGGGGAGCACGGGTGGCTTCCAGCAGGGACCGGCAGCGCAAACTGGCGCGGGCCAAGCTCGACCGGCAGATGGCTCGCCGGGCCGCCGCCACGCGGCGCCGCCGGCAGATCCAGGCCGGGGTCGGGGCCGCTCTGATCCTCGTGTTGGTCGTGGCCGGCTCGGCCTGGGCGCTCGGGGCGTTCGACTCCGACCCGAAGCAGAACACGGCCGCGGCGGAGACCTGCATCTGGACGCCGCAGGACGCGACCGCGAACACCAACCTCAAGGACGTCGGCACGCCGGCGACCAAGGACCTGCCCACCGACGGCACCCGCACGATGACGGTGACGACCAACCAGGGCGCGCCGATCACCGCCGAGCTGAACCTGACCAACTCCCCGTGCGCGGCGGCGAGCATCGCCCACCTGGCGAGCCGGTCGTTCTACGACAACACCAAGTGCCACGAGATCACCGCGGACGGCGCGCTGCGCTGCGGCGACCCCAGCGGCACCGGCCTCGGCGGGCCGACCTACTCGTTCTACGACGAGGAACTGCCGACCGTGCCGTCGGCGTCCCCGTCGGCCAGCCCGGCCCCCGGCCAGCCGCCGACGTACCCGAAGGGCACCGTGGCGATGATCTCCAACCCGCCGGGCAGCAACGGCAGCCAGTTCCTGCTCTTCTTCAAGGACTTCACCACCACCGACCCGAAGTTCCCGGTGATCGGCCGGGTGACCGGCGGGCTGGACGTGGTGGAGAAGATCGGCGCCCTCCCGACCGTGGACAATGGGACCGGAGCCAAGGTCAAGCCCAGCACCGACGTGACGATCCAGAGCCTCACCGTCGGTGAGCCGGTCACCGGTGCGGCGCCGTCGGCCACCGGCGCTCCGGTCAGCAGCCCGAGCGCCGGCTGACCGGTCGCCACCACCCACCCAGTCGGCACTCAGCAGCAGACAGCCAGGAGGATCCAGGCGTGACGTCCACCAGAGAGCGGCAGCGCGCGGCGGCACGCGCCCGGCTCGAGAAGGAGATGGCCGAGCGCTCGGCCAAGGCCCGCAAGCGCCGGCAGACGCAGGCGATCGTCAGCGCGGGTGTCGCGCTGGTGCTCGTGGTCGCCGGCACCGTCTGGCTGGCGGTGAGCCTGGGCGGCGACGACGACAAGCCCGACACCACCACCGCAGCGCCGGGGGCGTCCGAGTGCGCGTTCAACGCGCTGCCCACCGATCAGCGGCCCCCGCAGATCAAGGACGTCGGGCTGCCGAGCAACGAGCAGTCCGGCACCGGCGTGCAGACCATGACGATCGACACCAACCTCGGCCCGATCACCGCCAAGGTCGACCGTTCGCTGGTGCCGTGCACCGCCGGCAGCTTCACCTACCTCGCGGAGAAGAACTTCTTCGACAACACCAAGTGCCACCGTCTGGTGACCGAGGGCATCAAGGTGCTGCAGTGCGGTGACCCGAGCGCCACCGGCAACGGCTGGCGGGACACCGACGGCCAGGGCGGCCCGAGCTACCGCATGGCCGAGGAGAACCTGCCCACCGACAAGCGCCCGCCGTACCCGGAGGGTGTCATCGCGATGGCCAACTCCGGCCAGCCGGGCAGCACCGGCAGCCAGTTCTTCATCGTGTACGGCGACTCTCCGCTGGACCCGGCGTACACGGTGCTCGGCACCATCACCGGCGGTCTGGACATCGTCAAGGACGTGGCCAAGGCCGGTGACGACGGGGCGTTCGCCCAGCAGGCCGGTGGTGGCCACCCGAAGAAGGAGGTCGTCATCAAGGACCTCACCATGAGCAACCCGCAGGGCTGACACCCCGCGCACGCGAGGAAGCGCCCGCCGGCTGAGCCGGCGGGCGCTTTTCCGTGTGCGGCTCAGGCGCCGGAGGTGACCCGGTAGGCGTCGAAGACGCCGTCGACCTTGCGGACCGTGGCCAGCAGGTGGCCCAGGTGCTTCGGGTCGGCCATCTCGAAGCTGAACCGGCTCACCGCCACCCGGTCGCGGGTGGTGGTGACGGTGGCGGAGAGGATGTTGACCCGCTCGTCGGAGAGCACCCGGGTGACGTCGGCCAGCAGCTTGTGCCGGTCCAGTGCCTCGACCTGGATGGCGACCAGGAACGTCGAGGCGGAGGTGAGCTTCCAACTCACCTCGACCACCCGCTCGCTCTGTGCCCGCAGGTCCTCGGCGTTGGCGCAGTCGTCGCGGTGCACGCTCACCCCGCCGGAGCGGGTGACGAAGCCGAACACCGAGTCCGGTGGGACCGGGGTGCAGCAGCGGGCCAGCTTGATCCAGACGTCGCTGACGCCCCGGACCACGACACCGGGGTCGCTGCTGCTCTGCCGGCTGCGCGGTGGCCGGGTGGCGACGGCGGTCTCGGCGATGTCCTCCGCCGCGCCCTCCTCGCCGCCGTACGCGGCCATCAGCTTCTGCACCACCGACTGCGCGGACACCTGACTGTCGCCGACCGCCGCGTAGAGCGACGCCACGTCGGCCAGGTGCAGGTCCCGGGCGATCGACATGAGCGCGTCGGAGGTCAGCATCCGCTGCAGGGGCATGCCCTGCTTGCGCATCGCCTTGACGATCGCGTCCTTGCCGGCCTCGATCGCCTCCTCGCGCCGCTCCTTGTTGAAGTACTGCCGGATCTTCGTGCGGGCGCGCGGGCTCTTGACGAAGCCGAGCCAGTCCTGCGTCGGGCCGGCGGTCTCGGACTTCGACGTGAAGATCTCGATCACGTCGCCGTTGGAGAGCGTCGACTCCAACGGCACCAACTTGCCGTTGACCCGTGCCCCGATGCACTTGTGCCCGACCTCGGTGTGCACCGCGTACGCGAAGTCGACCGGCGTCGACCCGGTCGGCAGCGGGATGACGTCACCCTTCGGGGTGAAGACGTACACCTCCTGGCTAGACAGGTCGAAGCGCAGCGCATCCAGGAACTCGCTGGGGTCGGCCGCCTCACGCTGCCAGTCGAGCAACTGCCGCAGCCAGGTCATCTCGTCGATGTGCGCCGGCGGGCCGACGATCTGGGTGCCCTTGTGCTCCTTGTACTTCCAGTGCGCGGCGATGCCGAACTCCGCGGTGCGGTGCATCGCGTACGTGCGGATCTGCATCTCCACCGGCTTGCCGGTGGGCCCGATGACAGTCGTGTGCAACGACTGGTACATGTTGAACTTGGGCATGGCGATGTAGTCCTTGAACCGCCCCGGCACCGGCTGCCAGTTGGCGTGGATCACACCCAGCGCCGCGTAGCAGTCCCGAACCGTGTCGACCAGGATCCGCACACCCACCAGGTCGTAGATGTCGTTGAAGTCCCGACCCCGCACGATCATCTTCTGGTAGATCGAGTAGAGGTGTTTCGGCCGCCCGGTGGTCTCCGCCTTGATCTTGGCGGCCTTCAGGTCGGTCTGCACCTTCTGCGTCACCTGCCGCAGCAGCGCCTCGCGCTGCGGCTGGTGCTCCCCGATCAGCCGGTTGATCTCCTCGTAGCGCTTCGGGAACAACGTGCCGAAGGAGAGATCCTCCAGCTCCCACTTGATCGTGTTCATACCGAGCCGGTGCGCCAACGGCGCCAGGATCTCCAGCGTCTCCTTGGCCTTCTGCTCCTGTTTGGGGCGGGGCAGGAAGGTCAGGGTGCGCATGTTGTGCAGCCGGTCGGCCAGCTTGATCACCAGCACCCGCGGGTCCTTGGCCATCGCCACGACCATCTTGCGGATCGTCTCGGCCTTGGCCGCGTCACCCAGCTTGACCTTGTCGAGCTTCGTGACGCCGTCGACCAGCAGGGCGACCTCGCCGCCGAAGTCGGCCCGCATCTGGTCGAGCGTGTATTCGGTGTCCTCGATGGTGTCGTGCAGCAGCGCGGCGACCAGCGTGGTGGTGTCCATCCCCAGGTTGCCGAGGATCGTCGCCACGGCCAGCGGGTGGGTGATGTACGGGTCGCCGGACTTGCGGTACTGCCCGGAGTGCCACCGCGCGGCCGTGTCGAAGGCGCGCTGGAGCAGCCGGGCGTCGGCCTTGGGGTGGTTGTCCCGGTGGCTCGCGATCAGCGGCTCCAGCACCTCGCTGACCTGTGAGGTCTGCCAGGGCGCGTTGAACCGCGCCAACCGGGCCCGGACCCGCCGGCCGGTGGGCGCGTTGGACAGCGCGAAACCACCGCTCGGCGACGGGTCGATGCCCGCGTCGGTCGGGAACGGCACCACCACCCCGTCGGCGCCGGGCGACGCCTCGGCACTCGGCGGGGCACTGACCGGGGAGGCCGCGCTCTCGCTCGCCGCCCTGCTGGAGCCGTTGCCGGTGCCCGTCACCCGGGCCGGCACGTCGCCTGTCCGGTCGGTCACCGAGCCGTCAGCGTCGCCTGTCGGGTGCACCGTGCCCTCCGCCGGAGGGACGACATCGTGGGACACCGGCCTCCTCACCGCTCGCCGGAAACACACCGACCGAACATCGGTCGGCCTGGTCTCGCCTCGCCCGACGTGTGCCGCCGGCTTCGGCAAAGGGCAATGCTACCCGCACGGACGGCCCCCTGCCGCTCCGCCGGACGGTCGGCACCGGCTTCACCTCGACCGATCCGCCACCAAACGGCCGCCGACCCGTCGAGGGGGTCTAAACGGTCAACAGGGCGTGAACGGGACGCTGAGCCAGCCGGTCCCGCCCACCCAGGAAGCCGAGTTCCAGCAGCACGGTGAAGCCGGTGACGGTCCCGCCGGCCCGCTCGACCAGATCCAGCGTCGCCTCGGCGGTGCCCCCGGTCGCCAGCACGTCGTCCACCACCAGCACCCGGTGCCCGGCCGTGAAGGCGTCCTCGTGCACCTCCAGGGTGGCCTCGCCGTACTCCAGGGCGTAGGAGACCGAGTGCGCCGGGCGGGGCAGCTTGCCCGCCTTCCGCACCGGCACCACGCCCACCCCGGCGGCGTACGCGACGGCCGCCGCGACGACGAAGCCGCGCGCCTCGATGCCGACCACCACGTCGAAGGCGTCCCGCCCGTGGTACGCGACGATCCCGTCGACCACCTCACGGAAGACCTTCCCGTCGGCGAACAGCGGCATCAGGTCCTTGAACAGGACGCCGGGCTTCGGGAAGTCGGGCACGTCCAGGACCCGACTGGCGACCAGTCGGGCGGTCTCCGGGCCGCTGTCCCCGCGCGCCTCGGTGCTGTGGGTCTCCGTCACGGCTGTCTCGTTTCCCTTCGACGACGAACGGCGTCCGGCAACAGCATGCCGGACGCCGTTCGGGTGGTCCCGTTCGGGTGTTTAGCCTCGGGTCAGCGCCGCTTGGCGCCACCCGGCCGGTTGCCGCCGCCACCCGGGCGACCGCCTCGGGCACCGGTCGGCCGCTTGCCCGCCGGCCGTGCGCCCACCTTCGGGGCGGCGCCGGCCAGCGCCGCGGCATCCGGGTCGAGCGGCTCGTCGGTGGCGTCGGCCTGGGCCGGGCTCGTCGGACCCTTGCCGGCGACCTCGCCCCGGGCGATCGCGCCCCGCCGGGTCAGGACGCGCTTGTTGTGCGCCTGGATCCGCGGGTCGTAGTTCTTCAGCAGCGCCAGCAGCGGCGTGGCCACCAGGATGGAGGTCAGGAACGCCACCGCCATACCGACGAACAGCACCAGACCGAGGTCCTTCAGCGTGCCGGCACCGAGCAGGCCGGCACCGATGAAGAGCAGACCACCGACCGGCAGCAGGGCCACCACCGAGGTGTTCAACGACCGCATCAGGCTCTGGTTGATGGCCAGGTTGGCCGCCTCGCCGTACGTCTGGTTGTTGTTCGCGGTGATGCCCCGGGTGTTCTCCTGGACCTTGTCGAAGACCACCACCACGTCGTAGAGCGCGAAGCCCAGGATGGTGAGGAACCCGATGATCGTCGACGGGGTGACCTCGAAGCCGACCAGCGAGTAGATACCGGCGGTCAGGATCAGGTTCATGATCAGCGAGGAGACCGCGGCGACGGCCATCCGCCACTCGAAGCGCAGGATCAGGTAGACCATCACCAGCGCGATGAAGATGACCAGACCGAGCACGGCGCGCTCGGTGACCTGGCTGCCCCACGCCTCGCTGACCTGGTTACTGCTGATCTGGTCGGCGTTGATGCCGAGGTCCTCGGCGATCTGGGCCTTGACCGCAGTGGCCTGCTCGGCACTGAGCTGCCCGGTACGCAGCTCGTAGGAGTCGCCACCGGGGCCGCCGACCTTCTGCGCGGTGACCACCTCGATGCCGGTGTTCTCCGCGGCGAGCGCCGAGTCGACCTCGCGCTCGGCGTCGTCCAGGGTGCCGACGCTCGCCGGCACCTGGAACGAGTTACCGCCGGCGAACTCGATGCCCAGGCTGAAGCCACGAATCGAGAAGCTGAGGATCGCGATCAGGACCAGGACTCCGGCGACGCCGAACCAGAGCTTGCGTCGGCCGACGATGTTGAGACCGGCCTCGCCGTTGTAGAGGCGGCTCGCCAGACCGTTTCGAGCCATCTCAGGCCTCCTTGGCGCGCGGGTTGCGGGGCTGCTGAGTCGGCTGGTTGCGAGCCGGGAGCGCCCGGCCCAGACCGCTGACCCGCGGGGACAGGAACGCCCGGGTCCGGGCGAACATCGTCATGATCGGGTGACGGAAGAGGAAGACCACGACCAGGTCCAGCACCGTGGCCAGACCGAGCGCGAAGGCGAAGCCCTTGACCGTGCCGACCGAGACCACGTAGAGCACCACCGCGGAGAGCAGGGTGATCGCGTTGGCCGAGATGATCGTCCGGCGGGCCCGGATCCAGGCCCGGGGCACCGCGCTACGCGGGCTGCGCCCCTCCCGGATCTCGTCCTTCAATCGTTCGAAGTAGATGACGAACGAGTCCGCCGCCACACCCAGTGACACGATCATGCCAGCGATGCCGGCGAGGGTGAGCGTGAAGCCGATCTGCCGACCGAGCACCACCAGCGCGCCGAAGACCAGCAGCGCGGAGAGGATGAGGCTCAGGAAGATCACCGAGCCGAGCAGCCGGTAGTAGAAGAACGAGTAGATGATGACCAGCAGCATGCCGATGCCGGCGGCGAGCAGACCGGCACGCAGGTGGCTCGCGCCGAGCGTCGCGGTGACGTTCTGCGCCTCCTGCTGCTCGAAGGTCACCGGCAGCGCGCCGTAGCGGAGCTGGCCGGCGAGCGCGCTGGCGTCCTTCTGGTTGAAGTTGCCGGTGATCTGCGAGTTGCCGGTCAGCACACCCTGGATCTCCGGCGAGGAGACGATCTCGTTGTCCAGCACGACGGCCACCCGGCACTTGCCGTCCTGACCCAGCGCGGTCGCGTCGCAGGCCTGGCCCTCGTTGTTGAACGACTCACGGGTCAGTGCGGTCCACTTGCTCTGGCCCTCGCCGGAGAAGTCCAGGCTGACGACCCAGGAGTTGGTCTGGTCGAGCACCGCGTCGGCGTCGTCCACGTCGGTGCCGAGCACCTTGGCCTGGTCCAGCAGGTACTTCGACGCACCACCCTCACAGGCGACGACCTGCTGCTTCGGCTCGGAGATCGACGCCGGCGGGCGCTTGTCGAGCTGCGCACAGCCGATCGTCGGCACGTTGAACTGCATCTGCGCCGGCAGCACCGCCACCTCCTGCGGCGACAGCGTGCCGAACGGCTTGAGCTTGTCGCCGAGCGACGGGTCGGCGGTCAGGTCGGCCGGGGCCTGCAGCCCGTTGGCGGCCTGCCAGGCGGCGGCGCCGACCTTCTGCTCGACGGCCTTGCGCTGCTCCTCGATGCTGGCCGGCACCGGCTCGGCGCTGGCACTCGGCGTCGGCGAGGCGGCGCTCGGCGAGGCGGACGCGGAAGGCGTCGGCGTGGCGCTGGGCGACGCGGGGGCCATGCCGCCCTGACCGCCGCTGGGCGACGAGGTCGCCTTCGGCGCGCCGCTGCCCGACGGGGTCGGGGTCGCGCCGCCGGACGGGGTCGGGACGGCGCTGCCCGACGGGGTCGGGGTGGCCGCCGGCGGCGCGGCGACCGTCCCGCTGCCGTCCGCCGCCTTCAGCACCTTCCGGAAGCGCAGCTCGGCCGCGCTGCCCACCTCGTCGAGGTTCCGGTTCTCACCGGGCAGGGAGATGACGATGTTCCGGTTGCCCTCGGTGACCACCTCGGCCTCGGCGACGCCGAGCCCGTTGACCCGGCTCTCGATGATCTGCCGGGCCTCCTCGAGGTTCTCCGCCGTCGGCGGCCTGCCGTCGACGGAGTTGGTCGCCTCCAGCGTCATCCGGGTGCCGCCGATCAGGTCCAGGCCGAGCTTTGGCTCAAGCCGGTCCTTGAAGCTGCCGTTGGCGCCGGCGAAGAACACCAAAAGATAGAGGACCACGAAGATGAACCCGAGCACGGCGAGCTGCCGCCCGGGGCGCATCTGTCCCTGAGGTGGTGCCACGGCTGTCCTGTCTCCCTGTACGGTCGCGCCGCTCTGCGCAGCGACGGCGGTGTCGGGCCGGTGATCCCGCCCGACGGGTCTGCCTTGAGCCGACGTGAGGCCGACACGAGGACCGGGCGGCGTGCTTCGCCGACTGTCACGGGAACGTGCCGACGCCCGGCGTCGACCCAACTATCCAGTTTTCACGTCTCGTCCGCTGCCCCGTCGGGCGCGGCGACCCGGCCGTACGCCGAACCACCACCCCGGGAGGGGGCGGTCAGTCCTTGGCGGTGTCCGCGTCCTCGGTCACCGGCTCGCTCGGCAGCTCCGCGCGGGTGACCACCCGGGCGATGGCCGGGCGTGCGTAGCGGGTCTGCACGCCCGGTGCGACCTCGATCAGGACGGTGTCGTCCTCGATGCCGGTGACCGTGCCGTAGAGCCCGCCGATCGTCACGACCTCGTCGCCGGGGCCGAGGTTGGACTGCATCGCCTCCGCCTCACGGCGGCGCTTCTGCTGGGGCCGGATCATCATGAAATACATGACGCCGAAGAGCAGGGCGATCATCAGGATCGGCGTGAAACCGCCGGCCCCGCCGCCCGATGCTGCGTAATGCACGGTTACTGACCTTCCCATTGGCCGCCTTCCCGGCACCGGGGGTGCCGGAGCGGAGGCGGATTCTCACGTCCTGTACAGACCGCGGCGAAGTCTAAACCCTGCACCTGAGAACACCGAATGCGGCACAGATCACGTTCACATCACGGCTGTTCGGTATCCAAGGAGAACAGATCGGGCACGGCCGGACGGTCTGCGCCAAATGTACCATTCGGCGGATTTCGCCCCAGATGCCGCCAAGCCGCTTCCGTGGCCACCCGCCCCCGGGGCGTACGGGCCAACAGACCAGCCCGGACCAGGAACGGCTCGCAGACCTCCTCGACCGTGTCCGGCTGCTCCCCCACCGCCACCGCGAGGGTGGACAGACCCACCGGACCTCCCCGGAACGAGTCGACCAACGCGGTCAACACCGCCCGGTCCAACCGGTCCAGACCGAGCGCGTCCACGTCGTACACGGTCAACGCGGCACGGGCGGTCTCCAGATTGACCACCCCGTCGGCCCGTACCTCCGCGTAGTCCCGGACCCGGCGCAGCAACCGGTTGGCGATCCGGGGCGTGCCCCGGGACCGCCCGGCGACCTCCGCGGCGCCCTCGGCGGTGATCGGCACGCCGAGGATCCGCGCCGAGCGGTGCAGCAACGTCTCCAGCTCCACCGGAGAGTAGAAGTCGAGGTGGGCGACGAAACCGAACCGGTCCCGCATCGGCCCCGTCAACAGACCCGAGCGGGTCGTCGCACCGACCAGGGTGAACGGCTCGACGTCCAGCGGGATCGCCGTCGCCCCCGGACCCTTGCCGACCACCACGTCGACCCGGAAGTCCTCCATCGCGCTGTACAGCAACTCCTCGGCCGGCCGCGCGATGCGGTGGATCTCGTCGATGAACAGCACGTCGCCCTCGGCGAGGCTGGTCAGGATCGCCGCCAGATCACCGGACCGCTCGATCGCCGGGCCGCTGGTCACCCGGATGCCCGCACCCAACTCGGCCGCGACGATGTTGGCCAGACTCGTCTTGCCCAGCCCCGGAGGGCCGGACAGCAGGATGTGGTCCGGCGGTGAACCACGCCGCATCGCGCCCTGCAACAACAGGTCGAGCTGGTCGCGTACCCGATCCTGGGCGATGAACTCGGCCAGCCGCCTCGGCCGGACCGTGGCCTCCGCGTCCCGGTCGGCGTCGCTGACGTACGCCGAGACGAGCCCGTCGGTCTCACTCACCGGGTACGACCGAGCAGGCGGATGGCCTGCTTGAGCAGGACCGGCACCGGCGGCGTCGGACCGTCGACGGTCTCCGCCACGGCGGCCACCGCCTGGTCGGCCTGACCGGCCGTCCAGCCCAGCCCGACGAGCGCCTGCCGGACCTGCTCCGGCCAGGCCCCACCGGTCACGCCGCCCGCACCGTCGACACCGATCGGCACCGGCCCGATCCGGTCGCGCAGCTCCAACACCAGACGCTCGGCGCCCTTCTTACCGATGCCGGGCACCCGGGTCAGCGCCGCCGTGTCGGCGTTGGCGATCGCCTTGCGTACCGCGTCCGGGGTGTGCACCGCCAGCACCGCCTGGGCCAGGCGCGGACCCACCCCGCTCGCGGTCTGGAGCAGCTCGAACAGCGACTTGGCGTCGTCGTCGGCGAAACCGTAGAGGGTGAGCGAGTCCTCCCGCACGACGAGGCTCGTGGCGAGCCGGGCGACCTGGCCGACCCGCAGGTCCGCGATCGTCCCGGGGGCGCAGTGCACGGCCAGACCGACACCGCCGACCTCGATCACGGCCTGGTCCGGACCCGTCGCGGTCACCGTGCCGCGCACGCTGGCGATCATCGTGCTCCTCCTCGTCGTGCCCGGTCGGCCGCCGCCGCCAACTTCGAGCGGGTCCCACCGCGCCAGACATGGCAGATCGCCAGGGCCAGCGCGTCGGCCGCATCGGCCGGCTTCGGCGGCTCGTCCAGCCGCAGCAACCGGGTCACCATCGCGGTCATCTGCGCCTTGTCGGCCTGACCGGACCCGGTCACGGCCGCCTTCACCTCACTCGGCGTGTACGTCTGCACGGGCAACCCGGCGCGCGCCCCGGCCAACACGGCGATGCCGCTGGCCTGCGCGGTGCCCATCACCGTACGCACGTTGTGCTGGCTGAACACCCGCTCGACGGCGACACTCTCCGGCTGGTGCTCGGCGACCAGCTTGGTCAACGACCGGTCCAGGTGCAGCAGGCGCAGCGGCAGCTCGTCGGCCGGGTCGGTGTAGACCACGTAGTACGCGATCAGAATGCAGGGCCTCCCCGGCACACCCTCGACCACGCCCACACCGCACCGGGTCAACCCCGGGTCGACACCAAGCACGCGCATGCCGCCCCCTCCCCAGCCGTCAGCAGTACGTGTGTTCGACACCCTAACCGTCGTCGTTCACGCCAGCCCCACGGGACACGCCCTCCGCGCCCCGCGCCCCGCGCCCCGCGCCCCGCGCCCCGCGCCCCGCGCCCCGCGCCCCGCGCCCCGCGCCCCGCGCCCCGCGCCCCGCGCCCCGCGCCCCGCGCCCCGCGCCCCGCGCCCCGCGCCCCGCGCCCCGCGCCCCGCGCCCCGCGCCAAGATCCTCACAACATCGGTGATGTTGCTGCCTCAGACACGCGAGAGGCAGCAACATCCCCGTTATTGCGCGGATCTTGACGACGAAGACCACCCGCGGCCGATCGGGAGCGGGGTCAGAACGCCGTCGGCGGTCAGGGTCACGCTCGAACCAGGATGTAGTGGCAACGGAGCGCCGGGATACCACTACATCCTGGATGTTGCCCGATCCTGCGGCGCGACAGGCAGCACGCGCGACGGGCAGCGCGCGCGACGGACAGCGCGCGAGACGGACAGCGCGCGAGACGGACAGCGCGAGACGGGCAGCACGCGAGACAGGCAGCACGAGGGGCGGGTGACGAGGGCGGGGCGAGCGGGAGTACGGCCGGCTGTGGACGGCGAGGGCGGGCGAGCCACACAGCTTCGGCCTGGAGTATGTGTCTCCGGCCCATGTGCCGGGGAGGACACAGCTCGTAACTTCATGCGCCATGACGGCAGAACCCGTGGTGGTCCCCCACGTCGTGCAGGTTGACCTCGCTGGTCGCACCGCCCTGGTCACCGGGGGTGGCAGTGGCATCGGGCGGGCGTGCGCGCTGCGGTTGGGTGCGGCCGGCGCGAAGGTGCTCGTGGTGGACCGCAACCTGGAGGCGGCCAAGGCGGTGGCAGCCGAGGCGGGCGGCCGGGCCGAGGGTGTGGACCTGTCCGACGCGGCGGCGGTGGATCGCCTCGACGTGGACGTGGACATCGTCGTGAACAACGCCGGGCTTCAGCACGTCGCACCGCTTCAGGACTTTCCGGTCGAACGCTTCGAGTACATCCAGCGGGTGATGGTGGAGGCGCCGTTCCTGCTGATCCGCCGGGCTCTGCCACACATGTACGCCCGGGGGTGGGGTCGCGTCGTCAACATCTCCTCGGTGCACGGGTTGCGTGCCTCGCCGTACAAGGCGGCCTACGTCTCGGCCAAGCACGCCCTGGAAGGGCTGTCGAAGGTGGTCGCGTTGGAGGGCGCCGCACACGGGGTGACGGCCAACTGCATCAACCCGGCGTACGTGCGCACCGCCCTCGTGGAGAGCCAGATCGCCGACCAGGCGGTCAGCCACGGCATCGACGAGACCGAGGTGATCGAGAAGATCATGCTGGCCCGGGCCGCGATCAAGCGGCTGATCGAGCCGGAGGAGGTGGCCGAGCTGCTGGCGTACCTCTGCTCGCCGCCCGCGGCGTTCATCACCGGCGCGTCGATCGCCCTCGACGGGGGCTGGACGGCCAACTAGTGGGCCCGAGCACAATGTCGACCATGTCATCGCCGGTGGAGTTCCTGGAGCTGCTCGCGCGGGAGGCCGCCGCGGTCGAGTTCGAGGGGCCGCTGGTGGCCGCGCGCGCCGCCGGGTTGCCGCCCGACCGGCTGGCCGAGCTGGAGCAGGCCAAGTCGGTGGCGTTGCGGGTACGCGCGTTGTTGGAGCGTCGACGCCGCCGGGAGAGCGAGCTGTCCGGCCTGTACGACACGGTCAGTGACCTGGCCGGTCTACGCGACCTCGACGACGTGCTGCGGGCGATCGTGCACCGGGCCCGCAACCTGCTCGGCGCGGACGTGGCCTACATGACGTTGAACGACGACGAACGCGGCGACACCTACATGCGGGTGACCGACGGGTCGGTGTCGGCCCGCTTCCAGCGGCTTCGGTTGCCGATGGGTGCCGGCCTCGGTGGCCTGGTGGCCCAGTCCGGCGCTCCGTACGTCACCGCGAACTACGGCGAGGACGCGCGCTTCCACCACACCGGCGAGATCGACGCCGGGGTCGGGGAGGAGGGCCTCGTGGCGATCCTCGGGGTGCCGCTGCGGCTCGGTTCCACCTCGATCGGTGTGCTCTACGCGGCGAATCGTTCGGCTCGACCGTTCGTCCGGGAGGAGGTGGCGCTGCTGGTCTCCCTCGCCGCGCACGCCGCGGTGGCGATCGACACCGCCCGGCTGTTGACCGAGACCCGCTCGGCGTTGGCCGAGTTGTCGGCGGCGAACACCACCATCCGGGCGCACAGCAGCTCGGTGGAGCGGGCCGCGGCGGCACACGACCGGATGACGGCGTTGGTGCTGCGCGGCGGTGGTGTGGAGGACGTGGCGGCCGCGGTGACCGAGGTCCTGGGCGGCGCACTGCTGGCGCTGGACGCCGAGGGCCGCCTGCTGGCTCGGGTGGGCGAGATCGACGAGCCGGACCGGGCGGACATCGTGGAGGCGGTGGCGGCGTCGCGCACCGAGGGTCGCAGCGTGCGCCGCAGCCCACTCTGGTACGCGGCGGTGGTCGCCGGCGCGGAGAACCTGGGTGCGTTGGTGCTGCGCCCGGACGACGAGCTGGTCGACGCCGACCAGCGGATCCTGGAGCGCGCCGCGTTGGTGACCGCGCTGCTGCTGTTGTTCCGCCGGACGGTCGCGGAGGCGGAGGGGCGGGTGCGTGGCGAGCTGCTGGACGACCTGATCGCCCGCCCGCTGCGGGACACCGACGCGTTGCGCAGTCGGGCACGCCGACTCGGGGTGGACCTGGACGCGCCGCACGTGCTGGTGGCGGTGGGCGAGGACGCGATCGCCGCGACCGGTTCGGCTCGGCAGCGGGTGCTGTCCTGGGCCACCACGTACGCGTCGGCGCGGGGTGGGTTGGCGGCGGCGCGCGACGGCCGGGTGGTGCTGATGCTGCCCGGGCAGGACGCCGGTGGCAGCGCTCGCGCGGTGGCCCGGGACCTGTCCCGGGTGACCGGCCGTCCGGTGACCGCCGGGGCGAGTGGCCCGTCGAACGGTCCGGGGGCGCTGGCCGCCACGTTCCACGAGGCGGACCGGTGCCTGACGGCGCTGGGCGCTCTGGGCCGCGCCGGCCAGGGTGCGAGCACTGTGGAGCTGGGTTTCGTCGGGTTGCTGCTCGGGACGGTGGGTGATCGGGGCGAGAAGGACGTGACCCAGTTCCTGAGCGCCACCGTCGGGCCGGTGGTCGACTACGACGCCCGGCGGGGCACGGCTCTGGTGAAGACGCTGGACGCGTACTTCGGGGTGGGTGGCAGCCTGGCCCGGGCCGCCGAGCAGCTGCACGTGCACGTCAACACGGTGACCCAGCGGTTGGAGCGGGTGGGGCAGCTGCTCGGCGCCGACTGGCAGCGGCCCGATCGGGCGTTGGAGGTGCAGCTCGCGCTGCGCCTGCACCGGCTACGCGACCCGGCCGGCTGACCGCCCCGCCAGGCCGCACCCCGACCCGACGGAAAAGGCCGCGCCGGGCCCGACGGGAACGTCGCGCCCGGCCGGACATGCCCGGTCAGCGGGCGCGGATGCCTTCCAGCACGGCGTCGACGACCCGCTCGGGAAGGGTCTGCTCGTCCAGGTCCGGGTTCCACTTCAGCACCCGCTGGATCAGCATGGGGCCGGTGAGCAGAGCCATCGTCACCTCCACGTCGATGTCGGCGCGGAGCACACCCTCGTCGATGCCGCGTCGCAGCACCTCGCGCATCAACTGCCGCCGGGGCGAGATGATGTTCTGGTAGAGCTGGAACTGGTCCGCGCTGCGGTTCACCGCGGGCACCAGGCAGGGCATGATCTTCGCCGCCCGTGGGTCGACGTTCTTGCCGATCGCGCCGACCAGCAGCACCAGGTCGTCGCGGACGGAGTGCCCGGCCGGCTTCGCCAGGACGCCCTTGAGTCGCCGCAGCGCGTCGAGCAGCAAGGCGTCCTTGCCGGCCCAGCGGCGGTAGATGGTGGCCTTGCCGACCCCGGCGCGGGCGGCGATGGCCTCGATCGAGAGCGCCTCGACGGTGCTGCCCTCGGCGAGCAGGTCGAGGGTCGCCTCGATGATCGCCTCGTCGGCGCGGATGCTCCGCGGTCGCCCGGGCGACCGCGGAGCATCGGCAGTGGACGTCATGTCCGACATTCTCCCCGAACCTATGCCGTGCCGGCCAACTCGGGCTCGGCGGCCGGGGCCACCGGGGCGTGGCTGGTGTCGTCCCGGCCGGGCATCCAGCGCAGCACCACGATGATCCCGAGCGCGGCGATGATCCCGGCGAGCCCGGCCGCCCAGTGCATGGCGGTGACGAAGGCGTCGTTGGCCGCCGAGATCAGCGCCGGCGCCGCCGGGCCGAGCTGGCCCGCCGCCGCGTACGCCCCGGAGATCGACTCGTTGGCCGCGTCGCGGGCGCCGGCGGGCAGCCCGGTCAGCGCGTCACCGACGTCGCTGCGGTAGACCGCGGAGAGCACCGAGCCGAGGACCGCGACGCCGAGCGCACCGGCCACCTGACGGATGGTGTTGCTGACCGCGGAGCCGACGCCGGCCTTCTCGCGGGGCAGCGCCGACATGATCGACTCAGTGGCCGGCGGCATGATGTTGGCCATCCCGACGCCCTGGAAGAAGTAGACGACCAGCACGATCCAGATCGGGGTGGACGCGTCGACGAAGGCGAACGCGGCGAGGGCCGCCGTGGTGAGGGCAAGCCCGACGGTGGCGACCGCCTTGCCCCCGTAGCGGCGGACCATCGCGGCACTACGCGGCGCGAAGATCAGCTGGGCGCCGGCGAAGGGCAGGAAGAGCAGACCGGTCTGCAGCGGGCTGTAGTCGCGCACCAGTTGCAGGTAGAACGACCCGAAGAACAGCGAGCCCATCGCGGCGAAGAACACCAGGCCGACGATCGCGACCGGGGCGGCGAACCGGGGCACCTTGAACAGCCGGACGTCCAGCGACGGGTGGTCGCTGCGCCGCTCGTGTTGGACGAACCAGGCCAGCACGGCGACGCCGACGAGGATCGAGCCCCAGGCCAGCGGGCGGTCGAAGCCGTGCTCGCCGCCGTCGATGATGCCGTAGGACAGGGCGACCAGGCCGACCACGGAGAGCAGGACGCCGAGCACGTCAACGCGGCCCGGTCGCGGGTCGCGCGACTCGGGGACCAGCAGGGCCACCAGGATCACGCCGGCCACGACCACCGGCACGTTGATCAGGAAGACCGAGCCCCACCAGAAATGCTCCAGCAGCGCGCCGCCGAGGATCGGGCCGATGGCCACGGCCAGACCGACGGCACCGGCCCAGACGCCGATGGCCCGACCACGCTCACGGGGGTCGAAGACGTTGGAGATGATCGACAGCGTCACCGGCATGATGGCCGCGCCACCGACACCCATCAGGGCGCGGGCCGCGATGAGCTGGCCGGGGCTCTGGGCGTACGCGGAGAGCAGCGACGCCAGGCCGAACAGCGCCAGACCGATCATGAGGAAGCGCTTGCGGCCGGCGCGGTCGCCGAGAACGCCGAAGGTGAACAGCAGCCCGGCGAAGACCAGCGTGTAGGAGTTGATCGCCCACTCCAGCTCGCCCTGGCTGGCGCCGAGGCCGTGCACCGGGTCGGCCAGGGTGCGCAGGGCCACGTTGAGGATCGTGTTGTCGAGGACGACCACGAGGAGGCTGATCACCAGCACCCCCAGGATCGCCCACCTCCTCGGGTGGCCGGTGTTGTCGTGCAGCTCCATGCCTGGTTTCCCCCCATGCTCTACCGCGGCGCAATACGATACGGGTCAGACTCGTAACGTGGGTCAGCCTACGGCCCGCATTAACGATACGGCACCGATCCGTATCGTATGTGGTGAGCATCACGCCCCGCAGGCACGGCCGAACAGACGGCGACCGCGTCCGACAACGAGTCGAGGTGCGCCGCCGGCGGGGTGAGCGGCTCGATCCAGCCGGGCCCCGCGCCGTACACCCGCAGGCGCGGGAAGTCCCGGGCGAAGCGCACCAGACGGTACGCGCGGCCGGTGACCGGCGTCTGCGACCAGAGCACGACGGTGTGCGGGCGGGCCCGCCGCACCGCGTCGGTCAGCGCCGACCAGGGCAACGCGGGGCCCAGATTCAGACAGCCGCGACCCTTCTCGCGCAACGCGGCGGCCAGGGCCTGCACGCCGAGGCTGTGCGCCTCCCTCTCGACGCCGGCCAGCAGCACACCGCCGGTGGGCAGGGCGCGGCCCGGCTCGCGGCGGTACGCGTCCAACCCGACCCGAAGCCCCTCGCACAAGGCGTGCTCGACGACGACCTCCGCGGCGGTCCGCCCCGGAAGCCGAGCCAGCAACGGACGGCAGACCTGCTCCCAGACCGCCGGCACGCCCCACGCCCCGGCCATCTCCAGCACCAGCGTGGCGACACTGTTACCGTCCAGGTCCTCGGCCGCCGACAGGACCTGCTTGTGCGCGATCTCCACAGCCTCGGCCGGCATCGGATCGGTCAGCACCAGACGTACCCCCGGGTAGATGGTTTCCACCCGGGATTCGCCGAAACGACGCACGGCGGATGCGCCGTCGCGGAATTCACCGGCGGCGGACCGCGCGGGACAGCAGACCGACAATGACATCAACCCGGGCCTCTGCATCAACCCGGGCATCGTCACCGGCAGGTGACGCCCGTCCGAGAGGAGAGCAGCATGACCGACGCCAGCGCGCGAGGCCCGCAGCCTCGGCGAGGGACGATCCAGCGGATGGACAACGTCGCCATCGTCGTCGACGACCTCGCCACCGCCGTGGCGTTCTTCGTCGAACTCGGACTTGAGTTGGAAGGCGAGGCGACGGTCGAGGGCAGCGCGGTGGACCGCCTCCTCGGGCTCGAGGGGGTCCGCTCGGACATCGCCATGATGCGCACCCCGGACGGCTACGGACGCGTCGAGCTGACCAAATACCAGACGCCGTCGAGCCGCCACGGTGACCCGTCCGCGCCGACGAACACGCTGGGCGCCCATCGCATCATGTTCGCCGTCGACGACATGGACGACATCCTCGACCGCCTGCGCCCGCACGGAGCCGAACTCATCGGCGAGCTGGTGCAGTACGAGAACAGCTACCGGCTCTGCTACCTGCGCGGCCCCGCCGGCATCGCCATCGCACTGGCCGAGCAGACCGGGTAACACCCAGGGCAATCGCGACTGGACGCCGCGGCCGGGGCCCGCTACGGCGTCCAGTCGCGGCGGAGCAGCCCGTAGATCACCATGTCCGCGAAGCCGTCACCGTCGTACTCGCGCTCCCGCAGGGTGCCTTCGTGCGTGAAGCCGCACGCCTCCGCGGTCCGCCGCATGGCCGTGTTGCCGGCCAGCGTCTCCAACTCCAGACGGCGCAGGTTGCGGTTGCGGAAGCCGTACCGGCAGAGCAGCCGGATCACCTCGGTCCCGTACCCCTGGCCACGTGCCTCGGGGAGCAGCGAGATGCCCAGGTGGGCGAACTGGTTGAACGCGCTGATCCCCCACAGCACGCTGCCACCGAGGAACGTGCCGTCGGCCACGGTCTCCGCCACCAGCGACACGTTGGCCTGGCCGTCGGGCGGGTCGGCGACCTGCTTCTCCAGCCGCGCCCGGATCTGGCCGACGTGGCGCGGCAGGAACGGCTCGCCGTCGGTGATCAGGTGCAACTCGGGATCGCCGTACAGCCGGAACATGTTCGGCGCGTCGTCGGGAGTGGGCGGGCGCAGTCGGACCCGCTCGGTGGCGAACATTCCGCGACGCTAACAGCCGCCGCGAGGACTCACGAGCCGGTTTCGACTCAGTCCAGAGTGACCACCCAGCGGGCGCCCTCGCCCCGCGCCAGCCGATCGAACGCCATGGGTGCCTCGTCCAGGCCGATCGTGCCGCTGACCAGCACACGCAGATCCAGCGCGCCGTCGGCGAGGGCGGCGGCCAGCACCGGCACCTCTCGGTCCGGGTCGGACGAGCCGTACACCGAGGAGCGCAGGGTACGGGCGGAGTGAAAGACGTCCAGCGCGCCGAGGCTGACCATGTCGTCCTTGGCGCCCATGCCGACGACTGTCACCGCTCCCCCGCGCCGGGTGAGCCGCCAGGCGGCGCGGATGGTGGCGGCCCGGCCGACGCACTCGAACGCGTGGTCGACGCCCCGGCCTTCGGTGCGGGCCCGGATCTCCTTGGAGAGCCGATCGTCGGAGAGCAGGAAGTCGGTCGCCCCGGCGGCGAGCGCCAGGTCACGCTTGGCCTCGGCGACGTCGACGGCGAGGATCGTCGTGGCACCGGCCCGGCGGGCGGCGGCCAGAACGGCGAGGCCGACCCCACCGAGCCCGACGACGGCCACGCTCTCGCCAGGTGCCACCCGGGCGGTGTTGCCGACCGCGCCGACGCCGGTGAGCACCGCGCAGCCGAGCAGGGCGGCCTGCTCGGGCGGCAGCCCGGCCGGGATCGGGATGACGGCGCGTTCGGGCACCACCACCGCCTCGGCGAGCGCGCCGAGACCGAGAGTCAGGTTCAGCGGTACGCCGTCGTCGGTCTCGCCGCGCGGCACGGTCGGTGCGGTGGTGTCCGCGCACAGCCACGGCTCGCCGTGCCGGCACCACCAGCAGGCTCGGCAGGCCGGTGCCCAGTTGAGCACCACCGGTGTGCCGACCGGCAGGCTGCCGCCCGGGCCGGTCGCGGCGACCACACCGGTCGCCTCGTGCCCGAGCACCAGCGGAAACCTCGCGGCGAGGGTGCCGTTGACCATCGAGAGGTCGGAGTGGCAGACACCGGCGGCGGTGATCGCCACCCGCACCTCGCCGGGGCCGGGAGCGGGCAGGCGTACCCGCTCGATCCGCAGTTCGGCGCCGGACCCGCGCGCGACGAGCGCGCGGACGGTGACCGGCTCGGGGGCGCTCATCGCTGGATCGCCTTCAGTTCGCAGAACTCGGCGAGCCCGTGCACACCCAGCTCACGGCCCAGGCCGGACTGCTTGTAGCCACCGAACGGGGCGAGCGGGTTGAACGGTGCGCCGTTGATGTCCACCGCCCCGGTACGCAGCCGGCGGGCCACCGCGAGCGCCGCGTCGGTGTCGGCGGACCAGACCGCACCGGCCAGCCCGTACCTCGAATTGTTGGCGATGGCGACCGCCTCGTCGGTGTCGGTGAACGGAAGGACGGCGAGCACCGGACCGAAGACCTCCTCCTGGGCGAGTGCGCTGTCGGGGTGCACGTCGGCGAACACGGTCGGCGCGACGAAGTGCCCCCGCGCCGGCACCGGGGCGTCCGGGCCACCGGCGACCAGCCGCGCGCCGTCGGCGGCGGCCTTGTCGATGTGGCCGCGCACCCGCTCGGCCTGGGCTGCGGAGACCAGCGGGCCGAGGCGGGTGGACGGGTCGAACGGGTCACCGAGGCGGTAGCCGGCCACCGCCGTGGCGATCAGGTCGAGTGCCTCGTCGTACCGGTCGCGGTGCACCAGCATCCGGGTCCACGCGGTGCAGGTCTGGCCGGAGTTGAGCAGGGCGTTGCCGACGCCCACCTTGACCGCGGCGGCCAGGTCGGCGTCGGGGAGGATCACGTTGGCGGACTTGCCGCCCAGCTCCAGTGCGACCCGGGCGATCCGGTCGGCGGCGAGCCGCATGATCCGGGCGCCGGTCGCGGTGGAGCCGGTGAACGACACCAGGTCGACGTCGGGATGACCGGCCAGGGCCTCGCCGACCACCGGCCCGGTGCCGGCGACCAGGTTGAGCACCCCCGGCGGCAACCCGGCCTCGGTGACCGCGTCGAAGAGCAGGTACGCGGTCAGCGGGGTCAGCTCGCTGGGCTTGAGCACCACCGTGCAGCCGGCGGCCAGCGCCGGGGCCAGCTTCGCCATCACCTGGTGCAGCGGGTAGTTCCACGGGGTGATCGCGCCGACCACACCGATCGGCTCGCGGACGACGAGGGAGTTGCCGATGCTCTCCTCGACCGGTACGCGGGCGGCGAGCGTGACGTGGTCGCGCAGGACGGTCAGCGGCAACCCGACCTGGACCCGGGTGGCGAGCTTCAGTGGGGCGCCCAACTCGACGGCGATGGTGCGGGCGAGGTCGTCGGCGCGGACGGCGAGCGCGGCGTGCAGCCGGTCCAGGTGGGCGGACCGTTCGGCGGGGGCGATGGTCGACCAACCGGGGAACGCGGCGCGGGCGGCGGCCACGGCCGCGTCCACGTCGGCTGCCGTGCCGGCCGGCACCTGCCCGATCAACTCGCCGGTGCTCGGATTCTCCACGTCGATCACGTCGGTGCCGGCGGGAGGCGTCCACTCGCCGCCGACGTGCAGGTGGCGCCGGAGGCGCAGGGCGTCGGACAGCTGCGACGGCGGGGCGGCGAGGTCCATGTCGTCCCTTCGGGGTGGGCGACCGGCGATGGCGACGGGGTCGCGGTGGGCGATGAAACTAGCGCTGGGAGTTTGGACGCTACCCGTTGGGCCGGGCGGACTCCACCGTGCCGGTGGTGCGGACGGAGCCGGTCGCGCCGAGGGTGCGGCGGGGGTCGGCCGTGCCGACGGGGTCCGGTGTGCCCACCGTGCGGGCGTACTCGGCGGCCAGACCGTGCAGCAGTGCGTCCAGGCCGAGGGCGAAGGCGCCCTCGTCCACGCTCTGCTGGTGCTCGGCGAGCCGGTGCGCGTCGCGCAGGTGCGGGTAGTGCGCGGCGTACAGCTCCGGGTCCTCCACGAAGCCACGGGCGAACGAGCCGAGCGCCGACCCGGCCACGAAGTAGCGCAGCGCCGCGCCGATGTGCGTGGCCCGGGCGGGGGGCCAGCCGGCCCGGACGAGGCCGCCGTAGACCGCGTCGGCCATGGCGAGGGCGGCCGGTCGTCGACCGGGCCCCTGCGCCAGGTACGGCACGATGTTCGGGTGCGCGGTGAGCGCCCGCCGGTACGACCAGGCCCAGTCGCGCAGCGCGGCGACCCAGTCCCGGCTGGCGAAGCCGCCGGTGTCGACGGCGCCGGTGACCGCGTCGGCGACCGCGTCGAGGATCTCGTCCTTGGTGGCGAAGTGGTTGTAGAGCGACGGCCCACGGACCCCCAACTCGGCGGCGAGCCGGCGGGTGGAGAACGCGGGCAGCCCCTCGGCGTCGATGAGCGCGGTGGCGGTCTCGACGATCAGCTGCCGGGTGAGCCGGGGCTGGCGGGGTCGGGGCACTGCGCTCCTTGAGGTCTCGTCCGTCAGGTCTGGACGCGGCAAAACTTGCACCGCTAGTTTAAGGGTGACCGGCTGCACCGACGCCAGGAGGACCACCGTGGACTTTTCGCTGACCGACGAGGAGCGGGCGGTACGGGACACCGTCCGATCGTTCATCCGCCGCGAGGTGATGCCCCTGGAGGCGGAGGTGCTCCGCCGGGAGAGGGCGCACCAGCCGGGCCTCGACCACTCCGAGGTGCGCGAGCTGCAACTCAAGGCGCGCAAGTTCGGCTTCTGGGGCCTGGCCACCCCGGAAGAGTACGGCGGGATGAACCTGCCGGCGGTGCTCCAGTCGTTGATCTGGACGGAGCTGGGCCACACGTTCGTGCCGTTCCGCTTCGGCGGCGAGGCGGACAACATCCTGTTCCACGCCACCGAGGAGCAGAAGCAGGAGTTCCTCATCCCGACCATCGAGGGCGAACGGCGCTCCTGCTTCGCGATCACCGAACCGGGGGCCGGGTCGGACGCCGCCAACATCCGGCTCTCCGCCCGCCGCGACGGCGACGACTGGATCCTCGACGGGGAGAAGACCTTCATCACCGGCGGCCACGACGCCGACTTCGCCATCGTGGTCGCGGTGACCGACCGGGAGAAGGGCGCCCGCAACGGCGGGGCCACCGCGTTCCTGGTGGACCGGTCGATGGGGTGGCGCTCGGAATTCATCCAGACCATGGGCGAGGGCGGGCCCGCGTCGCTCATCTTCGACGGTGTACGCGTGCCGCACCGCAACATCCTCGGCGAGATCGGGCAGGGCTTCACGCTGGGCATGGAGTGGATCGGCAAGGGCCGCTACACCATCCCGTCGCACGCCATCGGCATCGCCGAGCGGGTGCTGCAGATGGCGATCGATTACGCCAACACCCGGGAGACCTTCGGCACCAAGATCGGCACCAACCAGGCGATCCAGTGGATGATCGCCGACTCGGAGACCGAGTTGGAGGCGGCCCGCTGGCTGGTGCTGCGCTCGGCGTGGACGGTCGACCAGGGCCTCGACCCCC
Source organism: Micromonospora sp. WMMD1155 (assembly GCF_029581275.1). NCBI lineage: Bacteria > Bacillati > Actinomycetota > Actinomycetes > Micromonosporales > Micromonosporaceae > Micromonospora > Micromonospora sp. WMMD1155. The sequence goes on from NZ_CP120742.1 coordinate 357,157, forward strand.
GACACGCGTCGTCGATGGGCAAGCTCTACGGCGCCGGGATGGTCAACCGGGTGGTCGACCGGGTGCTCCAGATCCACGGCGGCATGGGCTACACCCGTGAACTGCCGATCGAGCGCTGGTATCGGCAGGTCCGCCTCTACCGGATCTTCGAGGGCACCGACGAGATGCAGCGGCTGATCATCTCCCGGGATTTGCTGCGCGGCTACACGAAGATCGGCGGCCACCTGGCCTAGAGCCCCACGCCGCACCCGCACCCGCCCGCGCGCGCCCACGCCCACGCCCGGGCCCGCCCGCACCCGCACCCGCGTGCGCCCACGCGCCGGGCCCGCCCACGCCCAGGCCCGCGTGCGCCCGCACCCGCACCCGCGTGCGCCCACGCCCAGGCCCGCGTGCGCCCGCGCCCGCATCCGCGTGCGCCACGCGCCGGGCCCGCCCGCGCCAAGATCCACGCCCACCGCCCGCGCCAAGATCCGCGCAATATCAGGGATGTTGGTGTCTCCCGCGTCTCGGAGGCAGCAACATCCGGGAAGTTGCGCAGATCTTGGCGCGGGGCGCGGGCGCGGGGCGCGGGGCGCGGGCGCGGGGCGCGGGCGCGGGGCGCGGGCGCGGGGCGCGGGCGCGGGGCGCGGGCGCGGGGCGCGGGCGCGGGGCGCGGGCGCGGGGCGCGGGGCGCGGGCGCGGGGCGCGGGCGCGGGGCGCGGGGCGCGGGGCGCGGGGCGCGGGGCGCGGGCGCGGGGCGCGGGGCGCGGGCGCGGGGCGCGGGGCGCGGGCGCGGGGCGCGGGCGCGGGGCGCGGGCGGGCGGCGCCGGGCGCGAGCAGGGCGGCGCCGGGCGCGGCCGGGCGGCGCGAGCAGGCGGGCGGCGCGGGCGGGCGGCGCGAGCAGGTGAGGGTCAGCCGGTCAGCGCCTCCAGCGCAGCGTCCACGTCTGCCTCGGTGGAGTAGATGTGGAACGAGGCCCGCACCCGTCCGGCGCGTACCGCCGCCCGGATGCCGGCCGCCGCCAGACGCCGCTCCGCGTCCGGCACGTCCACGGTCACGATGGCGCTCTCCCCCGGCGGCTGGCCCAGCCCGATCCGGAACCGGTTGGCCAGCGCCACGTCGTGCGCCTGGATCGCCGGCACGCCGATCTCGGCGACCAACTCCAGGGCGGGTGCCGCCCCCACCCAGCTGAACCAGGCCGGCGAGATGTCGAACCGGCGCGCGTCGTCGGCCAGTCGCAACGGCGGGCCGTAGTAGGAGGCGTGCGGATCGCGGCCCGCGTACCAGCCGGCGGCGTCCGGGCGCAGCCTTTCACGCAGCGCCGGAGCCAGGTAGGCGAACGCGGTCCCGCGCGGGTTCATCAGCCACTTGTAGCCGCCCACCGCCACCACGTCGGCCCGGCTCCCGTCGAAGGGCAGCCAGCCACACGCCTGGGTCGCGTCCACCACCACCAACGCGTCGTGCGCGCGGGCGGCGGCCACGACGTCGTCGTACGCGGCGACCGCCCCGTCGGCCGACTGCACCAGACTGAACGCGACCAGGTCGGTGTCCGCGTCGATGGCGTCGACGAGAGACTCCACCGGCACCGTGCGGACGGAGATGCCACGCTCCTCCTGCACGAGCCAGGGGAACAGGTTGGAGGTGAACTCGACGTCCGGGGCCACCACCGTCGCCGTGGCGGGCAGCGCCGCCGCCACCGGCGCGAGCATCTGCGAGACGGAGGCGCCGACCGCCACGTCGCCCTCCGGCACGCCGATCAGACCGGCGAACGCGGTACGGGAGCGCTGCACCGAGTCGCCCCAGCCCTCCCAGGAGGTGCTGCCGACCCGCCACTGGGCGAGCGCCTCCTGCAACGCCGTCCACGCCGGCTCGGGCGGCAGCCCGTAGGAGGCGGTGTTCAACCAACCGGGCTCCGGCTTCCACAACTGCTGCGCCTGCTCGATCTCCATGACCTCGACGGTAGGCGGGCCGCCGGGCGACGGGCACGGCCAATCCCCGATCGGCGGCCTGTCAGCGTGCGTCCGGGTGAGACGGCGTGCCACAGCGAGCGATCACGGTCCGGCCCGCCGCGGTGCGCCGGAAGGTCAGGGTCTCCCAGCCGGCTCACCCGGTCGGCCCCGGGCGCGGGAGAGGGTGTCGGCGAGAGCGGTGAGCCACCTGTCGACCTCGACCAGGTGCCGGACCGCCTGCCTGTCGACCTCGCCGAGCAGCGGCCGGATCCGGTCCAGCTCGTCGGCACAGGTCATCGCCGCCGGTCGCGGGCCCGCCGACCGGCCGTGGGTCACCTCATCGGCCACCTCGTCGTACAGTGAGCGCAGGTGTGCGGCGGTGTCGCGCAGCAGCGCCGCCGCCGCGGGCCAGCCGGCGAGACAGCCGGGCGGGTTGCGGCGCAGCAGCGACCCGGCCCCGGGCACGACATGATGCCCGGCGCTGAGGACGGCGTCCCAGTCGATTTGCTGCCGGTGCGGGTCGTGCCGTTCCGAGTGGTACTGGCAGTAGGACGAGTCGGTCAGGACCATCCGACGACGCACCCGGTCGATGGCCCGCTGCGGTGACGGAGCGTCGCCGAGCACCGCCTCGACGGTCTGCTCGACCGCGTCCGCACTGGCCGCGAGGTAACGGGCGGCGTTCTGTCGCAGGTCGTGACCCGCCCCACGCGGCCAGATGGCCACACCGGCGAGCACGCCGATCACCGCGCCGAGCAGGACGTCGACGAGGCGCGCCTCGGCGAGCCGCCACCCTTCCGGGCCGAGCTGGGCGAAGACGACGGTCAGCAGCACCGTCAACAGTGCCTGCTGCCAGACCGCACCGAGCAGCCGCCCGACGCCGAAGGCCAGGATCAGGGTGACCGGCAGGACGACGGCGTAGACGATCGGCAGGTCGACGACGAGCATCACCGCGCCGCTGACGAGGGCGCCGACGATCGTGCCCAGCACCGACGGCCGCAGCGCGGAGCGGGTGTCCGCGGCCGAGGTACGCAGCACCGTGAGGGTGGCCAGCAGCACCCAGAAGCCGTGGGTCAGGTTCAGCAACCCGGCGGCCACCCGGGCGACCGCCAACGCGACGGCCAGCCTCACCGAGCTGTGCAGGTGCGCGGAGCGGGGTGCCAGGTGGGAGCGGAACTGCCACCAGTACAGCGTCCACTGGTGGTGCCGCGCGTAGTCGAACAGGCCCGGCGGGGCGTCCACACCGTCGAGCCGCGACCCGGTGGCCAGCCGGGCGCCGACGGCGAAGACCCGCACCTGCTCGGCGAGGGCCAGTGCCGTCGCGTCCCGGCACAACCGGGGTACGTCCGGGGCGTCGCGGCCGTCGCCCCCACCCACGGGGTACGCCGCCTCGGCCCGCCCGATCGCGGCGTCCAGACCACCGAGGTCCACAGCCGCCCCGCCCGGGGTGAGGCTGCGACCGGCGGCCCGGGTCGTGTCCGCGCCGACGCGCAGCAGTCGCGCCGCCGCCAGGTCCGGGATCGGCTCCGCCGGGACGTCCGCCGTCAACCGGTCCGCCTCGGCCAGCACGTCCCGCAACGCCACCGCGCAGATCCGCAGCGCACGGTCCTGGGCGCCCGCCGCGGTGGGTGCCCACGCCGGAGGGTTGCGGGCCAGGTCGAGCGGACCGACGACGTCGTACGCCCGCCGCCGTCGCGCGTCCCGGCCGGTGTCGTCCACGTGCGGCTCGGTCAGCGTGCGGGCCGCGGTGTCGAGGAACGCCGCGACACCGTCGGCCGCCTCGGCGAGCCGTTGCCGGTACGAGACCGGCACCGGGTCGGGCCAGAGGAGCACCTCGGCCACGGCGAGGAGCACGATGGCGAGGGTGACGCCACCGAGCCGTTGCGGCAGGGTGTCCGGCTGGTAAGGCGGGAAGGACGCCAGGATGTAGAAGAGCTGGAACGCGCTGGCCCACCCCACCAGGCGCGGGTTGCCGACCCCACCGAACGCCACGAGGAACCCGATGACCAGCATCCCACCGGCCGCCGCCCACGTGCTCCACGCCAACGCCGAACCCGCCGCGATCAGCGCCCAGACCACCGGCAGCGAGGTTATGAGGATCCGCGCCCGTTGCGGCGCGGGACCGGGCAGCCGTGCGAACGCCCCGGCGGCGATCGTGCCGAACAGACCGTACGTGGCGAGCACCGGACTGCCGACGCCGTAGCGGCAGCCGTAGAAGACGACGGACGCGACGAGCGTCAGCCGGGCCCCACGCCGCAGGACGGCGTACCCCGGATCACGGCGGCGAAGCCGGTCGAGGAGGGTTGCCAGCACGCCTGCTCCCCGGGTTCGTCGCGACTCCCTCCCCGGCGTCCCATTCTCCCCGCTGCCCGTCGGGATCGGCGGGTTTCGCGACGAATCAGTGTCGAGCGCGGCGGAGCAGGCCGAGCCGGAGCGCCCGGAGCAGGGTGCCGGGGCGGCCCAGGGCCGCCGGGTGGTCGAGCATGGTGGTGACCCGACCCAGCCGGGCGTTGAGCACCGGATCGGTCAGTGACGCCCGGAAGATCAGGTCACCGAACCACTTGGTGAGCCGATACCCCGGCGGGTACGGCCCGTCGACGTGCGGAAGCTCGATGTCCGCGGTGGTGGAGATCTGCCAGGCGGCGTCGACGACCACCCGGACCTGGTCGAAGTACGCCCGCGCCGGCTCGTCGTGCGGCTTCGGACCGGACCGCAGGTACGCCGACAGGCAGGAGGCGTGCAGCGTCGCGGAGGTCATGCCCTGGCCGTACACCGGGTTGAAGGAGGCGACCGCGTCGCCGGCCGCGACCAACCCGGCGGGCAGGCGGTCGAGTTCGTGGAAGTCGCGGCGTCGGCTGTCGGCCTGGTGGTACGTGACCACCCCGCCCAGCATCTCCCCGTACTCGGCGATGTCGCCGAACATCTGTGGGTAGTGCTTCCGGCAGCGTTCGGTGAAGTCGGCGACGTCGCGGCTGGGCCGGTCCTCGTCGTAACCGGCCACGAGCATGATCCAGCGGTCTCCCTCGACCGAGTTGATGCCGCCGATCCGGGCGGTGCGCCCCTTGCCGGCCATGGTGTGGAAGACCGCGACCCAGGCGTCGCTGACCTTCTCGTCCCGCCGGTAGAGCGCCGTCGCGTAGTTCAGTTTGATCGGCATGCGGCGCATCGGTGGGCGCGGCCACCCGTGCTCGGCCAGCCAGTCGCCGAGCCGGCTGGACCGACCCATCGCGTCGACCACCAGATCCGCCGGTTCGACGACCGCCTCGCCGCCACCCTCGGGCACGTACCGCGCGCCGGTGACCCGCCGTTCGTCGAGGAGCAGGCCCTCCGCGCGGCCGTACACCATGCGGATGTTGGGCACGGCGAGCGTCCGCCGCCGGACCAACGCCTCCAGGAACGGACGCGTCGTGATCAGCGCCGGCCCGGTGCCGGTCGCCGCCGGTGGCAGCCCGGGAACTCCGTTGACGAACACTTTCGCCGTGCTCTGGTCGCTCGGCGGCGGAGGGGCGCCGAGCGCGAGCGCCTCGTCGGCGATGCCGGGGAACCAGCGTTCCAACTGGACCTGGCCGGCGGGCAGCAGCGCGTGCACCTGACTGCCCTGGGGCACGCCCGGCCGAGGTCCGGCGTCGACGTCGGACGGGTCCCGTTCGATGATCAGCACTTCCTCGGCGTGGTCGCTCAACACCCGCGCGGCCATCAGCCCGGCCATGCTGCCACCGAGCACCACCGCACGTCGCATGACCACACGTGTCTCAGCCGGTCGTTCGGCGGTGGCTATCCGCGAGAACAGCCGGGACGGAGAGAGAGGCATGCGATCACTCCTCGAACGTCGGGGAACCACGGCATCCACGACCGTAACCATCCGAGCGCCAGCCGTCAGTGCTCAATTGGCCCGCCACTTCTGGTCGGCGTTGCCGGTGCACTGCCGGATCCGCGGCCGGGCGCCGTTGTCCGGGTTGGCGTCGAGCACGTCGACGCACCTGTCCGCCTTGGTATTCACCACATCGGACCTGGGCCGATGCTGGTTGATCTTGTAGGCTCAGTCGGCAACGCCACAGCGGCCCGTCAACCGTCGAAGAGGATCGAGGCAGCCCGTGCTCACCGTAGGCTCGGCGGACACCGTCGCGGTGCCCCCGAGCGAGCGGTTCGGGTACTGGCACGACCTGGTGGCACGCGAGTCGGTGCCGATGCGCATCCACAGTGCCCACGCGGCGGACTTCCGGGCCCGGGCAGAGGTCATCAGCCTGGGTGAGGTCGTGCTGTCGACCTGGCGGTACCCGTCCCTGGACATGCAGCGCACCGGCACCTTCATCCGCCGCAGCGATCCGGAGATGTACCAGTTCGCGCTCCCGTTGTCCGGGCAGGGCGGGTTGGAGCAGGAGCGGCGGAGCAACGCCTTCACGCCGGGCAGCTTCGCGATCGTCGACACGTCCCGACCACACCAGTCGACCCATCAGGGACGGTCGCACCACGAGGGCATGTTGACCACCCGGACGATCCTCGTCCCGCACGGCCTCCTGCCGGTGCATCCCAACCGGATCTCGCAGCTGCTCGGCACGAGCATCTCCGCCACCGAGGGGATCGGCGTACTGCTCAACCAGTTCGTCCACCAGGTGATGACCCATCCCGATCAGTACCACGACAGTGACGCCCCGCTCCTGGGCACCGTCGTGCGGGACCTCATGTCCGCGATGGTCGCCCAACACCTGGACCTCACCGACGCCCTACCGATCGAGGTACGCGGACACAGCCTGCGCATGACGGTCAAGGCGTTCATCGACGAGCACCTCGGCGACCCGGACCTGTCGCCGGGCACCGTCGCCGCCGCCCACCACATCTCCCTCCGTAGCCTGCACCGGGCGTTCGAGACCGAGGACGAGACGGTCGCCGAGACCATCCGCCGGAAACGTCTGGACCGGTGCGCACGGGACCTGCGCGATCCCCTGCTCCGGGCCCGGCCCATCCACGGCATCGCCGCCCGCTGGGGCTTCCGCTCCCAGGCCCACTTCAGCAGGGTCTTCACGGCCACGTTCGGGATGTCCCCGCAGGCGTTCCGCAACGACCCGCGCGCACCTGCCTAGAACGGGGGCCGGTCGGAGCCGGGCGGGGGGCCCGGGGTCGCACCGGCGCCCGGCGCGACCCCAGCCTCGTCGATGTCAGGCCGGGACGCCGGCCTCCTCGGTGGACCGCCGTGCCGCCGTCTCGTCGTCGTCCGAGCCGTCGTGCTCGTCGAGCATCGTGGCCTCGTCGAACGGGTCGTCTCCGCGCAGCACCTCGGCCGCCCGGTCCCGGTCGAACTCCCCGGTCCACGTCCCCACCAGCACGGTCGCCACGGCGTTACCCGCGAAGTTGGTCAGCGCCCGGGCCTCGGACATGAACCGGTCGATGCCGACGATCAGGCCGACCCCGTCGACCAGGTCCGGCCGGTGCGACTGCAGTCCACCGGCCAGCGTCGCGAGACCCGCGCCGGTGACCCCGGCGGCGCCCTTCGAGGCGATGATCATGAACAGGAGCAGCGAGACCTGCTCGCCGATCGAGAGCGGCTTGCCCAGCGCGTCGGCGATGAACAGCGACGCCATCGTCAGGTAGATGGCCGTGCCGTCCAGGTTGAAGGAGTAACCGGTCGGCACGGTGATGCCGACGACCGGCTTGCTGACCCCGAAGTGCTCCATCTTCGCGATCAGCCGCGGCAACGCCGACTCCGACGACGAGGTCGACAGGATCAGCAGGAACTCCCGACCCAGGTAACGCAGCAGCGAGAAGATCGAGATCCGGGCCACGAACCAGAGCAGCGCGCCCAGGAACACCAGCACGAAGATGAGGCAGGTCGCGTAGAAGCCCAGCATGATCTGGGCGAGGCTCTTGAGCGCGTCCACGCCGGTCGCGCCGACCACGGCGGCCATGGCCCCGAACGCGCCGATCGGCGCCAACCACATGATCATGGCGAGTACCTTGAACACCACCCGCTGGATGACGGCGATCGCGCCGAGCACCGGCTCGCCGCGCCGACCCAGGGCCTGTACGGCGAACCCGACCAGCAGGGCCACCAGCAGCGTCTGGAGCACCTCGCCCTCGGTGAGCGCGGAGAGCAACGTGGTCGGAATGATCCCGAGCAGGAAGTCCGTCGTACCGCCGGCCTCGTCGCCTGCGGCGGCCTTGCCCGCACCGGCGAGGTCCTGGCCGAGGTCGAGACCGGAGCCGGGGTGGATGAGGTTGCCGACCATCAGGCCGATGGCGAGCGCGACGGTCGACATGGTGAGGAAGTAGCCGAGGGCGAGGCCGCCGACCTTGCCGACCTTCGCGGCCTGCCGGACGGAACCGACGCCGAGCACGATGGTGCAGAAGATGACCGGGCTGATCATCATCTTGATCAGGTTGACGAAGCCGGTGCCGATCGGTTTGAGTTCCTTGCCGAAATCGGGCGCGACCAGGCCGACGACGATGCCGGCGAACACGGCCACGATGACGGCCAGATAGAGGTAACGGGTACGGTCCCGGCGGACCGAGGGCGCCGCCGAGGTGGTGGATTCGGTGTCCATGTCAACAATGTGAAGTGCCTCTCACCAGTTGACAGCCTTGCGGTCATTCTGTTCACCACGACAGCCACAACGGTGGCGGCGCACGAAGGAGGTGATGAGGATGGCCCGACGCCAGTGGAGCATCGCGGGGCAGCTCTTCGCCCTCCAGGCGGTGGTGGTGACGCTGCTCGTGCTGGCCGGGGCGGCCGGCGCCGTCTGGCTGGCCCGCAGCGACTCCCGCCAGGCCGCCCAGGAGGAGGTGCTCGCCGTGGCGCAGACCGTGGCCCGCTCCCCCGACGTCCGCGCGGCCCTCACGACCGCCGACCCGGCGGGCGTCCTCGCGCCGTACGCCGAGTCGACCCGCCGGGCGACGGGCACCGACTTCGTGGTCGTGATGGCCCCCGACCGCACCCGTTTCTCCCACCCCACACCGGAGCGGATCGGCGAGCCCTTCGTCGGCGACATCGAGCCGGCCCTGGCCGGTCATCCGTTCACCACCACCAACGTCGGGACGCTCGGCGAGTCGGTGCGTGCTGTCGTCCCGGTGTACGACGAGCAGCGGCGCATCGTCGGCCTGGTCTCGGTGGGCATCACCACCCGGGCGATCAACCGCAAGCTGCTGCGCCAGTTGCCGGTGTTGATCGGCGTCGCCACACCGGCGCTCGCGCTCGCCGCGACCGGCTCGTGGCTGCTCAGTCGCCGGCTTCGTCGACAGACCCACGGTCTGGGCCCGGCGCAGATGACCCGGATGTACGAGTACTACGACGCGGTTCTGCACTCGGTCCGCGAAGGTCTCGTGGTGCTGACCACCGACCGGCGGGTGGCATTGGTCAACGACGAGGGCCGCCGCCTGCTGGGCCTGGACGCGGACAGACCGGTGACCGACCAGCCGGTCGCCGGGATCGACCTGCCGCCTGCGGTGGCCGAGCTGCTCGGCTCCGGGCGCGACGCCCTGGACGAGCCGGTCCTGGCCGGTGACCGGGTGCTCGTCGCCAACCAGCGGACCACCCGCTTCGAGGGCGCGGTGCTCGGCACCGTGTTGACCCTGCGGGACCAGACCGAGCTGCGCACCCTGGCCAGTGAGCTGGACTCGGTGCGCGCGTTGACCGAGGCGTTGCAGGCGCAGACCCACGAGTCGGCCAACCGCCTGCACACCGTGCTGACCCTGATGGAGTTGGGTCGCGCCGACGAGGCCGTCCGGCTCGGCACCCGGGACCTGGCCCTCGCCCAGCAACTGACCGACCGGGTGGTGGGCGCGGTGACCGAGCCGGCGCTGGCCGCCCTGCTGCTGGGCAAGTCGGCGCAGGCCGGCGAACGCGGGGTGGACCTGGTCATCGAGCCGGACTGCCGGCTCGACGACAGCCCTCTGCCGAGCGGCGACCTGGTCACCGTGGTCGGCAACCTGGTCGACAACGCCCTGGAGGCGGTGGCCGGCACGCCCGCGCCTCGCCGCGTGCGAGTCTTCGTCGGCGCTGTCGACACGGAGTTGGTCGTCCGGGTCGGCGACAGCGGCCCCGGGCTGGCCCCGGAGCGGGTGGCGGACGCGTTCCGGCGCGGCTGGTCCACCAAGAGCACCGGGCGGGGCCTCGGGCTGGCCCTGGTCGGGCAGGTGGTCCGCCGGCACGGCGGCAGCGCCGAGGTGACCCGCTCGGACGACGGTGGCAGCCTGTTCACCGTCCGACTGCCGGGCGGGCGGTGATGACGGACATCCGGGTGCTGGTCGTCGAGGACGAGCCGCTGCTGGCCGAGGCGCACAGCGCGTACACCGAGCGGGTTCCCGGTTTCGTGGTGGTCGGCGTGGCGCACACCGCGCGGGCGGCGATGGCGGCGCTGCGCGCGGGCGGCGGCGGCGACGTGGACCTCGTACTCCTGGATTTTCGGCTGCCCGACCTGCACGGCCTGGACGTCTGCCGGGCGCTGCGCGCGGCCGGCAGCAGCGTCGACGTGCTCGCGGTGACCTCCGCCCGGGACCTGGCGGTGGTCCGCACCGCGGTGTCCCTCGGGGTGACCCACTACCTGCTCAAACCGTTCACGTTCGCGGCGTTCCGCGACAAGCTGGAGCGGTACGCGGACTACCGTGCGCAGGCGCTCGCCGACGGGGAGGTGGCCGCCCAGCACGACGTCGACCGGATGTTCGCCACCCTGCGCGGCACCGCCGGGCACAGCCTGCCCAAGGGCCTCGACGCGCAGACCCTCAATCGGGTACGCGCCGCCCTCAGCGACGCGACCGGCGCTGAGGTGGGGCTGTCCGCGACCGAGGTGGGCGCGGCGACCGGCATCTCCCGGGTGACCGCCCGCCGCTACCTGGAGTACCTGGTGACGATCGACCGAGTCGTCCGCAGCTCCCGCTACGGCACCCCCGGCCGCCCCGAGGTCGAGTACCGGCCCCGGTGAGCAGGACGAAACGTCGACTCGACACCTGCGCGAGATGCGGTCTGTCGACGGGGAAAGTGGGAGAATCGACCAGACCGACAACCAGGAGGTGAGCCGTGCCGTCGAGTAACGCGGAGCGGATACCCGAGTGGCCGACGGCCGAGCATGTCCCAGCCGAGGAATTGGCCCGCCGCCAGGGCATTCGACCCATCGCCTCCGTAGACGACCTGGCGCGCCCCCATCTGTTCGAGTCAGACGACGAGTTGGACGAATTCCTCGCCGACCTGTACGCCTCCCGGCGGGCCGGCGCCGCGTGAGCCTCGTCGTTCTCGACACCGACGTGGCGTCGGCAATCCTTCGCGGGCGGCTGTCGGACCCTCTCCGAGCCCGTTTGGCCGGTAAGACCCTCTGCGTGACCTTCGTGACGCTCGGCGAACTGACCAAGTGGACGGCACTGCGCAGTTGGGGGCCGCGCAAGTTGGCTGATCTCGCGCATTGGCGGTCGGGGATCGTCCTGCTGCCCTTCGACGAGGCCGTGGCGGTGACCTGGGGGCATCTTCAGGCGCGAGCGCAGCACCGTGGGCGGCTCCTGCCGACCAACGACTCGTGGATCGCGGCGTGCTGCCTTGTCGACCGGCTACCGCTCGCGACGTTCAATGGCAAGGATTTCGCCGACTTCGCCGAGTACGACGGGCTGCGCCTCTTCGACGTCTCCTAGCCTCCTCTGTGCCCGGGGGAGGCCGGGAAACGCGGTGGCGGGGTGAAGATCCGTTGTTAGACTGGCCGGGTTGGGTCAGCGGTACGACCAGGGAGACCAGACATGGCGGGTGACGACGACATCTCCGGGTGAGACCGGATGTGTTCGGCCATCGGTTCGGCGCGCTCGGCGCCGCGGTGGCCATGACGTCGTTCCACCGGTCCCGTTCGTCGTCGGGCGCGCTCGAACGCGCCCAACCCACCCTTTGAGGTCACTCGCATGTCTGACGCGTACATCGTCTGCTCGAATCTGTCCTTCTCCTGGCCGGACGACACCCCGGTCTTCTCGGAGCTGTCCTTCACCGTTCCCGGCGGTCGTACCGGCCTGGTCGCGCCCAACGGCGCCGGCAAGAGCACCCTGCTGCGGCTGATCGCCGGGGAGTTGCGGCCCAGCGGCGGCAGCGTCACCGTCGACGGTCTGCTCGGCTACCTCCCGCAGACCCTTCCGCTGGCCGGCGACCTGGCCGTGGCGCAGGTGCTCGGCGTCGCCGAGCGGATCGCGGCACTGCACGCCATCGAGGCCGGCGACGCCGGCGAGGAGCACTTCGCCACCATCGGCGACGACTGGGACATCGAGGAGCGCACCCGCGCCGAGCTGGACCGGCTGGGGCTGGGTGACCTGTCACTCGACCGGCCGCTGCACACGCTCAGCGGTGGTCAGGTGGTCTCCCTCGGTCTGGCGGCCCAGTTGCTGCGCCGCCCGGACGTGCTGCTGCTCGACGAGCCGACCAACAACCTGGACCTGGAGGCCCGGCACAAGCTCTACGACGTGCTCACCGACTGGTCCGGCTGCCTGTTGCTGGTCAGCCACGACCGGGAACTGCTGGACCGGATGGACCGCATCGCCGAGCTGGAACGCGGCGAGATCCGCTGGTACGGGGGCAACTTCACCGCGTACACCGAGGCGGTGCAGGCGGCGCGGGAGGTGGCCGAGAGCAACCTGCGCAACGCCGAGCAGGAGGTGAAGCGGGAGAAGCGCGAGATGCAGCAGGCCCGCGAGCGGGCCGATCGGAGGGCCAGCAACGCCTCGAAGAACCTGAAGAACGCCGGGCTGGCCCGGATCGTCGCCGGCGGGCTCAAGCGCAGCGCACAGGAGTCGGCGGGCAAGGCCCAGGAGACGCACTCCAGCCGGCTCGGTCAGGCCAAGGCCCGACTGGACGAGGCCGGGCGGGCGGTCCGCGAGGAGGACCGGATCGTCGTGGACCTGCCGGACACGACCGTCCCGGCCGGAAGGACGGTCTTCACGGGTACGGGGATGCGCGCCCGTTTCGACGACCGGGAACTCTTCGGCGGTGACGGTGCCGACCTGGTGATCCGAGGTCCGGAACGGATCGCGCTCACCGGGGCGAACGGCGTGGGCAAGTCGACCCTGCTGCGCCTCGTCAACGGAGACCTCGAACCGGCCGGCGGCGACGTCAAGCGGGCCGACGGACGGATCGCGTACCTGTCGCAGCGGCTGGACCTGCTGGACCTGGACCGGACGGTGGCGGAGAACTTCGCCGCGTACGCGCCGAGCCTGCCGGACGCCAGGCGGATGAATCTGCTGGCCCGGTTCCTGTTCCGGGGCGCCCGGGTCAACCTGCCCGTCGGGGTGCTCTCCGGCGGTGAGCGGCTGCGCGCGACCCTCGCCTGTGTGCTCTGCGCGGAACCGGCCCCGCAACTGCTGCTGCTCGACGAGCCGACGAACAACCTGGACCTGGTCAGCGTCGCCCAGTTGGAGAGCGCGCTGACCGCGTACCAGGGGGCGTTCGTGGTGGTCAGCCACGACGAACGGTTCCTCGCCGAGATCGGCGTGCAGCGCTGGCTGCGGCTGGCCGACGGTCGACTGCGCGAGATCGCCGCCCCCGACCGGGGCTGAGCCCGCCGACCGTGCGCGGCCCGGCCAGGCGATCACGCCCGCCGGGCCGCGCACGGGTCAGCTCGGGCTGGGCCGCGGCCCGGTCAGCTCACGTTGGCCGGGCCGAGGACGCTCTTCAGGTCGCCCATCAGCGCGGTCGTCGCCGCCACCCGGAACGGGCCCAGCCGCAGGGTGGTGGTGCGCCCACCGTTGAGGAGTTTGACGTGCACCTCCGTGTCGCCGGGGTGCAGCACGAGGGTTTCCTTGAGCTTCTCCATCAGCGGCGGCGTGCAGCGGTGCACCGGGATGGTGAGGGTGACCGGCTTGTTGGTGGCGCTGGTGCTGACGTCCGGCATGGACATGTCCATCGCCATGATCCGGGGGGTGTCGTCGCGGCGGTCCACCCGGCCCTTGACCACCACGATGGCGTCCTCGGCGATGTACTGCCCGATCACCTCGTAGGTGTTGGGGAAGAACAGCGCCTCCACCCCACCGGCCAGGTCCTCCAGGGTCGCCGAGGCCCAGGCGCGGCCCTGCTTGGTGACCCGGCGCTGCACCCCGGAGAGGATGCCGGCGAGGGTGACCACCGCCCCGTCGGGCACCGCGCCCTCCTCGGCCAGGGCGGCGATCGTGGTGTCGGCCGCCGCGCCCAGGATGTGCTCCAGGCCGAACAGCGGGTGGTCGGAGACGTACAGGCCGAGCATCTCCCGCTCGAAGGCCAACTTGTCGCGCTTGTCCCACTCGCTGTCGCCGATCACCGGCATCACCGTCGTACTGCCGGTGTCGGCGTCACCGAAGCCCGCGCCGAAGAGGTCGTACTGGCCGACGGCCTCCTTGCGCTTCACGTCGGCGTACGCGTCGATGGCGTCGGCGTGGACCGCGAGCAGCCCCTTGCGGGGGTGGTCGAGGGAGTCGAACGCACCGGCCTTGATCAGGGATTCGATCGTCTTCTTGTTGCAGACCACCGCGTCCACCTTGGACAGGAAGTCGTAGAAGTCGGCGTACTCGCCCTTCTCCTCGCGGCAGCGCATGATCGAGGCGACCACGTTCGCGCCGACGTTGCGGACCGCCGCCAGGCCGAAGCGGATGTCCTTGCCGACCGGGGTGAACGGCCCGGCCGAGGTGTTCACGTCCGGAGGCAGCACCTGGATGCGCATCCGGCGGCACTCGGACAGGTACAGCGCCATCTTGTCCTTGTCGTCACCGACGGAGGTCAGCAGCCCGGCCATGTACTCGGCCGGGTAGTGCGCCTTCAGGTACGCCGTCCAGTAGGAGACCAGACCGTACGCGGCGGAGTGCGCCTTGTTGAACGCGTACCCGGCGAACGGCACCAGGACGTCCCACACCGCCTGGATCGCCTCGTCGGAGTAGCCACGCTCACGGCAGCCGTCCCGGAACGGGATGAACTCCTTGTCGAGGATCTCCTTCTTCTTCTTACCCATGGCCCGGCGCAGCAGGTCCGCCTGACCGAGGCTGTAGCCGGCGAGGATCTGCGCGGCGCGCTGCACCTGCTCCTGGTAGACGATCAGGCCGTGGGTGGGGGCCAGGATCTCCCGCAGCGGCTCCTCCAGCTCCGGGTGGATCGGGGTGATCTCCTGGAGGCCGTTCTTGCGCAGCGCGTAGTTGGTGTGCGAGTCGACGCCCATCGGGCCGGGCCGGTACAGGGCCAGGACGGCGGAGATGTCCTCGAAGTTGTCCGGCTTCATCAACCGCAGCAGCGATCGCATCGGCCCGCCGTCGAGCTGGAACACACCCAGGGTGTCACCCCGGGCGAGCAGGTCGTACGCGGCCTTGTCGTCGAGCGGCAACGCCAGCAGGTCGAGCTTCTCGCCGTGGTTCAGCTCGATGTTCTTGACCGCGTCGTCGATGATCGTCAGGTTGCGCAGGCCGAGGAAGTCCATCTTCAACAACCCGAGCGACTCGCACGTCGGGTAGTCGAACTGCGTGATGATCGCCCCGTCGGCGTCGCGGCGCATCAACGGGATGTGCTCGATGATCGGCTCGGCGGACATGATGACGCCGGCGGCGTGCACACCGGTCTGCCGGATCAGCCCCTCGATGCCCTTGGCGGTGTCGATCACCTTGCGGACGTCCGGGTCGGAGTCGTACAGGCCGCGGATCTCACCGGCCTCGGCGTACCGGGGGTGCTTGGTGTCGAAGATGCCGGTGAGTGGGATGTCCTTGCCCATCACCGCCGGCGGCATGGCCTTGGTGATCCGGTCGCCGACCGCGTACGGGTAGCCGAGGACCCGGGCCGAGTCCTTGATCGCGGCCTTCGCCTTGATCGTGCCGAACGTGGCGATCTGGGCGACCTTGTCCTCGCCCCACTTGTCGGTGACGTACTTGATCACCTCACCGCGCCGACGCTCGTCGAAGTCGATGTCGACATCCGGCATGGAGACCCGCTCGGGGTTCAGGAACCGCTCGAAGATCAGGCCGTGCTGGATCGGGTCGAGGTCGGTGATGCCCAGCGCGTACGCGACGAGGGAGCCGGCAGCCGAACCACGGCCCGGACCCACCGAGATGCCCTGGCTCTTGGCCCACTGGATGAAGTCTGCGACCACGAGGAAGTACGACGGGAAGCCCATCTGGTTGATGACGCCCAGCTCGTACTCCGCCTGGACGACGTGCCCCTCCGGGATGCCGTTCGGGTAGCGGCGGCCCAGCCCGGCGAAGGTCTCCTTGCGGAACCAGGACTCCTCGGTCTCCCCCTCCGGCACCGGGAAGCGCGGCATGAGGTTGTGGAACTCGAACATGCCCTTCGGGTCGACCTTCTCGGCGACCAGCAGGGTGTTACGGCAGCCCTCCTGCCACAGCTCCGACGAGTCCACCGCGCGCATCTGGTCGGCGCTCTTGATGAAGTAGCCGCCACCCTCGAACCGGAACCGGTTCGGGTCGTCGATGTTGCTGCCGGTCTGTACGCAGAGCAGCACGTCGTGGGCGGTGGCCTGCGCCTCGTGGGTGTAGTGCGAGTCGTTGGTGACCACCGGCGGGATGTCCAGCTTGCGGGCGATCTCGGTGAGCCCCTCACGGACCCGGCTCTCGATGGAGAGCCCGTGATCCATGATCTCCAGGAAGTAGTTGTCCTTGCCGAAGATGTCCTGGTAGCTCGCGGCGACCTTGAGTGCCTCGTCGAACTGCCCGAGGCGCAGGCGGGTCTGCACCGCGCCGGACGGGCAGCCGGTGGTGGCCATGATCCCCTCGGCGTGCTCGGCGATCAGCTCCATGTCCATCCGGGGCCACTTGACGTAGTGCCCCTCCATGGAGGCGCGCGAGTTGAGGGTGAACAGGTTCTTCAGCCCTTTGGCGTTCTTGGCCCACATCGTCTTGTGGGTGATCGCGCCGTTACCGGAGATGTCGTCGCTCTTCTGCTCCGGCCGACCCCACTTGACCCGCGCCTTGTGATAGCGCGACTCCGGCGCCACGTACGCCTCGACGCCCAGGATCGGGGTGATCCCGGCGGCCATCGCCTGGTTGTAGAAGTCGTTCGCGCCGTGCATGTTGCCGTGGTCGGTGATCGCCACGGCCGACATGCCGAGGCGGTTGGCCTCGGCGAAAAGGTCCTTCAGCCGGGCCGCTCCGTCGAGCATCGAGTATTCCGTGTGCACGTGCAGATGCGCGAACGAATCGGCCATGCGTGGCGCCCCCCGGCGTTGTGGATCTTGTTGGTCGGAGCCGACCGGGACCTACCCTACCGAGGTGATCTCGGCGGCTCCACCGTCCGCGCCGACGGCCGTGGCCCTCGTCTCCTGCCCGGTCCCGGGTGCGCCTAGGCTCCTCAGGATGGCGAGGTACTACGACGTGCACCCGGAGAACCCACAGCCCCGGATCATCGGCCAGGTCGCCGACCTGATCCGCGGTGGCGGGCTGGTCGCCTACCCGACGGACTCCTGCTACGCGCTCGGCATCCGACTGGGCAACCAGGAGGGGCTGGACCGGATCCGGCAGATCCGCCACCTCGACGACCGGCACCACTTCACGCTCATCTGCCGGGACTTCGCGCAGCTCGGTCAGTTCGTCCAGATCAGCAACTCGGTCTTCCGCCTGGTGAAGGCGTCCACCCCGGGCAGCTACACCTTCATCCTGCCGGCCACCCGTGAGGTGCCGCGCCGGATGCTGCACCCGAAGAAGCGCACCGTCGGCGTACGCGTACCCCGGCACACCGTCACCCAGGCGTTGCTGGCCGAGCTGGGCGAGCCGCTGGTGTCGAGCACCCTGGTCCTACCCGGCGACGACGAGCCGATGACCCAGGGCTGGGAGATCAAGGAACGGCTCGACCACCAGCTCGACGCGGTGCTCGACGCCGGTGACTGCGGTATGGAGCCGACCACGGTCATCGACCTGTCCGGCCCGGAGCCGGAGATCCTGCGCCGGGGCGCCGGAGACGTGTCCCGCTTCGAGTAGTGCGCTCGACGCGGCGAGCGCGTCACCTCTTCGATCACCTGGCCCGGCGCCCTCTGAGCGCCGGGCCACTGCTGTACATGGCCCCTTTGCTCTGCTGCCGCTTACGCACCACCGGGCGGCGCCGCACTGGCGCATCCGCAGCAGCAGAGCAAAGGGGGTGAACAACCCCTCGTGACCCCGGCAGCGCCCAGGCCGACGGCCCGATCCGACACCCCCAGCAGACGCGATGTTATTTCTATAGACAACACTGTGTGCCACACAGTATGGTGTGACACATGGTTAGCGAGGACGTTCTACGGACGCACCTACAGGAGTTGCGTCGCGGCACCGTCGTGGTGGCCAGCCTGGTCGCGCTCCGCCGACCCGACTACGGCTACGCACTGCTGCAGAGACTCACCGAGCACGGCTTCCCGGTGGATGCCAACACCCTCTACCCGCTGCTGCGCCGCCTCGAAGACCAGGGGCTGCTGACCAGCGAGTGGAACACCGAGGAGAGCCGGCCGCGCAAGTTCTACCGGACCAGCGACGAGGGCGAGTCGATGCTGAGCCGGCTCCTCGACGACCTCGCCGCCGTGCAGACCTCCGTCACCGGGCTGATCCAAGGAGTGGACCGATGAACACCCTGACCGACCGCTACCTCGCCGCCACCCTGCGCTCGGTGCCCGCTCCGCGCCGCGACGAGATCGCCAGCGAGCTGCGCGCCTCCATCGACGACATGATCGAGGGCCGGACCAGTGGCGGCCAGGACGCCAGAACCGCCGAGCGGGAGGTGCTCACCGAGTTGGGCAACCCCGACCGGCTGGCCGCCCGGTACGCCGACCGCCGGCTGCAACTTATCGGCCCGACCTACTACCTGCTCTGGCTGCGACTGCTGAAGCTGTTGCTCAGCTTCATCCCGGCGCTGGTCGGCACAGTCGTCACCGTCGTGGAGGCCGCGGAAGGGAAGGGTTTCGGCGCCATCGGGCCGGGCCTCGTCGTGGCCATGCAGGTGGCCGTTCAGATCACCTTCTGGCTCACAGTGACCTTCGCCATCATCGAGCGCACCCAGACGGCCGTGGACCTGCCGGAGTGGACCGTCGACCAACTGCCCGACGCCCCGGTGCGCCGGGGCATCCCCCTCGCCGACACCATCGCATCCGTGATCATGCTGGTGCTGACCATCGGCTACCTGCCGTTCCAGCACTATCAGTCGTGGGTGAGAGACACCGACGGCGAGAACATCCCGCTCCTCGACCCGGCCCTGTGGTCGTTCTGGCTGCCGGCGCTGATCGTGGTGCTGGTCCTCAGCGTCGTCTTCGAGGTCGTGAAGTACCGGATCGGCCGCTGGACCTGGGGCCTGTTCGGCGTCAAGGCGCTGCTCAACCTGGCGTTCTCGGTGCCGCTGGCGTGGCTGGCGCTCTCCGACCGGCTGCTCAACCCGGCCCTGGGTGAGCGACTGAGCTGGGTCGCGGAGGCGGACAACCGGGAGGCCATCGGACTGGCCATCGCGGTGGGGACCGCGGCGGTCGTGGTCTGGGACCTGGTCGACACCGCCCGTAAGACGCGCCAGCAGACGGCGTGAGCGACACCCGAGGCGGCGGCCCGGCGCGTACCCCGCGCCGGGCCGCCGCCCGTCGGCGCGAGCACAACGACTGCCACCGGCCCCGTCGACGGGCGCGCAGACCGCCGTGGCATCGTTCCCGGATGACCGTGGCACCGCGAGAGGAATGGCGCCGCCCCGGCCCGACAGCGGAACAGCGTCGCAACGACCGGTGGATCGGGCTGGCGGTGACCGGGCTGGCGCTGGTCAGCCTCACCCTGGCCCGCAGCACCGGAGCGTTCCTGCTGGGCCCGCCGCCGTCCGGGCCGGAGCAGTTGTTCTGGACCGTCGCCGTGACCGTGCCGCTGATCTGGCGACGGCGGTGGCCCGGCGCGACGCTTCTCGTCGTCGCGGTGGCGTTCGTCGCCGCGCAGGCCCGCTCGGCACCGGAGACCCAGTTCTCCGCGTGGGCGCTGTTCTGCGCGCTGTACACCGTCGGCGCGTGGGGGCAGAACCGCCAACTGGCCCGCCGGCTGCGCATCGGCGTGATCGGCGCCATGTTCGCCTGGCTGGGGATCTACTACGCGGTGCTGCTCGACCACATTCCGGCGACCGCCTTCGCCGACGCGGTCGGTCCGGTGCCGCCGAGGCTCGCCATGGTGGTCACCGGCGTGCTGCTCAACGTCCTGATCCTGGGGTTCGCGTACTTCTTCGGCGAGACCTCATGGGTGGCCGCCCGGCGGGAGCACGAGCTGCGCACCCAGGCCGAGGACCTACGCCGGTCCCAGACCGAGGCCCGGGAGCGGGCGGTGCTCGGCGAACGGTTCCGGATCGCCCGGGAGCTGCACGACGTGGTCGCCCATCACGTGTCGGTGATGGGCGTGCAGGCGTCCGCCTGCCGTCGGGTGTTCGACCGTGACCAGGACAAGGCCCGCACCGCACTCGCCGCCATCGAGCAGAGCGCGCGCACCGCCGTCGACGAACTGCGTCGCATGCTCGGCGTGCTGCGGACCTCTCCCGGAACCGACGCCGCGCCGCCGGCCGCGGGTGGCGTCGAGCGGATCGGCGAGCTGGTCGAGCGGGCCCGCGTCGCCGGCCTGACGGCGACCCTCGGGGTGTACGGGGACGCGGTCGCGTTGCCCGCGTCCGTCTCGCAGGCGGCCTACCGGGTGACACAGGAGGCGGTGACCAACACCCTGAAGCACGCCGGGGCGGACCTGTTGGACGTGCGGGTCCGGTATCTGGCCCGCGAGGTGGAGGTCGACGTGACCGACGACGGACGGGCCGGCGGCCGACCCAACATCCAGGGTCTCGGGCTGATCGGCATGCACGAACGGGTCACCGCGCACGACGGCGACCTGGAGGTCGGGCCGCGTGCCGGTGGCGGATGGCGGGTGCGCGCCCGCTTCCCACTGGCGACGTCGGCGGGTACGCCCGTCGACGCGCAGCGCACGCCGGACGGCGAGAAACACCTGGTCGCCGACGGAGAGGGCCGCGCATGAGCAGCTCCGGTCAGCCGGTTCGGGTCCTCCTCGCCGACGACCAGCACCTCGTCCGCACCGGCTTCCGGGTGATCCTCGAGGTGGAGGACGACATCGAGGTGGTCGGCGAGGCCGCCGACGGCGAGCGGGCCGTCAGCATGGCCCGGGCCACCCGCCCGGACGTCGTACTCATGGACGTGGAGATGCCCGGGATGGACGGCCTGGAGGCCACCCGGCAGATCACCGCCGACGGCCCCGGGGCGCCCGCGGTGCTGATCCTGACGACGTTCGACCGCGACGACTACCTGTTCGCCGCGCTGCGGGCCGGGGCCAGCGGCTTCCTGCTCAAGAACGGCACGCCCGAGGAGTTGGTCGAGGCGATCCGCGTGCTGGCCCGGGGCGACGGCCTGCTCGCACCGGAGATCACCCGCCGGGTGATCTCCACGTTCGCCCGCCCCGGCGACCCGGCGGGCACCGCCCACCGGGGCCCCGAAGCCGACGCCGCGCTGGCCGAGCTGACGCCACGGGAACGCGAGGTACTGGTGTTGCTCGCCGCCGGATCGAGCAACGCGGAGATCGCCGCGACCATCCACCTGGGCGAGGCGACGGTGAAGACACACGTGAGCCGGGTGCTGGCCAAACTCGGCCTGCGCGACCGGGTGCAGGCGGTGGTGTTCGCCTACGAGAACGGGGTGGTCCGACCCGGGGGCTGACCGCCGTCCGTCGCGAGGCGGACCGCCCGCTCAGCCGCCGGACGGACGGCGGGCCGGCGTATTCGATCTAGCGTGGGTCCGTGACCAGAACGCTCCGCCTCGACGGTGTCGACCGTGGTTTCGGCGACCGGCAGGTGCTCAAGAACGTGTCCTTCGAGGTGGCCGCCGGACGGATGACCGGCTTCGTCGGCGCCAACGGCGCCGGCAAGACCACCACCATGCGGATCATCCTGGGTGTGCTCTCGCCCGACGCGGGCGAGGTGAGCTGGGGCGGTACGAAGCTGACCCGGCAGGACCGTCGACGCTTCGGCTACATGCCGGAGGAGCGGGGCCTCTACCCGAAGATGACCACCCGGGAGCAGGTGACCTACCTCGGCCGGCTGCACGGTCTGGACGCCGCCGCGGCACGACGGTCCACCGACACCCTGCTGGAACGGGTCGGGCTCGGTGAACGCGGTGACGACCTGCTGGAGACGCTGTCGCTGGGTAACCAGCAACGCGCCCAGATCGCCGCCGCGCTGGTGCACGACCCCGAGGTGCTGGTGCTCGACGAACCGTTCTCCGGCCTCGACCCGCTGGCCGTCGACACCGTCGTCACAGTGCTGCGGGAACGGGCTTCGGCCGGAGCGCCGGTGCTCTTCTCCAGCCACCAGCTCGACGTCGTGGAGCGCCTCTGTGACGACCTGGTGATCATCGGAGCCGGGGTGATCCGGGCCGCCGGCAGCCGGCAGGAGCTACGCGACTCGTACACCGTGCCCCGCTTCGAGCTGGTGGTGGCGAGCGACGCCGGCTGGGTCCGCGACCACCCCGGGGTGACAGTGGTCGAGTTGGACGGCCCGCGGGTGGTCTTCGACCTGCCCGCCGGCGCCGACGAGCAGCAGGTGTTGCAGGCAGCCCTCGCCCGCGGCCCGGTCCGCGCCTTCCGCCCGGTCAGCCCCTCGCTCACCGAGATCTTCCGAGAGGTCACCCAGTGAACGTCACCCAGGCCACCCGGCTGGTCGCCGAACGCGAGATCCGGGTCAAGCTCCGCGACCGTACGTTCCTGTTCGGCACCCTGTTCTTCCTGCTGATCGCGGCGGCCGGCACCATCCTGCCGCCGCTGCTCTCCGGCGGGCCGGACAGCGTGGCCGTCACCCAGGAGGCCGCCGGCCCGCTGCGCGACGCCGGACTCGACGTCCGGGTGGTGGCCGACGACCGGGCCGCCGAGCAGGCCGTCCGCGACGGTGACGTGGACGCGGCTGTGGTCTCCGGTCCGAAGGTGCTCGCGATGGACGAGTCCCCCACCGACGTGGTCCAGGCGCTGAGCAGCTCGCCGCCCGTGCAGCTGCTCGACCCGGACGCGGTCGACCCGGTGGTGGCGTTCCTGGTGCCGTTCGTCTTCGCGTTCGTCTTCTTCATCACCTCGCAGACCTTCGGCCTGCAGATCGCGCAGAGCGTCACCGAGGAGAAGCAGACCCGCATCGTGGAGATCCTGGTCGCCGCCGTGCCGGTCCGAGCGCTGCTGGCCGGGAAGGTGGTGGCCGGTGCCATCCTGGCGTTCGCGCAGATCGCGTTGATCGCGGTGGTGGCGGTGATCGGGCTCCAGATGGGTGACAGCGGGGGCCTGCTCACCCTGCTCGCCCCGGCGATCGGCTGGTTCGTGCCGTTCTTCGTGCTCGGCTTCGTGCTGCTCGCCGCGATGTGGGCGGCGGCCGGCGCGCTGGCCAACCGGCAGGAGGACATCGCCGCCGTGTCGACGCCGGTGCAGCTCGCCGTCATGCTGCCGTTCTTCGCGGTGATCTTCCTGAACGACAACGACACCGCGATGCGGGTGCTGTCCTACCTGCCGTTCTCGTCGCCCACGGCCATGCCGCTGCGGCTGTTCACCGGCGACGCCGCCGGCTGGGAGCCGATCGTCTCGCTGGTCATCCTGGTGCTCGCCGCCGGCGCGTTCCTGGTCGCCGGTGCCCGGGTGTACGAGGGGTCGCTCCTGCGCACCAACGGCCGCACCTCCCTGCGTACCGCCTGGCGGGAGCGGGAGACGATCGGCTGAGCCGACGGTTCGCGCGCGGGCGCCGGTGTCCTGGTCGGACACCGGCGCCCGCTGCCGTACGGCACCGGTCCGAATCCTGTTCGGCGGCTGCGAACAGGGCGAACGCTCCTACGGTGAGCCGATCCTCACGGCAACGACCTGGTCGTCGCCGGTTCCCGGACCGGAAAGGCTCTCGATGTCCCCACCGATCAACCCACGGCACCTCCGTCGTCTCCTCAGCGCGGTACTCGCCGTCGTCCTCGCCGGCACCCTCGCCGCCCTCGTCCGGCCCACGCCGGCCGCCGCCGCCCCGGGCGACCTCATCCTCAACGGCACGTTCGACAACGGCAGCACCCAGCCCTGGTGGACCCGGCTCGCCTCGACCAGCACGACTGTCAACGCCGGTCAACTGCGCGTGCGCACCAGCGCGACGGTCGGCAAGCCCGTCTGGGAGGACCTGGTCGGCCACTTCGAGTTCGGCGTGACGGCGGCGCAACGGTACCGGTTGCAGTTCGACGCCACCGCCGACGTCAGCCGCCCGCTGCGCGTCTCGGTCTCCCGGGCGGACACGCCCTTCACCTCCGCCGTCGACCAGAGCGTCGCGCTCACCCCGACAATGCGCCGGTTCACCTTCGACTTCGCGTCCCCGTTCGGTGACCCGAAGGCGGTACTCCTGTTCCACTTCGGTGGCCAGGCCACCTCGACTGTCCGGTTGGACAACATCTCGCTCACCCCGCTGGCCGTCGACCCGGCCACCGACCCGATCCTGTACTGGAACGGCGTCCTGCTGGACGCCTTCAAGGGGATGGAGCTGCCACCGACGACCCTGTCGCGCCACGCGGCCATCCTGCACGCGGCGACGCACGACGCCGCCGTGTCGGTCACCGGCGTCGGCAACCCCTACCGGGTACGCGTGCCGGTCAGTTATCCAGGCACCATGGACGACGTCGTGGCACCGTCCCTGCACGCGGCCATCGACAAGGCCGCGTACGACGTGTTGGCGGCCCTCTTCCCGGCTCGGCGCCCGGTCTTCGACAACGCCTACGGGACCGCCACCTCGCGCCGGCCGTCCGGCGTGAACAGCGCGGAGGTCGCGCGCGGTGAGACGGTTGGTGCCGCAGCCGCCGCCGCCAACCTCCAGGCCCGCGCCAACGACGGCTCCGGCGACACCGGGGGGTACCAGTTGGACGGCGTCGACGGTTCCTGGCGGCCGACCGACGAGAAGCCGGCCGTCACCCCGAAGTGGGGTCTGCTCCCTCCGTTCGCGCTGACCTCGGGCAGCCAGTTCCGGCCCGACCTGCCGGCCGACGCTGATGACTACGAGGACCTGCTCGGCAAGGACGAGTACCGCGAACAGGTCGAGGAGGTCCGGAACCTGGGCGGCCGGTCGTCGTCGCTGCGCACCCCCGAGCAGACGCAGATCGCCTTCTTCTGGGCCAACGACCTGCCGGTGACCTACCGGCCACCGGGTCAGCTCTTCGCGCACACCCAGATCGTGGCGAAGCAGCAGAACCTCGGCATCCTCGCCAACGCCCGGCTCTTCGGGCTGGTCGCCCTGGCGCTCGCCGACGCCGCCATCGCCGCCTGGGACGCCAAGTACCTGACCGGAATCGACCTGTGGCGGCCGGAGAGCGCCATCGGCAACGGCTGGAAGCCGCTGTCGCAGGACACGAACGGCGTGTCGTTCTCGCCCGCGTTCCCGGCCTACGTCTCCGGGCACGCCACCTTCGCGGGCGCCTGGTCCGCCGTGATGAAGAGGTTCTTCGGCACCGACGCGATCGCCTTCGACGCGACCACCGACGATCCGCACGCGCAGGGCGTGGTCCGGCGCATGACCGGCTTCGACCACGCCGCCGAGGAGAACGCGCTGAGCCGGATCTACCTCGGCGTGCACTACCGGTTCGACGCGGACGCCGGACTCGCCACCGGGCGTTCCGTGGGCGCGTACGTCTACGCCAACCGCCTGCGGCCGTGAGCCGTCAGTCGGTGTAGGCCCGAGGGCTGCTCCCCGTCCGGTCCACAAGGTCGGGCGGGGAGCAGCACGTCTGGGTCACGGCAACGGCGTGCAGTCCCAGCGCGCGAAGCTGCCGGTACGCAACCACACGTCGCGGGCGGCCCGGACGTTCCACACCGGTTCCAGCGCGGTCCGGCGGTCGACGCCGAGGCGGGACAGCTCCATGTCGCTGAACTGGAAGACCCCCCACCGCCGTGACCCGTCCGCGGCGATCTCCACCCGGTACGGGTCGAGCCCGGACAGGCACCGCGCCACGTCCACCGCTGCGGCCGGATCCTCCGGGAACGCCTTCCGCACGTACGTGCCCACCCGCTCCTGCGGCCACCTGGCGGCCACCCGGTCACCCGACAGCTCGTCGAGCACCTGCCCGTCGGCGATGCCGCTGACCGGCAGACCACCCAGGGCCTGGAAGGCGATCAGCCGGCTGGTGGTGTCCGGGCCGAACCAACCGTCCACCGGCAGGAACAACCCGCCCGCCACCAGCCGCTCCTGGAGGCCCTGCACACACGGGCCGTACATGCCCTGGCGCAGGACGGCCGGGCAGCCGTCGGTCGGCGCGACGTCCGCAGTGGGGGTGTCGCGCGATAGCAGCGTCCCGGCCGCGCCGGCGGTCAGCACGGCGAGCAGCGCGAGCGCCGCCAGCCGAAGACGTCGACGCGCCGGCCGGGGCACCTCAGGTGGCACCGACGTCGGTGGGTCCGGCTCGGCCGACGGAGCCGGGGAGTGCGACGGAACCGGGTCGACCGGCGGGGCCGCATCGGTGGGCCGGGCCATCGTGGTCTGCGCTTCCTGACCCGCCACGTGGTCCCGCTCGCCGAGGTGGGCCTCGATGTCGCGGCGCACCGCCAACCACCGCTCGACCTCGCCCTCCGGCGTACCGCAGGCCGCCAGCAACGCCACGACGACACGTTCCCGGGGCAGGGTGCTCCGCCCCAGCATCGTGGCCAGGGTGCTCGCCGGGAGCCAGTGTCCGGTAGCCGAGGCACGTCGGGTGATCTCCCGGTAGGTCAGGCCGGAACGTCGACGCACCTCGCGGAGCAACGCGACGTACTCCCCCGCCGTGCTCGCCGACGGCACCGGATCCAGGGCGGCGTCATCCATCGATTCTCCCCGTGTCGTTGATGTCGTCGGGCCCGGACCGGTGCCGGTCCGAGCCCGTGAGCCGTCCACCCGTCACCGGCGCGGCCATCGAGGAAGACGCTAGACAAGGCGGTGGGCCGGAACAACCGCCCGGCCGTCGCGATGCGGTGTCCGCGCAGCTCAGGACCACCTGTCCGGGTTTTGTCCGACCATCTCGGACAGTCCGTGGACCGCAGCTTGCCCCGGTGCCTGCACGGTATGCAGAATCGGGCGATGTCCACGGGGGAGCTACGACCGGACGAGGCGGCCGATCCGGCCGAGTTCGTCGACCTGCTACGCCAACTCAAGGACCGGTCGCGGCTCACGTACCGCCAGTTGGAGCAACGCGCCACGGCGGCCGGTGACGTGCTGGCCCGCAGCACCGCCGCCGACGTCGTCCGCCGGAGCACCCTGCCCCGACCGGAGGTGGTGGCCGCCTTCGTCCGGGCCTGCGGGGCCGGGGACCAGGTCGAGGCGTGGCTGCGGGCGCGGCACCGTCTCGCGGTGGGTGCCTACGCCCCGACCTCGCCCGCGCCCGACCGGCCTTCGGTCGAACCCGACCAGCCGTCCGTCGAAGCCGATCACGCTTCCGAGCGCGGCACGGTGCCCGGCCACCCGGCGGCGGACAACGCCGCCCCGGAGGCGGCGGACGCCACCCGTTCGCGGTGGTTCGCGCGGCCCCTGCCACTGGCACTGCCCCTCGTGGGCACCCTGCTGGCCGCGCTGGGCGTCGGTGTCTGGATGCAGCGACCCGATGACGGACAGCGGACGGCACCGCAGGGCGCGCCGACCGGCTCGGCGAGCGCCGGTTCACCGGACGCGTCGGACGCCGGTGCCGGGCCGACGATCGCGCCGAACGCACGACTGAGCCAGATCCGGCCCGCCCGCAACCCGAAACTCTGTGTCACCGAGGGGCGGGACCGCACCGGCCGGTACCGGAGCGAGGTGGCGGTGCAGCGTCCCTGCACCGAGGCCACCCCACCGGACACCTACTTGGAGCCGGTGGCTGACGGGCTGTACTTCATCAAGTGGAACCACCCGGCGCACGGGCCCGGCTGCCTCACCGTCCGGGACGAGGATCCGGGCCGCCACCTGCTGGAACCCTGGCAGGACTGCAGCGCGACCAACTCGTCGCAACTGTTCCGGTTCGAGTCGACCGGCTCGACGCCGACCTCGTACCGGATCCGACCGGCCCGCGGCGACCTGTGCGTCGGTCTGCGCGACGACGACACCGAGGTGTCGGCCGAGGCGTTCGTCGAGCCGTGCACTAACGGCGCGGACCAGTTGTTCCTGGTCGACACACTGCCTGGCCGCTGACCGGCGGAGTTCAACGGGCCGGCGGCACCCGGTCCCAGCCGGGCGGCAGCGGCGGCGCGGACCAGGCCGGGTCGGGCTGCCACCGCGCCCACGCCGGGTCCCACCAGCGCGCACCGGCGTCGAGCAGCGCGGCGATCCGGTCGCCCTCGGCCTGGATCGCGTCGCTCATGCCGGGGTAGCGCCCCTCGACGAGGCGCTGGGCGAACAACTCCACGTCCTTCCAGACGTACCGGTCGGCGTCCGCACCCCACCACAGGTCCAGCTCGTGGTCCAGGGTGTCCACCCCGATCGGGGTACGGCGCACCGGGTCCTGGAGGTTGAAGTACCAGCCGGCGAAGTCGCGCCCGGGCCCCGTCCAGAACACGTCGATCGAGTGCGCCTCACCGGGGCGTTGCAGCATCACCTTGCCGTGGCCCGACCAGGAGCGGTGCCCGGCGGTCTCCCACGGGTGCCTCCCGCACGGGAAGACACCGTCCTTCGGGAAGCCGAACTCAGCCCCCGGCGGGAGGTAGAGCGCGAGCAGGTCGGGTGAGTCCTCGACGCAGATCGTCGGGCAGGCGAACCACACCTCGCCGCGCAGCACCTCGCGCCGCACCACGGTGTCACCGGGCGAGAACCGGTCCGCCACCACTTCCACCTCCGCGCTCTCCCCACCGAGGGCTCGGTGACGTCAGGACCGACACGATGTCACGGCGTCCACCCTGCCCTACTTCTCGGTGAGCAGCGTGCGGGTGCCGATCCCCTTCGCCAGGCTGACGAAGCTCTGCCACGATGCCTGCCCGAAAGTCAACGCACCGCCGTCCGGGTCCTTGCTGTCCCGAACGGCGACTATGCCAGGGAGGTTGTCGGCGACCTCCACACAGTTGCCCTGTGCCCCGCTCCGGGTGCTCTTGCGCCAACGAGCGCTGGTCAGATCAAACATGGTGCCTCTCCTTGATCCCCTGCATCAGCTTCCGGGATTCCTCAACGCTCAACGCTTGGGCGGTGAGGGCGTTCCAAACTTCCGCGTACGTTCTGACCTCTTCGAGCCGGTCAAGGTAGAGCGCACCCGAAAGACCTTCGTTGTAGACCGTCGTCGGCTCGGCCGACCTCGCCCCGGTCGTCGGGGCGAATACGGCTACCGCCCGCCCTCACCCTCAGCTGAACCGCACTCTCTGTGGAACGCACCCACGACCGCCCTACGGCAGCGGCCCTTACTCACACGGCCGGGGAACACCGGACGAGGCAGATGCGGCGGAACACGCGGTGAGCGATGACCTTTCCGCTGCCCTACCCGCACGTTGGCCCCTGGTCGCTGTTGGTGACGTCTTGAGCATCAGCCCGGCCGACTACTGCTTCGGGAGTGATCGGCTCCACTTGCGGGTCACTCACGTCCCGAGAAACGCCGACCTGCTGGCCCTTGAGTGGGTGCAACTCCACGGCGTGGAGCTGTGGCCCGACGGTAGGGCGTTCCAAGAACGCGCGGTATCGATCCGGGTGCAGGCTCTCCGGGACAACCCGCCAGCACGGCTTGAGCCGGATGCCGTGGACCTCGGGACGGTTGCCGGTGGCTGACTTCAAAGCTGGCGATGTTCTCCACGTCACCCGAGCCGCGTCGATCCAGTTCATCCGACCCATCACCTTCCGCGTCATCAGGATGCTCGACTGGCCCACCTACGACGACTGGGCCTGGCTGGACGGCTACGAGGTGAACCGCAAGGGCGACGCTGTCGCCCGCCGAACCGTTCTCGTGCAGCCGGCCGGGCTACGAAGACTGTCAGCCGGCCAGGCGAGGCGGGCGAGGGCGGCGCCCTCGCCCACACCTAGACTGATTCGCGCCCGCTGAGCTGCCCTGACGTGCGGAAAATGGAGTCGATACGTTCAGGTGACCGAAGCCTTAGATGCGATCGCGGCGCTTATCAGTGCCAGCGAGCACCCCGACATCACGGCGGTGACGCGCTACGGCGCGGACACCAGTCCGGGTGGGCAGTGACCCGCGGCGTCAAAGTCATGTATCGGTCTGGCTCGTTCGCCTTGTTGTGGGCTGCCGAGGAGCCACGCCCCGTTCCGGCTCCGGAGCCACCCCCGGCGGGGATGCCCCCGCCTACGCAGCGGGCGACCCGAACGCTCGCGTTCGCCACACAGCTACTCGACTACGCGCGCCCATCCGTCTTCACGACGTGGGAGACGTGCGGGTACCCAGGAGTGCACCTGTCGCCGTCCACGCTGCGGATCAACTGCGCGGACGGCACGAAGATCTGCCCCCGTGTGACAGTGGCATCCGGCCCCGGCCGTGAACCGGAGGCGGATCCTCACCCGGATTACCGAATCCCCGAAGGAGTCCGCGAATGGCCCTCAGAGTCAGTGTTCCGTCTGCGGCGCGAGAGTAGGCGTCGCGCCCGGCAAAAGTTGTCCGCGCACCAGGCGATGGGCAGCAGGGGGCACTTGGCCCGGGTCGGGACCAGCAGACCTCCTGCCCCGGACACGCTCACGCCGGGCAATTCGGATCAACCGCGCAGAAAATACAGGTCTGCACGCCCCTGGGGCCAAGTGCAAACCTGCATCGTCTGCGCGGTTGATCGACTCGGTTTCGCCGATGTTGGGTATCCCGGGGCCTCGGATACCGCGATATCGCCGACCTGGTGTGGATCATGGAGGTGGCTATCGCCCTCAGGCGTCGACGGCCGCCATCACGTCGTCGCTGACGTCGAAGTTCGCGTAGACGTTCTGCACGTCGTCGCAGTCCTCCAGCACGTCGATCAGCTTGAAGACCTTGCGCGCGCCCTCCTCGTCCAGCGGAATGTTCATGCTGGGGATGAGGGAGGACTCGGCCGACTCGTACTCGATGCCGGCGTCCTGCAGGGCGGTGCGGACCGCGATCAGGTCGGTCGGCTCGGACACCACCTCGTACGCCTCACCGAGGTCGTTGACCTCCTCGGCACCGGCGTCGAGGACGGCCATCATCACGTCGTCCTCGCTGGTGCCCTCCTTGGGGACGATCACCACGCCCTTGCGGGAGAACAGGTACGACACCGAGCCGGCGTCGGCCAGCGAGCCGCCGTTGCGGGTCAGCGCGGTGCGCACCTCGGTCGCCGCCCGGTTGCGGTTGTCGGTGAGGCACTCGATCAGCATCGCGACGCCGTTCGGGCCGTACCCCTCATACATGATCGTCTGCCAGTCGGCGCCGCCGGCCTCCAGGCCGGAGCCGCGCTTGACGGCGCGATCGATGTTGTCGTTCGGCACCGAGCTCTTCTTCGCCTTCTGGATCGCGTCGAAGAGAGTCGGGTTACCGGAGGGGTCGCCACCACCGGTCCGTGCGGCCACCTCGACGTTCTTGATCAGCTTGGCGAACATCTTGCCGCGCTTGGCGTCGATGACGGCCTTCTTGTGCTTGGTCGTCGCCCACTTTGAGTGGCCGGACATCTTCTACCTCCGTCTGTCATTCCACGCCTGCATCGACTGCCGCACCGATGACGCGCCGCATCGGGCGGTCCGGCGGCCGGTCGGCTCCGCGGGAATTGCCGCGCCGGGCGACGGCCCTGCCGAACCGCGGCAATCTTACCGAGGTCACACCCGGGCGTGTCACATCCGGCACCCGCCGGGGTGCCGCCGGGGTGCCGCCGGCGACCCATGGGACAACCAACCGGGGCCGGAGAACATGCCCCGCCGGTCGGAGGGCGACCCCGCCCGACCGCTCAGGCGGCCCGCACCAGATCCACGAAGTACGCGTGCACCCGCAGGTCACCGGTCAACTCCGGGTGGAACGAGGTGGCCAGCAGGTTGCCCTGCCGGACCGCCACGACCCGGTCGGCGGCCGGGCCACCGGTCACCGTTCCGATGACCTGGACACCGGCACCGACCCTTTCGACCCAGGGCGCTCGGATGAAGACCGCGTGGAACGGCTCCCCCGGCACCCCGGTGATCTCCACCGGGGCCTCGAACGAGTCGACCTGCCGACCGAACGCGTTGCGCCGCACGGTCATGTCGATGCCCGCGAAGCCGCGCTGGTCGGGTCGGCCGTCCAGCACCGCCGTGGCCAACATGATCATGCCGGCGCAGGACCCGTAGACCGGCATGCCGTCGGCGATCCGCTTGTCGATCGGCTCGCGCATCTCGAAGATGTCAGCGAGCTTGCTGATGGTGGTGGACTCGCCCCCGGGAATCACCAGGCCGTCGACCGCGTCCAGTTCCGCCGGACGACGCACCGGGCGGGCGTCCGCGCCCGCCGCGGCCAACGCCGCCACGTGCTCACGGACGTCACCCTGAAGAGCGAGAACACCGATCACGGGTACGGCCATCCGTCGGTCACCAGCCCCGCTCGGCCAGGCGGTGCGGCTGCGGGATCTCGTCGACGTTGATGCCGACCATGGCCTCGCCGAGGCCACGGGAGACCTTCGCCAGCACGTCCGGGTCGTCGTGGAAGGTGGTGGCCTTGACGATCGCGGCGGCCCGCTGGGCCGGGTTGCCGGCCTTGAAGATGCCGGAGCCGACGAAGACACCCTCCGCACCGAGCTGCATCATCATCG
The DNA here is from genome assembly GCF_029581275.1 of Micromonospora sp. WMMD1155. NCBI lineage: Bacteria > Bacillati > Actinomycetota > Actinomycetes > Micromonosporales > Micromonosporaceae > Micromonospora > Micromonospora sp. WMMD1155. The sequence continues at coordinate 389,649 of NZ_CP120742.1, forward strand.
CGGCGTCGGCCGGGGTGGCGATCCCACCGGCGGTGAACAGCACCACCGGCAGCTTGCCGCTCTCGGCGACCTCCTTGACCAGCTCGTACGGGGCCTGCAACTCCTTGGCGGCGACGTACAGCTCGTCGGCCGGCAACGAGGACAGCCGACGGATCTCCTGGCGGATCCTTCGCATGTGGGTGGTGGCGTTGGAGACGTCACCGGTGCCGGCCTCACCCTTGGAGCGGATCATGGCCGCACCCTCGGTGATCCGGCGCAGCGCCTCTCCGAGGTTGGTCGCGCCACAGACGAAGGGCACCGTGAAGGCCCACTTGTCGATGTGGTTGGCGTAGTCGGCCGGGGTCAGCACCTCGGACTCGTCGACGTAGTCCACGCCGAGCGACTGGAGGATCTGCGCCTCCACGAAGTGGCCGATGCGGGCCTTGGCCATCACCGGGATGGACACCGCCTCGATGATCCCGTCGATCATGTCGGGGTCGCTCATCCGGGACACCCCGCCCTGCGCGCGGATGTCGGCGGGCACCCGCTCCAGGGCCATCACCGCGACGGCGCCGGCGTCCTCGGCGATCTTGGCCTGCTCGGCGTTGACCACATCCATGATCACGCCGCCCTTCAGCATCTCGGCCATGCCACGCTTCACGCGGGCCGAGCCGACGACGGGGGCGGTACCGGTGTTCGAGGCGGTGTTTTCGGGCACGGGTCAACGCTCCTTGGACGGGCTCCGGGGGTGGCAGCGAAAATGCTACGTGCGCTGCAACGCCGCACCGACAGCCAATCAGACCCCCGGTGGCCTGCCCTGTGGCACTGATCACCGGCCCGCGCGAGGCCGGGTCAGGTGGCGGGGACGTCCGCGGGCACCGTCAGGGTCGGGTCGTCGATGTCGAAGTAGCGCGGCCACTCCCGGCCCCGCCCCATCCGCAACAACCGCACCAGCGGCCGACTACGCGCCGAGCGGGCGTCCCGGACCAGATCGGTGTGCACCTGCCGAGACAGCGCCAACCGGCGGCTGGCCGCGATGACCGCCCCGCAGTCCGGATCGTCCGGATCCAACTGGACGGCACGCAACTGCCGGGTCAGGTCGTTCTCCGCCGCCTCACGCTCGTCCGGGCCGGCGTCCAGGGCGATCCGGGCCGCCGCGTACAGCTCGACGCCGAACCGCCGCTCGGCCAGCACCGCGGCCGCCGCCGCCCGGCGCAGCAGGTGGGCGTCGAGTGCCCGGGCCGCCAGCTCCGCGCGACCCTGCAACCTGTCGACCCGGCCGGCCGTCCAGACGAGGTACGCCGCGACCAGCCCGACGACCACGCTCGCGGCCACCACCCACCACATGTGCGGCATCGTAGTGCTGCTCCGTTTCGGTTCCGAGTGGGTGCGGTCAGGCCGGGAGACCGGTCACCGCCGCACCGTCCGTCACAGCGGTCAGCCCAGCCCCACCCATTCCTGGTCGATGACCCGCCCGTCGGTTGCCTCGATCGCCGCTGCGTATACCTCCAGAACACGGCGGGCAACCACCGGCCAGTCGAAATTCGCCACGACCTGATCCCCGCAGGCGGTCAGCGTGGCCCGCCCGGCGGGATCGTCCAACAGCTCGGTCACCGCGTCGCGCAGCCCCGCCGGGTCGCCGGTGGGGAAGAGCCGGCCCGCGCGCCCACCGTCGAGCACCCGCCGGAACGCGTCCAGGTCGCTGGCGACGACCGTCGTACCCGCGGCCAACGCCTCGGTGAGGATCATGCCGAACGACTCGCCACCGGTGTTCGGCGCCACGTAGAGGTGAACACTGCGCAGCATGCGTGCCTTGTCCGGTTCGGTGACCAGGCCGAGGAACGTGACGCGCTCGTGCAGCTCGGCCGGGAACTGGTCGTACAGGTCGTCCGGGTCACCCGGGCCGGCGACGAGCAACCGCAACCCGGGCCGGGTGGGTGCCAGCGCCACGAACGCGTCACGCAGCACCGGGAAGCCCTTGCGCGCCTCGGTGAACCGGCCCAGGAAGCCGAGCGTGCCGCCGGTGCCCGGGGCACACTCCCCCGGCCAGCCCGGCAACGGCTCGGCGTCGGCGAACTTGGCCACCGCCACCCCGTTGGGGATCTCCACCGCGCCGCCGTCCATGTGCTCCACCTGCACCTTGCGGGCCAGCGCGCTGACCGCGATCCGGGCGGTGATCCGTTCCAACACGATCTGGAGCACACCCTGCGCCGCCGCCAACACCCGCGAACGGGTCATCGCGGTGTGGAACGTGGCCACCACCGGACCCCGAGCGGAGAGCACGGCCAGCAGCGACAGGCTCAGCGTGAGCGGCTCGTGCACGTGCAGCACGTCGAAGTCACCGTTGGTGATCCACCGACGGACCCGAGCGGTCGAGACCGGGCCGAACGCGATCCGGGCCACCGAGCCGTTGTACGGAAGCGGCACCGCACGGCCCGCGGACACCACGTACGGCGGCAGCGGCGAATCCTCGTCGGCCGGGGCGAGCACGCTGACCTCGTGACCGAGCGCGATCAGCGCCTCCGCGAGGTCCATCACGTGGTTCTGCACACCGCCGGGCACGTCGAAGGAGTACGGGCACACGATGCCGATCCGCATGCGTCACCGCCCCCTGTCCGTGATCGTGGGACACCAACCCACCGTGCCCACCACGCCCTAGGCCGGACCGGAGGCCGACGAGGGCAGCACCGTGCCGTCCCCCGCCCTCCGCTGGTCCAGCCACATCCGCTGCAACATGTGCCAGTCTTCCGGATGCCGGGCGATACCCGCCGCCAGACGGTCGGCGATCAGCTGGGTCAGCGATCGGACCCGCTGGTCCAGGGGCCCCGCCTCGGGCCCCGGCACCGGCAGCGGGCCGGCGAGCGACGCGCAGGCCGCGTCCGTTTCGTACCACATCGAGGCCACGTAGAGCGGCGCTCCGGTGTGCAACGCGAGCAGTGCGGGCCCGGCCGGCATCCGGGTCTTCCCGTCGAAGAAGTCCACCTCCACGCCACGGGCGGAGAGGTCCCGGTCGGCCAGCAGCGGCACCACGGCACCGGCGCGTACCCGGTCCAGCAGCACCTCGAACGCCGGGCGCGGTCCGCCGTGGGTCGGCAGGATCTCCATCCCCAGGCTCTCCCGGAAGGCGATGAAACGCTCGTAGACGCCCTCCGGCTTGAGTCGCTCCATGACCGTGGTGATCGGCCAACCGGTGGCCGCCACCCAGGCCCCCGCGGCGTCCCAGTTGCCGGCGTGCGGCAACGCCACCACGGCGCCCCGGCCCGCGGCCACGTCGGCGGCGAGCAGCTCCGCGCCGTCGAGCCGGAAGCCGGACAGGATCTGCGTCCGGCTCAACGACGGCAGCCGGAACGCCTCCATCCAGTACCGGGCGTAGGAGCGCAACCCACGCTTGACGAGATCGTCCAGCTCGGCGTCGGGCAGCTCCGGCCCGACCACCCGGCGCAGGTTCGCGCGCAGTCGGTCCGTACCCCCGCCGCCACGGCGGTGGGCGCGGTCGGCGCCCGCCTGGAACACCGCCGCCACCAGCGGCCGGGGTAGCGCGCGGACCACCCGCCAGCCGGCGACGTAGCCCAGCTCGGTGAGGTTCACGCGGCCCGGCCGCCGGTCGTCCGGCACCGGGCCGTCACCGGGCCCCTCACGCCTGGCCGTCCGGCTGGAGCTGCCGGGCCTGGCGGTAGACGTGCGTCATCCGCTGCCCCACCGTGAAGATCGACACTGCGGCGAGCAGCCAGAGCGCGATCTCCAGCGCCGGCTCCACACCGACACCGGTGAGGATGCCGCCGACGCCGACGATCAGCAGCCGCTCGGTGCGCTCGGCGATGCCCACGTTGCAGGTCATGCCGAGCCCTTCGGCGCGTGCCTTCACGTAGGAGACCAGGCTCCCGGCGGCCAGGCAGACCAGCGCGGCGGTGACCCCCGAGTGGTTGCCCTCGGTGGCCAGCCAGTACGCGACCGCGCCGAAGACGGCGCTGTCGGCGACCCGGTCCATGCTCGAATCGAGGAACGCGCCGAACCGGGTGGAGCCGCCGCTCATCCGGGCCATCGTCCCGTCGAGCAGATCGGTCAACGCGAACAGAGTCACGATCAACGCGCCCGCGACCAGGTGGCCGCGCGCACCGAAGCCGAGCGCGCCGACGAGCACACCGACGGTGCCCGTGACGGTGACGGCATTGGGGGTGACGCCCGCGCGCAGAAGGGCACGGGCAATCGGCTCGACGACGCGGGTCATCCCCGCGCGGGCCGACACTTGGAAGATCTTCGCCATGGCGGTCCCCACGATAACGGTCCGCCCAGCTCCGCCGATACGGACGGTCCCGGCGACCCGCCCGCGAGAGGCTTGTGCCTGTCCGACAACGGGTGTGAGATCGAGCCAGGGGGTGAGCCAGCTCACCCGTCAACCCGTCCCGTTCCCGCTGTGCAGCAGACCACCGGAGGATATCGCCGCGCTCTCGCCCCGGGCCGCTTCCACCTCGCGCGGCGGTCGCCACCCACCACCGGCTGAGGGAGGTGCGCCCGATGGCGCAGAAAAATCAGGAGAAGGGTTCCACCGGCGGCGCGCCGGTCATGACCCGACCCGAGCGGGTCCGCAACGTGGTGCTCGTCGGGCATTCCGGAGCGGGCAAGACGACACTCGTCGAGGCCCTGCTCGCGGCGACGGGCACGATCGGCCGGGCCGGCTCCGTGGTCGACGGCACCACCGTGGGCGACCACGACCCCGCCGCGGTACGCCAACAACGCTCGGTCAGCCTGTCCTGCGCACCACTGCTGCACGACGGCATCAAGGTCAACCTGCTGGACACCCCGGGGTACGCCGACTTCGTCGGCGAGCTGCGCGCCGGGCTGCGGGCCGCCGACGCCGCGCTCTTCGTCGTCTCGGCCGCGGGCGGCATGGACGCCGCAACCGTCGCCCTGTGGGAGGAGTGCGCGGCGGTCGACATGCCCCGCGCGGTCGCGGTGGCCCGACTGGACCAGCCCCGCGCCGACGTCGACGAGACGGTGGCGCTCTGCCAACGCCTCTTCGGTGACAACGTGATGCCGCTCTACCTGCCGATGCTCGGCGACGACGGCGTGTCCACCGAGGGTCTGCTCGGCCTGATCACCCGCCGGGTCTTCGACTACAGCGCCGGGCTGCCCGCCGACGTCCGCGCCCCCGACCCGGAACACCAGCGGGCCATCGACGAGTCCCGCGACGAGCTGATCGAGGGGATCATCGCCGAGAGCGAGGACGAGACCCTCATGGACCGCTACCTCGACGGCGAGGAGATCAGCGACGAGGTGCTCATCGAGGACCTGGAGAAGGCCGTCGCCCGAGGTCACTTCTACCCGGTGGTGCCGGTCTGCGCCCAGACCGGCGTCGGGTTGGACGTGCTGCTGGAGGTGCTGACCGCCGCGTTCCCCTCGCCGCTGGAGCACGAGCTGCCGGCGGTGACCGGCGTGGACGGGTCACCGCGTCCGCCGTTGACGTGCGACCCGGCCGGGCCGCTCGTCGCGGAGGTCGTCAAGACCACCGTCGACCGCCACGTCGGCCGGGTCTCGCTGGTCCGGGTCTTCTCCGGCACGCTGCGACCCGACCAGACGGTGCACGTCTCCGGGCACGGCATGGCCGAACGCGGGCATCCCGACCACGACGCCGACGAGCGGGTCGGGCACATCTACACCCCGCTGGGCGCCACCCTTCGCGAGGTGCCGCTCTGCGCGGCGGGCGACATCTGCGCGATCACCAAGTCGGGCAGCGCCGAGACCGGCGACACCATCTCGGCCAAGACCGACCCGCTGCTGATCGCCCCCTGGGAGATGCCGGAACCGCTGCTGCCGGTGGCGATCGTCGCCCACAGCCGCGCCGACGAGGACGCCCTGGCCCGCAACCTGGCCCGCCTGGTCGCGGGCGACCCCACGCTGCGGTTGGAGCGCAACCCGGAGACCCACCAGTTGGTCCTCTGGTGCATGGGCGAGGCACACGCCGACGTGGTGCTCGACCGGCTCCGCGCCGGAGGCGTCGAGCTGGACACCGAGCCGGTCAAGGTGTCGCTGCGCGAGACGCTGACGGTGCCCGCGCGGGGGCACGGCCGGCACGTCAAGCAGTCCGGTGGCCACGGCCAGTACGCGGTCTGCGACATCGAGGTCGAGCCACTGCCCCGGGGCGGCGGCTTCGAGTTCGTCGACCGGGTCGTCGGCGGGGCGGTGCCGCACAACTACATCCCCTCCGTGGAGAAGGGCATCCGCGCCCAGCTCGAACGCGGCCTCGTCGCCGGTCACCCGGTGGTGGACCTGCGGGTGACCCTGGTCGACGGCAAGGCGCACAGCGTCGACTCCTCCGACGCGGCCTTCCAGACCGCCGGCGCGCTGGCCCTGCGCGACGCCGCCGAGCGGGCCCAGCCGGCACTGTTGGAGCCGATCGACGAGGTCACCATCCGGGTGCCCGACGGTTCGGTGGGCACGGTGATGGGCGACCTCTCCGGCCGACGGGGCCGGGTGCTCGGCACCGAACCGGACCCGGACGCCGAGGGCCGTACCCTCGTCCGCGCCGAGGTGCCGGCCAGCGAACTGCTGCGCTACGCCGTCGAGCTGCGCTCGATGACGGCCGGCACCGGCACCTTCCGCCGTCACTTCGTCCGCCACGACCCGATGCCCGCCCACCTGGCCGACCAGATCCGCAAGGAACAAACCCCCTGACCCCGGGGCTTGGGTCAGGGATGGACGGTGGGGTGGGTGGGCGGGGGCCAGTGCGGGCGGTCGGCGTCGCGTAGCGCCGCCGTGCGCAGCGCCGCCAACTGGCGTTCCACCTCGACGAACTGGTCCGCCGGCAGCGGGCCCCGGTGTAGCGCGGCGGCGTTCTCCTCGATCTGGGCGACCGTACGGCAACCGGGGATCGGGATGGTGCGGCCACTGCGGGCCCAGATCCAGCCCAGCGCTCCCTGGGCGAGGGTGCGCCCGTCGGCGGTGAGCGCCGCCCGGACCGCGCCGACCCGACGCAGCCACTCCGGCGCGGGCCGACCACCACGGAACCACTCCAACCACCCGGGGGCCAGCCCGCGTACGTCGTCGTGCGGCAGGGTCGACCCGGCCGTGTACTTGCCGGTGAGCAGCCCCATGCCCAGCGGGCCCCGGTTGACGCTGGCCAGGTCGTACTTGTCGCAGACGGCGAGCAGTTCGGGGGCGTCCCGCAGCACGGACAGGGTGTGCTGCACGGCGGTGGCGCCGGCGGCGGCGTGCCCGAACGCGGTGGCGCGGTCGGCACGGTCGGTGCTCCACCCGTACGCCCGGACCAGGCCCTCGGCGACCAGTTCCTCGCAACCGCCGATCAGCGCCTGCGCGCGGGGCACCGACAGGTCGGCGAGGTGCAGCTGGTAGAGGTCGATCCGGTCGGTGCCCAACCGGCGCAGCGAGTCGGTCACGGCCCTCCGCAGGTACGCGGGCGACGCGTCCTCTCCGGTGGCCTGTCGGCTCGCCTCGTCGAAGGTGTAACCCCACTTGGTGGCGATCACGGCCTCGTCCCGGCGACCGGCCAGCGCCCGGCCGAGGACCCGCTCGCTGTGCCCGGCGCCGTACGTGTCGGCGGTGTCGAAGAGGGTGACGCCCAGGTCGAGCGCGCGGCGGACCGTACGCACCGACTCGTCGTCGTCGACCGCACCCCAGCCCAGCGGTTGGGTGCCCTCGGCCCACGGGCCGCCGATCACCCAGCACCCCATGCCGAGGGCGCTGACCTCGATGCCGCTGCGTCCCAACGTCCGTGTCGTGACTGCCATCGGCCGATCGTGCCACCTCCACGGACGGGGGCGTAGCAGATCCCGGGGCCGGAATCGCGCGTGCGAGCCGACCGACCGGTACGGCATGATCGGCCGCATGCGGAGGCTGGGTGTGGACGTCGGCGGAGTGATCATCGAGCCGGCCGACGAGGACGCCGACACCTCGTTCTTCGGGGCGCACTACCTGCGTACGCCGGTGGTCGACGGGGCGTTCGACGCGCTCGCGGCGCTCGGGCCGGAGTTCGACGAGGTGCATCTGGTCTCCAAGTGTGGGGAAACCACCGAGCGCCGCACCCGGGAGTGGCTGGCCCACCATGACTTCCCGGCGCGCACCGGCATCCCGGTCGAGCGGGTTCACTTCTGCCGTACCCGGCCGGACAAGGCACCGATCGCCGAGCGCCTCGGGCTGACCCACTTCGTGGACGACAAGTTGGAGGTGCTCGGCTACCTGGATTCGGTGCCGCACCGCTACCTGTTCCGGCCCCGCCCGGCGGAGGTCGCGGCCCGCGAGGCGCTGCTGCCGCTCGTACACCGGGTGGAGAGCTGGCCGGAGCTGACCCCGCTGCTGCGCGCCGACTAGCGGGCGGCGCGGGCCCGGCGTGTCGCCGACGGTCAGGACGGCCAGGCGCGGGCCAGCAGGTCGCGGGTGTCGTGCAGCAGTTGCGGCAGGACCTTGGTGCGGCCGATCACCGGCATGAAGTTCGCGTCGCCGCCCCAGCGCGGGACCACGTGCTGGTGCAGATGTGCGGCGATGCCCGCACCGGCCACCCCGCCCTGGTTCATGCCCAGGTTGAAGCCGTGGGCGTTGCTCACCTTGCGGATCACCCGCATCGCGGTCTGCGTGTACGACGCCAGCTCGGTGGTCTCCGGCACGTCCAGGTCGGTGTAGTCGGCGACGTGCCGGTAGGGGCAGACCAGCAGATGCCCTGGATTGTACGGATAGAGGTTGAGCACCACGAAGACGTGCTCGCCGCGGGCCACCACCAGGCTCTCCTCCGGCGGCAGCTCGGGGCCCCGGCAGAACGGACAACCGGTCGGCTTCTCGTAGCCCTCGGCCGGGCGGTCCTCGCCGGAGATGTAGGTCATCCGGTGTGGCGTCCAGAGCCGCTCCAGGCCGTCCGCCATGCCGCCGATGTCCGTGTGCTGTTCCTCCCCTGTCACGAGCCGATCCTACGGAGCACCTGAGGCGCGCCGCGACACCTGTCGGACGGGAAAACGTCACCCTGCAAGTTCTTGACGGATCAATAGCAAGACCTGAAGATTCCATGCATCCAGAAACTTCCATGCGTTGATGGAGGGTTACATGATCCGACGGCTCGGCCGGCTCCTCGCGGCACTCGCCCTGACCGCCGCCACCACAGTGGCCGGCATCACCCTCACCGCCGGCGCCGCCCAGGCGGACGGCTGCTACACCTGGGGCCGGACCCTGTCCCAGGGGGCATCCGGTGAGGACGTCCGGCAACTCCAGATCCGCGTCGCCGGCTACCCCGGCTACGGCGCGGTGCTCGGCCTCGACGGCGCGTTCGGCCCGGCCACCCGGTCGGCGGTGATCCGCTTTCAGCAGGCGTACGGGCTGCCCGCGGACGGGATCGCCGGGCCGCAGACGTACAACCGGCTCTACGCCCTCCAGGACGACGACTGCACACCGGCCAACTTCAGCTACGCCGAGCTGAACAAGTGCAACAGCGACTGGTCCGGTGGCGCGGTCTCGGCGAGCACCGCCCGCGCCAACGCGCTCGTCTCGATGTGGAAGCTCCAGGCCATGCGGCACGCCCTCGGTGACGTGTCGATCGTGATCAGCAGCAGCTTCCGCAGCTACGCCTGCAACAGCGCGGTCGGCGGCGCGTCGAACAGCCGACACCTGTACGGCGACGGGGTCGACCTGGTCGGGTCACCGTCGTTCTGCCGACTGGCCCAGCAGGCCCGCTACCACGGCTTCGGCCAGATCCTCGGCCCCGGCTACCCGGACCACAACGACCACACGCACGTCGCGGCGGTAGGCGGCTGGTCGGCGCCGAACTGCGGCATCTGACGCCGGTGCGTGCCCGGCCGGTCGGCCGGGCACGCACCGGGGCGTTACTCTGCGGCGGCGGACGGACCGATGTTGGTGCGGGAGCCGACCACGTCGAGGATGTGGGTCACCGCCTCGGCGACCGGTACGCCGTTGCGCTGCGAGCCGTCGCGGTAGCGGAAGGAGACCGTCCCGGCGGCCACGTCGTCGTCGCCGGCGATGACCATGAACGGGATCTTCTGCTGCTGCGCCGTACGGATCTTCTTCTGCATCCGGTCGTCACCCGCGTCCACCTGGGCGCGGACACCCTCGGCGCGCAGCGCCGCCACGAAACCGTGCAGGTAGTCGGTGTGGTCCTCGCGGATCGGGATACCCACCACCTGCACCGGCGCCAGCCAGGCCGGGAACGCCCCGGCGTAGTGCTCGGTGAGCACCCCGAAGAACCGCTCGATCGACCCGAACAACGCCCGGTGGATCATGACGGGTCGCTGGCGGCTGCCGTCGGCGGCCTGGTACTCCAACCCGAAGCGCTCCGGCTGGTTGAAGTCGACCTGGATGGTGGACATCTGCCAGGTCCGGCCGATCGCGTCGCGGGCCTGAACGGAGATCTTCGGCCCGTAGAACGCCGCGCCGCCCGGGTCGGGCACCAACTCCAGGCCGGAGGTCGCGGCGGCGGTCCGCAGCGCCTCGGTGGCCTCCTCCCAGTCCTCGTCGGCACCGATGAACTTGGGCGAGTCGTCCCGGGTCGACAACTCCAGGTAGAAGTCGTCCAGGCCGTAGTCACGCAGCAGGTCCAACACGAAGCTGAGCAGCGTGGACAGCTCACCGGCCATCTGCTCGCGGGTGCAGTAGATGTGCGAGTCGTCCTGGGTGAGACCCCGGACCCGGGTGAGGCCGTGCACGACGCCGGACTTCTCGTACCGGTAGACGGTGCCGAACTCGAACATCCGCAGCGGCAGCTCACGGTACGACCGCCCGCGCGACCTGAAGATCAGGTTGTGCATCGGGCAGTTCATCGCCTTGAGGTAGTAGTCAGCGCCCTCCAGCTGCATGGGCGGGAACATGGTGTCCGCGTAGTACGGCAGGTGACCGGAGGTCTGGAACAGCTGCGCCTTGGTGATGTGCGGGGTGTTGACGAACTCGTACCCGGCGGCCTCGTGCCGCTGCCGGGAGTAGTTCTCCATCTCCCGCCGGATGATCCCGCCCTTGGGGTGGAAGACCGCCAGGCCGGAGCCGATCTCGTCGGGGAAGCTGAACAGGTCGAGGTCCGCGCCGAGCTTGCGGTGGTCGCGCCGGGCGGCCTCCTCCAACAACTTGAGGTACGCCTTGAGCTCGTCCCGGGTCGGCCACGCGGTGCCGTACACCCGCTGTAGTTGGGGGTTCTTCTCCGACCCCCGCCAGTAGGCGGCGGCGGACCGCATCAGCTTGAACGCGCCGATCAGGCGGGTGGTCGGCAGGTGCGGGCCCCGGCACAGGTCCGACCAGCAGACCTTGTCCTCCTTGGCGTCGAGGTTGTCGTAGATGGTCAGCTCGCCGCCGCCCACCTCCATGACCTCGTCGGTGTCCAGGCCCTCGCCCTTGACCTCGATCAGCTCCAGCTTGAACGGCTCGTCGGCCAGCTCGGAGCGCGCCTCGTCCAGGCTGCCGAAGCGGCGGCGGCGGAACCGCTGCCCGGACTTGATGATCTCCTGCATGCGCTTCTCGAGCTTGCTGAGGTCATCGGGCTGGAACGGCTTGTCGACGTCGAAGTCGTAGTAGAAGCCGTTCTCGATGGGCGGGCCGATGCCCAGCTTGGCCTCGGGGAAGACGTCCTGCACGGCCTGGGCGAGGACGTGCGCGGTGGAGTGGCGAAGCACGTTGAGCCCGTCGGGCGAGTCCAGGCTGACCGGCTCGACGACGGTCTCCTCGGCCGGCGCCCAGTCCAGGTCACGCAGCTGACCCTCCGGGTCGCGGACCACGACGATCGCCTTGGGGCCGTTCGCGGGCAGTCCGGCCGCGGCCACCGCGTCGGCCGCCGTCGTCCCGGCGGCGACGACGACGGGGTCGGCCACGGCGGGGGTACGGGGTGCGGACACGATGACTCCTCCAAGCGGTACGAAACGGTGCCGATCCTCGGCTCCTGCCGATGCTATCGGTCGCGCCGTCGCCGCCTTCCGGACGGCTCGCGTTGAACCTTTCGCGCCTCGCAGCCGAACTACCAGGTGTGGCCGGAAAACCGGTGCCGGCCGCGCGGAGACGGATGGGGGCACGAGATGGCGAGCACGCACGGCGGCGAGCGTCGACGGCGGATCGCGGCGGTGACCGCGCTGACCGCCGCCGGGCTGCTGTTCTGGTCCGGCACGGCGGACGCGGCGGACGTGACGACCACCCCGACCGAGGTTCGGCAGGGCGACGCCGTACGCCTCGAGTTCACCGTGCCGGAGGAGCGCGCCGGCACGAAGACCAAGCAGATCGAGATCCGGTTGCCGGCCGACGCGCCGATCGCCGAGGTCTACCCGATGTCGGTGGACGGTTGGGCGCCCCGGCTCAGCTCCCGCACCCTCGACAAGCCGCTGGCCGGAATCCACTCCTCCGGGGTGAGCACGGTGACCACGGCGGTGACCTGGGTCCGGGTCGGCGAGGGCGGCCCCGGTCCGGCCCGCCTGGCGCTGTCCATGGGACCGATGCCGCAGGCGGAGCGGCTCACCTTCGAGGTGGTCCAGACGTACGCCGACGGCACGGCCGTCCGGTGGGCGGACGCCACGGGCCCGCACCGGGCCCCGGTGCTGACCCTGCTGCCGGCGCTCCCCGGCGCCGGACCGGCCGCCCACGGCGGGGGCCACGGCGCCCCGGCCGCCGGTGCGCCCGCCGATCCGGGTAGCGGTGTCGACGGCGGCCCGGCGGATCGTGCGGGCGGCGCCGACGAGGAGTCCGGCAGCGCCGACGGGATGCTGGCCGCCGGCCTGCTCGCCGGGCTCGGCGGCGGCGCGGCCATCGGTTGGCTGATCAGCCGCTGGCGTCGGCGCGACCCGAACGAGGCCGCCGCACTCGCCGAGGTGACCGGGAACACGGACGAACTCCCCACCCTCGCCGAGGTCACCGGCCGCACCGCCGAGACCGCGACCCCGGCGGAGGCGGTGCCTGCTTCTCGTTGATCGACTCGGGTTTCCGGAAACCGCGGCATCCAGGTCGCGTGGACAGCCCGACTTCCGGAAACCCGAGTCGATCACGCCACGACGCCATGGCCGTCAGGGCGCCCAGGGCGGTAGTGGTTCGCGGGCGGCCAGCCACGGCTCGGGCACGCCGCCCGGGGTGCCGACGCCGGTGTGGGCAGCCACCACCGAACCGGCGATGGCGGCCGTGGTGTCCACGTCACCGCCGGCCCGTACGCACGTCCGGATCGCCGCCGGGTAGTCGTCGAGGTGGGTGGCGGCCACCCAGAGGGTGAAGCCGACGGTGTCCTGGGCGGTCATCCGGGAGCCGTTGCCCAGCGCCGCCACCACGCTGGTCAGTGGCCGGCCGAGCAGCCCGGCGGCCCGGTTCACGCTCCGGTGCACCTCGGTGCCCGGATCGAGCGCGGCGGCGATCCCGGCGAGCAGCCGCTCCGGGGCCGGCCGGTGCCCGTCGAGGCGGGACCGGGCGGCCAGCGCGGCGGCGACGGCGACCGCGACCGCCCCCGCGATGCCCTCCGGGTGCGCGTGCGTCACCTCGGCCGAGGCGCGGGCCTGCGCGGCGGCTCGGGCTGTCGAGTCGGCGAAGTACGCGCCCAGCGGGCCGACCCGCATCGCCGCGCCGTTGCCGCAGGAGCCCTGCCCGTCGAAGGCGGAGGCGGCGGCCAACGGCCATGGGGTGCCGCCGTGGATCAGCCGCAGGATCTCCGTGGCGCCGTCGCCGTAGCCCCGGCGGGGGTCGCGACGTTCGGCGAAGGCCAGGGCCAGCCGGTCCCGGTCGATGTCGCCGCCGTCGACCAGGGCGGCGAGGACCGAGCAGGCCATCTCGGTGTCGTCGGTCCACCGCCAGGGAGCCGGCGGCAGTGCGCCCTCGGCGAGATCGACGGACGCCGACGACGCGGACCGTTCGCCGAGCGCGTCACCGGTGGAGAGACCGGCGAGGCTGTCCCGGGCGAGCGCCAGGCGGGCATCGACGAACAGCGTGAAGAACATCGTCGTACCAGCTTGCCCGCTCCTCAGGCACGTCGCAACGCGATCAACTTGCCAGGCCAAGTACGGTCTTGTCGTGGCCTCCGTGCTCCTGGTCGAAGACGATCACGTCGTACGCGGCGCGATGCTGCGGTCCCTCACCGACCGGGGGCATGCCGTGCACGCCGTCGGTACGGCGTTGGACGCGCTGCGTCGGGTCGCCGCGGAGACACCCGACCTGGTGGTCCTGGACCTGGGCCTGCCGGACCTGGACGGCTCGGACGCGCTGCGGATGCTGCGCGGCATCACCGATGTCCCGATCATCATCGCGACGGCCCGCGACGACGAGCAGTCGGTCGTCAAACTGCTGCGCGCCGGTGCCGACGACTACATGGTCAAGCCGTTCACCGGGGCGCACCTGGACGCGCGGATCACCACGGTGCTGCGCCGGGCCGGGCGGGCCAGCCGGGCGGTGCAGCCGGCGGTGCACAGCGTCGGCGGGCTGCGGGTGGACGTGGGCGAGCGCAGCGCCCAGCTCGACGGGGAGCCACTGGCGCTGACCCGCAAGGAATTCGACCTGCTGGCGTATCTCGCCGCGCGACCTGGGCGGGTAGTGTCCCGCCGGGAACTCTTGGAGGAGGTATGGCGGCAGCCATCGGTCGGCGAGGACCAGACAATCGACGTTCACCTGTACTGGCTGCGCAGAAAGATGGGCGAGTCCGCGGCGAAGCCGCGCTACCTGCGCACCGTGCGGGGGGTCGGGTTCCGGCTGGTGGCGCCGGACTGAGGACGGCGCTGGCCCTGCTCACGGCCGGCATGTGCAGTCTCGTCGCGCTCGCCTTCCTGATCCCGCTCGGGCTCAGCCTGCGGGAGCAGAGCAGGGACGAGGCGATCGCCGACGCGGCTCGGCGCAGCGCGTTGGTGACCGGCGCGCTCGCGGTGAGCACCGATCCGGCGGTCGTCGAGCGTGCCGTGGTGGCCAGCGCCGAGGGGGCCCCGACCCGTCCCGTGGTGCACGGGTTGGGGTTGGACGAGTCCGCCGGTCGGGCCGGCGGCGGCGACCTGGACCGCGCCCGAGCCGACAAGCGGTCGCTGGTGGTCGACGTCGACGGCGGCGTGGTGCGGCTCGACCCGGTGGTCCTCGGTGACCGGACGGCGGTGGTCGAGGTGTTCCTGCCGGATTCGACGTTGGGCGAGGGCGGCGGCACCTGGTTGCTCCTGTTCGCGGTCGGCGCGGCGATGGTCGGAGCGGCGGTGCTGGTCGTCGATCGGGTCGCCGCCCGCGCGGTGGACGCGACCCGGGGTCTGGTCAAGGCCGCGCTCTCCGTGGGCGACGGCGATGCGGGGGTACGCGTCGAGCCGACCGGTCCCCGCGAACTGGCCGAGGCCGGGTACGCCTTCAACCGGATGGCCGACCGCCTCGACGCGGCCCGCACCGACGAGCGGGAGCTGGTGGCCGACCTGTCGCACCGTCTGCGTACCCCGTTGACGGTGTTGCGGTTGGACGCGGAGGCGTTGGAGTCCGACGACACCAGCGTGGGTTCGTTCAGTCCGGCGGAGTTGGATCGGCTTCGCGGCATCCGGCGGATCCGGCAGGCGATCGTCACCCTGGAGGGTGAGATCGACGTGCTGATCAAGACCACCCGCAAGGCGGTGGCGCACGAGGCCGGGCCGGCGATGTGCGACGTCAGCGAGGTGGTCCGGGACCGGATGGTGTTCTGGGCGGCGCTGGCCGGCGACCAGAACCGGCCACACCGGGTGAACGGCGCACAGTTGCGCATCCCCGCCCCGGTGCCGCGGGCCGAGCTGGCCGCCGCGCTGGACGCGGTGATCGGAAACGTCTTCCGGTACACCCCGCAGGGCACCGCGTTCGAGGTGGCCGTGTCGCGGCGGGACGGGTACGTGGCGATCCGGGTCGACGACGCCGGACCGGGCATCGCCAACCCGGACCGGGCGCTGCGCCGGGGCGCCAGTGACCAGGGTTCGACCGGGCTCGGTCTGGACATCGCCAAGCGGGTGGCGTTGCAGGCCAACGGTTCGGTGAGCATCGACCGCGCGCGACTGGGCGGGGCCAGTGTGGTGATGCTGCTGGCCGATCCGGAGGCGACGCCCCGGCAGGTGAGCCGTTTCGGCCTGGTCGGTCGGATGGCCCGCGACGCCCGGGACACGAAGGCCAGCGGCCGTCGCTGGCCCCGCCAGCGCCCCACCGACGAGTGACCGGCGGGCCGGTTGTGCCCCGATGCAAGTCTTCCTTAGATCGCGGTTAACGACCGAGCTGGAACGCCTGCGGGCTGACAGGATCAGAGCACGAACCCACCAGTTTCACCGGTCGAGCGCACCATGCACCCACGGCCGGTGAAGCCGCGCGCGCGGCGGGAGTCTCAGGTCCCCCCACACCCACGCTCCCGCCGCGCGCCCTGCTCTCCCCCGTCGACCGGGTCGCGTCGGGTCAGCGCGCGGTGGCGACGTACGCCTCGATCTCGGCGGTGATCCGCTGCTTGCCGGCGGCGTCGAGGAAGGATGCGCTCACCGCGTTGCGGGCCAGCCCGGCCAGGCCCTCGCGGTCGGCCCCGAGGAGTCGGGCCGCCACCGCGTACTCGTCGTTGAGGGTGGTGCCGAACATCGGCGGGTCGTCGGAGTTGATGGTGACCAGCAGCCCGGCGTCCACGAGCTGGCGCAGCGGGTGCTCGTCGAGGTCGGCGACCGCCCGGGTCCGTACGTTGGACGTCGGGCAGATCTCCATCCCGATCTGCCGCTCGGCCAGGTAGGTCAGCAGCTTCGGGTCCTGGGCGGCGGAGATGCCGTGCCCGATGCGCTCGGCGCCCAGCTCGTTCAGCGCGTCCCAGATCGTCTGCGGCCCGGTGGTCTCCCCGGCGTGCGGGACGGAGTGCAGACCGGCCGCGCGGGCCTGGTCGAAGTAGGGCCGGAACTGCGGCCGGGGTACGCCGATCTCGGGGCCACCCAGGCCGAAGCTGACCAGCCCGTCGGGGCGCTCGTCCAGGGCGATGCGCAGCGTCTCCTCGGCGGCGGGCAGACCCGCCTCGCCGGGGATGTCGAAGCACCAGCGCAGGTCGAGGCCGAAGTCGGCGAGGGCGCGCCGGCGGGCGTCCTCGATGGCCTCGCAGAAGGCCGGCGCGGGGATGCCCCGTCGCACGTGCGAGTACGGGGTGATGGTCAGCTCCGCGTAGCGGACCTGTTGGCGGGCCAGCTCCCGGGCCACCTCGTGGGTGAGTATCCAGACGTCCTCCGGGTCCCGGATGAGGTCCACCACGCTCAGGTACACCTCGATGAAGTGCGCGAAGTCGCGGAACTCGAAGTAGGAGGCGAGCGCCTCGGGGTCGGCCGGCACGGGGGTGCGCCCCTCGTGGCGGGCGGCCAGTTCCGCGACGATCCGGGGCGAGGCGGAGCCGACGTGGTGCACGTGCAGCTCCACCTTGGGCAGGCCGGCGATGAAGGTGGTCAGATCGGTCACGGGTTCTCCTGTGCATGGTCGCCGGTGTGGGCGACGAGGTCATGGTCGCCGGTGTGGGCGACGACGAAGACGCGGCGGAACGGGAAGTACACCTGACCCTGCCGCGCCGGATACGCGGCGGTGAGCCGTACCCCCAGCTCGGCCCGGAAGGCCGACCAGCCGGCGGCGTCCAGCGCGGCCCGGACCGGGCGTAGCGCGGTGCCTTCCATCCAGGTGAGAACCGGGTGCTCGGCGGCGGGCCGAGCCGGCAGCAGGTGCACGTAGGTAGTCTCCCAGGCGTCCACCGCGCAGCCCGCGGTGGTCAGCAGCGCCGCGTAGTCGGTCGGGTCGTCGACGGGGTCCGCGCGCAGCAGCGGGGCGACAGCACCGCGCCAGGTGGGCCGGTCGGCGACCTCGCGGAGCGCGCGGTGCGACGGAGCCTCGAAGTTGCCGGGGACCTGCATGGCGAGCCACGCCCCGGCGGGCAGCTCGGCGGCCCAGCGGCGCAGCAGCTCCTGGTGGCCGGGCACCCACTGCAGGGCGGCGTTGCTGACGACCACGTCCTCGTCGCCGGTCGGACGCCAGTCGCGCAGGTCGGCGACCGCGAAGTCGACGGGAGCGTCCAGGGTGGCGGCCCGGTCGATCATCTCGGGTGCGGAGTCCAGGCCGATGACCCGGCTCGTCGGCCAGCGTTCGGCGAGGGTGGCGGTGAGGTGGCCGGGGCCGCAGCCGAGGTCGACCACGGCCCGGGGTCGCGCGGCGGGGATCCGTGCGACGAGGTCGTGGAACGGCCGGGACCGCTCGTCGCCGTAGCGCAGGTAGGTCGTCGGATCCCACATCTCGCCTCCAAACCGTACGTCCGTCTTTTTTTACGGTACGGCTCGCGTGGCACCTCGGCAACCCGATCACTAGGCTCGGGGCATGGAACAGCGCAGCTTCACCCGGCTCGGCCGGACCGTCGGCGCGGTCGGCCTGGGGGCCTGGCAACTCGGCGCCGACTGGGGCACCGTCAGCGAGGCCGACGCGATGGCGGTGCTCACCGCCGCCGTGGACTCCGGAGTGACCTTCCTCGACACCGCCGACGTGTACGGCGACGGCCGCAGCGAGCAACTGATCGGTCGTTTCCTCCGCTCCCGACCCGACGCCGGGCTCACCGTCGCCACCAAGATGGGCCGCCGCGTCGAGCAGCGGCCGGAGGCGTACACCCTGGCCAACTTCCGGCAGTGGACCGACCGTTCCCGGGCCAACCTGGGAATGGACACGCTGGACCTGGTCCAGCTGCACTGCCCGCCCACCGCCGTGTTCTCCTCCGACGAGGTCTTCGACGGGCTGGACACCCTGGTCGCCGAGAAGGCCATCGCCGGGTACGGCGTCAGCGTCGAGACCTGCGACCAGGCCCTCACCGCGATCGCCCGGCCGGGCGTGGCGAGCGTCCAGATCATCCTGAACGCGGTCCGCCACAAGCCGCTGGAGCGCGTCCTGCCCGCCGCCGCGGACGCCGGCGTGGGCATCATCGCCCGGGTGCCGCTGGCCAGCGGCCTGCTCTCCGGACGGTACGACGAGCACACCGAGTTCCCCGCCGACGACCACCGCAACTACAACCGGCAGGGCGCCGCCTTCGACGTCGGCGAGACGTTCTCCGGGGTCGACTTCGCGCAGGGGCTCGCCGCCGTACGCCGGCTCGCGCCGCTGGTCGACGCGGACCGCACGATGGCGCAGTTCGCGCTGCGGTGGGTGCTGGACCAGCCGGGCGTCACAGTGGTCATCCCCGGTGCCCGCGACGCCGACCAGGCCCGGCGCAACGCCGCGACGGCGGCCCTGTCGCCGCTCACCGACGACCAGTTGACCGCCGTACGCGAGGTCTACGACGAGCTGATCCGCCCGCAGGTGCACGACCGGTGGTGACCCACGCACCCGGGGTGCTCGCATCGCGCCGCACGACCGGCGATGCTGGACGGCGGCGCGCTGCCTCGGGCAGCGGAGAGGGGAATCGATGAGGGGCTGGCTTCCACTCACCCTCGGTCTGCTGGCCGTCGTGGTCGGTGCGGTGTGGACGGTACAGGGCCTCGGTTACGTCACCGGCAGCCTGATGACCGGGCAGAGGATCTGGGCAGTGCTCGGCCCGCTCGTGTCGCTGGCCGGGCTGGTGGTGCTCTGGTTCGGTCTGCGCTCACGTCGCCGTAGCTGAGCAACCCGAACGCGTGGAAAAGCCCTGCACCCTCAAGAGGGGTGCAGGGCTTTCAACGACCCTGGCCGGATCGTCCCACTGGCCGGCGGGGGCCGGCCGTCTCACTCAGATGGGACGAACCTGCTCGGCCTGCGGGCCCTTCTGACCCTGAGCGATCTCGAACTCCACCCGCTGGTTCTCCTCCAGCGAACGGTAGCCGCTGGTCTGGATGGCCGAGAAGTGGACGAACACGTCAGCACCCCCACCATCGACGGTGATGAAGCCGAAGCCCTTGTCAGCGTTGAACCACTTCACGGTTCCCTGAGCCATGTGTATCTCCCTCTAAAAACTGGTGGCCGTGCACGCCGTCCGGCCGATTGGCCGTTTTCGAGCAGCGGCGCCTGAGGCGGCCCCACGAAGGAGACTTCTCTCAACCCACGCCATCTCTCAACAGCGTGGACCAGCAAATCACGTACGCAAAAAGTCTGTCACGACCTTCCCGACGAATTTCTCCGACATGTGACCTGACGGATGCCTCAGATCCGCTGGGTGGCGTCCGAAGCCATGCGAAAGCCCCCTTCCCATCAATGCGGGAAGAGGGCTGAAGTCGCTGTGGTCAGTCCGGCCAGGAGCCGGTCATCCGGCGTACGCCGACCGCCCCACCTCGGTCCACGGCGGCCCGGACGACCGCGAAGATCGCGCCCTGCAGCGCCGCGGCGGCCAGGATCTCGCCCCAGCCGCGATCCTCGTCGGTCGCGTTCGGCGCCTCGCCGTCGCCCGCGGTGACCTTCCAGACCTGCCGGAAGATCGCCCCGGCCACCGTGCCTGCGGCGATACCCAACAACACGCCGACCGGCCGGTACGCGACCCGGCTGATGCTCTTGCTCACCTACGCCTCCCCCGCACGATCATCAACACCACCACGGTCGCCACCGCACCGGCGGCGATGGCCGCCCACGGCACCGGGTTGCGGCGCACCAACTCACCCTTGTCGCGCACCAGCCCACCCTTCTGGTGTGCCTGTGCCCGCGCCATTCCGGCGCCCCGCACGGCCTGCCCGCGGACCCGGGCGACGGTCTGTGCCGCCTGCTCGCGCATCCGCTCCTTCGCCTGCCCGGCGGACTCCTTCAAACGCGCCTTGACGTCGGCCTTGGCGGCCAACGCCTCCATCGTCTCGCCCAACTCGACCCGGGTGCGACGGATCTCCTCGCGGAGCGCCTCCGTGTCGCCGGTCCCGTTGCCGGTCATTGCCGCCCCCTGTCCTTCACCGCGGCCGTGACAGTGTCCACGTCGGCCCGGAGGCTGCGGACCGTCGCCGCCGGCACGGGCGGAACGGCACGGCTGACCTGCTTCTTGCCCACCAGGGCGAGGATGCCGGCCACCAGGAAACAGGCCACCGCGACGATCAGCGCGGCGGCCCAGGCGGGCAACACCAGGTCGAGCAGCAGGATCGCCGTGGCGACCAACGCGCCCAGGCCGAAGAACGCCAGGGCACCGCCGCCGCCGAAGAGGCCGAGGCCGATGCCGGCGTGCTTGCCCTTCTGGGTCAACTCCGCTCGGGCCAGCGCCAGCTCGTCCCGCACGAGGCGGGAGACCTGTTCGGTGGCCCGCTGCACCAACTCGGCGGTGGAGGGCTCGCTCCCGTTGTGGGATGTGCGGGCGTTCGCCACGTCAGCCATGCTGTCCTCCTTTCCTCATCACCGCGCTGTATGCCCGGAGTCGCCGCCCGTCAATCCTAAAGCGCGCCGAGCGCCCGACCGTGCCCCTTGTCGGGACGCCGCGCCGCGGACACGCCGGTTGATGCGGTGATCGAGGCAGAGACGTCCGGCAGCACATCCCCCACCCAAGCCCGACCAAACCTCCCGCAACGGACCAGAGCCGGGTGTCGCGGCCCCACGCCCGCACCCCCGCCGACCCGCACCCGCCCGGGCCCGCACCCGCCCGGGCCCGCACCCGGCCGGGCCCGGCCCCGCGCCCAAGATCCGCGCAACATCACCGATGTTGCTGCCTCGAGCGCTTCGGAGGCAGCAACATCACCGAACTTGCGCGGGCCCCTTCAAGGGGGGCCGGGTGGGGGTGGGGGTCAGGGGCGGGTTTCTTCGGGGCCTACGAAGGCTTCGCTTCGGGCGTCGCCGTCGTCGCTGCCGCCGAAGACGCGGGCATCGTCGGGCGCTTCGGTGTCGGGGCGGCGGCGGACCGGCCGCCGCGGCTGCACCCACTGCCAGGGCAGGTTGCTGGTGGAGTCGCCCAGCTCGGTACGGATCCGGGGCATCGAGGTCGGCCGGTTGTCCCGGATCCAGGCCACCAGGTGCTCCCGCACCAGGCACCGCAGGTCCCACAGACTGCCCGCGTCGGCGGCGCTGACCAACGCGCGGACGCGGACCATCCCGCCGGTGGCGTCGGTGACCTGCAGGACGCAGACCCGCCCGTCCCACAGCTCGGTGCCCTCGACGAGGCGGCGAAGCTCCTCGCGCATGGTCTGCACCGGCACCGCCCAGTCCACGTCGAACTCGGCGGTGCCGAGCACCGCGGACTCGGTGCGCGTCCAGTTCTGGAACGGCTTGCTGGTGAAGTACGAGGTGGGCAGGATCAACCGCCGGTCGTCCCAGATCTGCACGACCACGTAGCTCAGGGTCAGCTCCTCGATGCGACCCCACTCCCCCTCGACGACCACCACGTCGTCGAGCCGGACGGCGTCGCTGAAGGCGAGCTGGAGGCCGGCGAAGACGTTGCCGAGCAGGCTCTGCGCGGCGAGGGCGGCCACCACACCGACCACACCGGCCGAGGTCAGCACACCCGCGCCGATGCCCCGTACGCTCGGGAACGTCATCAGCATCACGCCGATGGTCAGGATGACGATCACCGCGATGGTCAGCCGGCGCAGCATCACCACCTGGGTCCGGACCCGCCGGGCGTGCCGGTTGTCCGGTACGTCGACCCGGAACCGGGCCAGCGCGGTGTCCTCGACGACGACCAGCAGCGCGGCCACCAACCAGGCCACCGTGGCGATGACGGCGAGCACGAGCAGGTGCAGCACCAGGCGACGCCAGCTCTCGCCGACCGCGTACCCGGTGCTGAAGCGCACGGCGAACTGCACGGCGAGGACCGTCCCGGCGACCTGGAACGGTCGGTGCGCGTGGTCGGTCAACTCGGTCAGCAGCTGCGACCGACGGCCGAAACGCCGGGTCAGCCGGTGGACGACCTCGACCAGGAGGAGAGCGACCGCCGCCGCGACGAGCGTGGCGACGGCCGTTTCGAGATAGTTCTGCACGGCTCCGTTGCTTCCCTTCGATCAGACGTCGGGCACTCCGGGCAAAAGCCCAAGAGTGCCCGATGTCCGTGCTATCGACCAGCTCAGACCTTGCGGTACCGGGACTGGAGGAAGCAGTAGACGCCGAAGGCGGCGATGCCCAGGGCGACCAGGGTCAGCAGGAACATGCCGTACGACTGCTCGCGCAGGGTGTGCAGCGCGGCGTCCAGACCACGGGCCTTCTCCGGGTCGTAGTTGACCGCGGCCACGATGACCAGCAGACCGGCGATGCCGTACGCGACGCCCTTGGCGATGTAGCCGGCCATGCCGAGTCGGCGGGCCGACTGGCGGGTCTTCGGGCTCATCTCACCGGTCTTCAGGTGCTTCTCGAACTTCTTGCGGGCACCGTAGATGACCAGGCCGATGCCGATCGCGGCGAGCACCAGACCGGCCAGGCCGACCAGCCAACGGCCACCGCTGGAGGTCATCAGCTTTCCGGTCAGCGCCTCCTGCTGGTCGGCGCTGTTCGACCCGGCGTCCTTGAAGACCTTGAAGGCGGTCCAGGCGAAGTAGAGGTAGACGACGGTCCGGCCCGCCGAGGCGACCCGTTCCATGACCCGTTCCCTGCCCCGCTCGGCGCGGTGCCCGCCGGCGGCCTCCAACGCCTGCCAGATCGCCATCGCGAGCAGGCCGACGGCGACGGCGATGACCAGGAACTTACCCAGGGGCTGTTCGGAGAGGGTACGCAGCGCGCCGGACTGGTCGCCGTCGTCGGACGACGTGCCGAACGCGATCTGCAACGCCAACCAGGCGAAGAGGAGGTGGACGATGCCGTAGCCGATGAAGCCGGCCCGGGCGAGGAGTTCCAGCCACCGGCTGTCCGCCGTTCGGGAGGCGGTGGCTTGCGCGCTACGGGTGAGTGACATGGCGTCACAATCTCCGATTACGAAGATTCCCAAACGTCGGCCACCGCCTCCCCGCGTGAGGTCAGTTACCGGGGTTGCGCGAGACGCGGACCTTCACCTGCTGGTCGGTGACGCTGTCCAGGGTGACCGCGAAACCGCCGGCCTCGGCGGCCTGCTGGCCCATGGTCAGGGTGAGCTGCTCCCCGGCGACCTCGACGGTCACCTGGTCGCCCTCGGCGCCGACCAGTTTGGCCTCGACGCCCAGGATCGTGGTCCGGGCTTCGACACCCCGATCGAAGGTGACCGTGCAGGCGTCCACGGCGCAGTCTGTGGAGGCGCCCTGGGAGCTGCAACCGGCGAGCACGGCGAGGCCGAGCGCCAGACCGGCGAAGAGACCGGCGGCGCGGCGGACGGGGGGCATGGGCATGGTGGCGGGTCGGTTCGTCACCCCGCCAAGAGTACGAGACGCCCGCGACGCCGAGGCGACGGCGAGCGCCGGGAGCGCCCCGGCTAGGGTCCGCTACATGCCGTTCGACATCGCCCGCGCCCGGGCCGCGTACCCCGCCCTGACCGAGGGCTTCGTCCATTTCGACGGTGCCGGCGGCACCCAGACCGCGGCGGGTGTGATCGACGCGGTCACCGACGCCATGCGGTCGGCGGTCGGCAACCGCAGCGCCGCCTCCGTACCGGGTCGCCGGTCGTTGGAGCTGGTGGCCGAGGCCCGCTCGGCGGTCGCCGACCTGCTCGGCGCCGACCCGGCCGGGGTGGTGCTCGGTCCGAGTGCCACCGCGCTGACGTACACCCTGGCCCGTACGCTCGGCGCGAGCTGGCGTCCGGGTGACGAGGTGGTGGTGTCCCGCCTCGACCACGACGCGAACATCCGGCCGTGGGTGCAGGCCGCCGAGGCGGCCGGTGCGACGGTGCGCTGGGCCGAGGTCGACAGGGGCACCGGTGAGCTGCCCGCCGCCCAGTACGCCGACCTGGTCGGTGAGCGGACCCGGCTGGTCGCGGTGACCGCCGGCAGCAACGCCATCGGCACCGTGCCGGACGTGCCGACGATCGCCAAGATCGCGCACGCGGTCGGCGCGTTGGTCTGTGTCGACGGGGTGCACTCGGTTCCACACGGACCGACGGACCTGGCCTCGCTCGGTGCCGACGTGCTGGTGACCAGCGCGTACAAGTGGTCCGGCCCGCACCTGGCGGCGATGGTGGCCGACCCGGCCCGGTGGGAGGCGCTGCGCCCGGCGAAGCTGGTGCCGTCCTCGGACGCGGTGCCGGACCGGTTCGAGTACGGCACGCCGAGCTTCCCGCTGCTCGCCGGTGTCACGGCGGCGGTGGATCACCTGGCGGGGCTGGATCCGGACGCGGTCGGGGACCGGCGGGCGCGGCTGCGGGCCGGGCTGGCCGCCGCGCAGGCGCATGAGGAGGCACTGCTGGACCGCCTGCTCGCCGGGCTGGCCCAGCAACCGGCGATCACCGTCTACGGGTCGCCGGCCCGGCGCTGCCCGACGGTCTCGTTCCGGGTCGCCGGCGTGACCCCGGCGGCCACCCAGGAGGCGTTGGGCGCCGCCGGGTTCTGCCTCTCCGTCGGCGACTACTACGCCTACGAGTACTTCGAGCTGATGGGTCTGCGCGACAGCGGCGGCGCGGTGCGGGCCAGCATCTACCACTACAACACGGCCGACGAGGTGGACCGGTTGCTCGCCGAACTCGACGCGCTGGCCGACGCCGCGGGGACAATGGCCGGATGAGCACCCTGGTCGAGGACAACCCGGCGAAGCGCCGCTTCGAGATCCTGGTCGACGACGCGCTGGCCGGCTTCACCGCCTACCTGATGCGCGGGGAGGTCCTGGTCTTCACCCACACCGAGGTGGACCGGGGCTTCCAGGGCAAGGGCGTGGGCGGCGCGCTGATCCGGGGCACCCTGGACGAGGTCCGTGCCCGGGGCGCGACTGTGGTGCCGCAGTGCCCCTTCATGGCGGCGTTCATCGACAAGCACCCCGAGTACGCCGACCTGGTGGCCGACCTGCCGTAACGCGGGCCCGACAGCGGGCGCGGGCCGGACAGCGGGCGCCGGTCGGCCAACACGCGCGGGCCGGACAGCGGGCGCCGGTCGGCCAACACGCGGGGGCCGGTCAGCGGGCGCCGGTCAGCACCTCGGCGGCGGCCCGTCCGCTGGCCCGGGTCGCGCCGTGGGTGGCCAGGTGCACCGACCCGGTCACCAACTCCGGCACGCCCAACTCGACCACCAGCGCGTCCGGCCGGGCGGCCAACGCCCGGTGCACGGCGGAGCGCATCCACTCGTGCCGGTGCAGGTCGCGGACCACCAGGACGAGCGGGCGGCTGCCCGCCCCCGCGCCCGGGTCGGCCGGTACGTCGGTCTCGGCGTAGCGGACCGTGCTGGTGCCGGGCAGTAACTCGCCCAGGGGCGCGCCGATGCCCCACGGGGTCTCCGCGCCGATGGCGATGTTGCGGAGGGGCTCGAACTCGACGACGTACGCCGGGCGGGTCAGCGGCAGCGCGGTCGCCGCGGTCCGGGAGGTGGTGACCCGGACGGCGCGGCGGGCGGCGACCAGTCCGACGTCGGCGGCGTCGCGTCGCCCCGCCGACCCGGCGGTGCGGGCGGCCATCGTCCAGGCGGCGAGCTGTCCGACCCGCTTGGCAGCCTCGGCGAGCCGTTCCTCGGGCAGCTCACCGGAGACGACGGCGGCGACGACGGCGTCGCGAAGCTCGCGTGCCGCCTGCTCGTCGGCCCGCTCGCCGCCGACGCAGATCGCGTCCGCCCCCGCCGCCAGGGCGCGGACGGTGGCCCCGGCGAACCCGTACCGGTCGGCGACCGCGCGCATCTCCATCGCGTCGGTCACCACCACACCGGAGAAGCCCATCTCGTCGCGGAGCAGCCCGCCGAGGATGCGCTGGCTCAGCGTGGCCGGCAGTTCCGGGTCGAGGGCCGGCACCAGCAGGTGGCCGGTCATCACCGCCTGCACCCCGGCGGCGACAGCAGCCCGGAACGGGGCCAGCTCGCAGGCGTCGAGGCGGTCCCGGTCGGCGGTGATCCGGGGCAGGTCGTGGTGGGAGTCGACGTGGGTGTCGCCGTGCCCCGGGAAGTGTTTGGCGCAGGCGGCCACGCCCCCGGCCTGGAGCCCGCGCACCCAGGCGGCGGTGTGTCGCGCGACGAGCGCGGGGTCGGCGCCGAAGGCGCGTACGCCGATCACCGGGTTGTCCGGGTTGGAGTTGACGTCGGCGTCCGGGGCGTAGTTGAGCGTCACCCCGGCGGCGGCCAGCTCGACGCCGAGGTCCCGGGCGACCGCCTCGGTCAGCTCCGGGTCGTCGACCGCGCCGAGGGCGAGGTTGCCGGGCCGGGAGCTGCCGTGCACCGATTCCAGTCGGGTGACGTCGCCGGCCTCCTCGTCGATCGCGACGATGACGTCGGGCCGTTCCGCGCGCAGCGTCGCGGTGAGCGCCGCCACCTGGGCGGGGTCGACGACGTTGCGGGCGAAGAGCACCACGGCGCCGAGTCCCTCGCCGAGCCAGCGGCACACCCACGGTGGCGGGGTGGTGCCGACGAACCCGGGCTGCAGGACGGCGGCGGCGAGCGCCGGGAGGTGGCCGGCGGGAGTGGTCACGCCGCCCCCTCGGAACGATCGATCTCGATCACCGGCGTCGGTGCGCCCCCGTCGACCCGCTGGTTGCGCTCGCTCATGCGGCCCCCGTACCCCATCTCTCGCACGCCATCGGCGCACCGCCACCGGCAGGCGGTCATGCCATGGTCACACCGGGCGATTCAATAGTCAATAAACCTTACAGTTGCCTCAGGGGCCTGCCGCCGGGAGAGTGCGGGGATGGATCCCGCCCTGCTGGCCGACGCGACGAGCCCGGCCGACATCCCCGGCGTACGCCTGCTCGGCCTGGTGGTCGGCGCCCTGCTGCTGCTCGCCGCGATCCGGGCGATGTTCGGCCGACGCTGAGCGAACGACCCCACAGGACGGCCGGTCCGGCCGACGCCGAGCGAACGGGCCCCGGCCGTCCGGTGTGGCCGACCACGCCCGGGGTACGGCTCTCCCCATCAGCAGGTCCGCGCGCCGAAGGGGAGACCATGAAGATCGGATACTTTCTGTCCAGTGAGGAGTTCACGCCAGCCGAGCTGCTGGAGCAGGCGCAGGGCGCCGAACGGGCCGGTTTCGAGGCGCTGTGGATCTCCGACCACTACCACCCCTGGGTGGACGCGCAGGGCCAGAGCCCCTTCGTCTGGTCGATGATCGGCGCGCTCAGCCAGGTCTGTTCGCTGCCGGTGACCACCGCCGTGACCTGCCCGACGGTGCGGATCCACCCGGCCGTGATCGCGCAGGCGGCGGCGACCAGCGCGGTGCTGCACGGCGGACGGTTCGTGCTCGGCGTCGGCACCGGCGAGGCCCTCAACGAGCACATCTTCGGCGACGCCTGGCCGCAGGCCGACGTCCGCCTGGAGATGCTGGAGGAGGCCGTCGAGGTGCTGCGCGAGCTGTGGGGCGGCGGGTTCGTCAACCACCACGGCAAGCACTACACGGTCGAGCACGCCCGGATCTACACGCTGCCCGACACTCCCCCGCCGATCTACGTCTCCGGTTTCGGCCCGAAGGCCATCGACCTCGCCGCGCGCATCGGCGACGGCTACGTGAGCACCATGCCCGACGGCGACATGGTCCGGCGTTTCCGCGAGAACGGCGGCGGCGACAAGCCCTGCCAGGCCGGCTTCAAGGCGGCGTACGCGGACAGCGAGGACGAGGGGATGCGCATCGCGTACGAGCGGTGGCCGAACGCGGGCGTGCCGGGCGAGTTGTCCCAGGTGCTGCCCTCACCACGCCACTTCGAGCAGGCCGCCGAGCTGGTCGAGCCGGAGATGCTCAAGGAGGCGTTCGTCTGCGGCAACAGCGTCGACGCGCACCTGGAGATGATCGACAAGTACGCCAAGGCCGGTTTCGACGAGGTCTACGTGGCCAACACCGGCCCGCACCACCAGGGCCTGTTCGATCTCTACCAGCGCGAGGTCCTACCCCGGCTGCGCTGAGCCGGCCAGGGCCCGACAGCCCATGATCGCCCGGACTTGTTTCGGCGGTCATGGGCTCGGGTACCTCCGGCCCTCGATGAAACTGTCCACGCATTCGATGACGTTGCGCCGCGCCGCCCGGAGCCTCTTCGGCTGGAAGGCCCTGCGGCCCAACCAGTTGGCCGCCATGCGCGCGGTGATGAAGCGACGGGACGCCCTGGTGGTGTTGCCCACCGGCGCCGGCAAGTCGGCCATCTACCAGATTCCGGCCAGCCTGATCCCCGGCCCCACCGTGGTGATCTCCCCGCTGCTGGCGCTCCAACAGGACCAGATCGCCGCCCTCAACGAGCGGCAACGCCCGGAGCTGAGGGCGGTGCGGATCAGCTCGAACGAGTCGGCCGCCCAGCAGGCCGAGGCGATCACCGAGGTCCGCGAGGGCCGGGCCGAGTTCCTGTTCATCACCCCGGAGCAGCTCAGCAACCCCGACCGGATGGCCGAGGTCGCCTCCCTGAAGCCCGCGCTGGTGGCGATCGACGAGGCGCACTGCATCTCCGCGTGGGGGCACGACTTCCGCCCCGACTACCTCGCGCTCGGGCACCTGATCGAGGGCATCGGCCGGCCGCCGGTGGTCGCGCTGACCGCCACCGCCTCCCCACCGGTACGCGACGACATCATCGCCCGCCTGCGGCTGCGGGACCCGGACGTGGTCATCTCCGGGCTGGACCGGCCCAACCTGTTCCTGGAGGTGGCGCACTGCCCCGACGAGGACTACCGGTGGCGGCGGCTGATGACGCTGCTGCGCGACGAGGGGCGGCCGGGGATCATCTACGTGCCGACCCGCCGCGCCTCCGAGGAGTTGGCCGCCCGGCTGACCGACGCCGGCTTCCCGGCGCTGTTCTACCACGGCGGGATGCCGGTCGGTGCCCGCGCGGAACTGCACGAGGCGTTCCTCGCCGACCAGGTCCCCATCATGGTGGCGACCTCGGCCTTCGGGATGGGCATCGACAAGCCGAACATCGCCTGGGTGGTGCACATGGCGCTGCCCGACTCACCGGACAGCTACTTCCAGGAGATCGGCCGGGCCGGGCGCGACGGGGAGCCGGCCCGGGTGCTGCTGCTGTGGCGGGCCGAGGACGTGGGCCTGCAACGGTTCTTCAGCGGTGGCCTGCCGGACGTCGACGAACTGCGCGACCTGGCCGCGTTGCTACGCCGCAAGCCGGCCACCAAGACCGAGCTGCGCGAGGCCACCGGCCTCGGGCCGCGCAAGCTGGGCCAGTATCTCGCCCTGTTGGAGCAGATCGGTGCCGCCGAGCCGCGCGCCCGGCAGCGCATCGGCGCCCCGCGCTACTCCCCCACGCCGGTCGACGCCGCCGCGGCGGCGCTGGCCGAGGCGGAGCGTCAACAGACGGTCACCCGGTCCCGCACCGACATGATGCGGGCCTTCGCCGAGACCAACGCCTGCCGGGGGCAGACCCTGCTGGCCTACTTCGGCGAGCAGATGAGCGCGGTCTGCGGCCACTGCGACAACTGCCACAGCGGCACGAGCGTCGCCGACCAGGGCGCGGTCGGCCCGTTCCCGGTGCACAGCCGGGTGCGTCACCCGGAGTGGGGCCCGGGCCTGGTGCTCTCCTACGAGGACGACAAGATGACGGTTCTCTTCGACGAGGTCGGGTACAAGACGTTGTCGGTGCGCGTGGTGTCCGAACAGGGCCTGCTGACCCTCGACTAGCCTGACCCGGGCACCGGTGTCGGGCCCGGTGGATCGACTGACCAGAGCACCGATTGACCAAGCAGAGCAGGGCGGAAGGGGCGTTGCCGTGATCGAGCAACCGGCGTACACCGGTTTCGGTTTCTCCGACGGGGAGTGGGGGCTGCTGGTCGGCCTGCCGCAGTCGGTCCTGACCGCGGCGAGCGCCGCCGAGTCCGACGGCACCCGCCGGACCATGGCGGAGACCGCGGCCGGTCTGGAGACCATCTCCGCCGGCCGGGAGTCGGCCAGCCCGCTGGTCGCCGCCGTGGCCGGTGAGATCGTGACCCGGGTCGGCGACCCGGAGGCCGGCGCCGAGTTGCCGGTCATCGCACCCGACGACCCGCGCGCGCTCATCGACGACGTGCTGCTGCGGGCCGGTGAGGCCGCGGCCCTGCTGGCCAAGCGGGTCGACGAGGGCGAGGCCGGCGCGTACAAGCACTGGCTCGTGCAGATCGCCGAGCAGGTGGTGGGCGCCGCGTCCAGCGGTGGCGTGCTGGGCATCGGCGGCGAATCCGTCAGCGACTCCGAGCGGCGCTTCCGCGACCGGCTCGCCCACGTGCTCAACGACTGATCGAGGACAGCGACGTGTCGGCCGGACCGGTCGACTCGGCGGCCGGCGCCGCGGGGTCGGCCGGCCGGACGCCGCGCAGCGTCACCAACGCGGTGACCGCGCCCAGCAGCATCGCCACCATGGCGGCGACGGCGGCGACGTGCAGCCCGTCGGTGAACGCCGCCCGGGCCGCGTGCAGCACCGCGTCGGCCAGGTCCGCCGGCAGCTCCTGGGCCACCGCGAGCGCACCTCCCAGCGTCTCCCGGGCGACGTCGCCGCTGTCGGCGGGCAGTCCGGCGGGCAGGCCGTCGAGGATCTCGCGGCGGTAGACCGCCGCGCCGACGCTGCCGAGGATCGCCATCCCCAGCGCGCCGCCCAACTCACTGCTGGACTCGGTCAACGCCGACGCGACACCGGCCTGCTCGGCGGGCGCGGCACCGAGGACCAGCTCGGTGACGAGGGACATCACCATGACCAGGCCACCGGCGTAGACGCTGGCACCGACGAGGAGCAGCCACAGCGGCGACTCCGGCGTGACCCGGGTCAGCACCACGAAGCCGAGCACGGCGATCGCGAAACCCGCACCGATCAGGTACGCCCGTTCGACGCGCTGGGCGAGCGCGGCGGCGGCCGGCGCGACTCCGCCCACGGCGAGCGACGGCACCAGGCTCCACAGTGCCGCGCGCAGCGGGCTCAGGCCGAGCACCGACTGGAGGTGCTGGGTGGTGAAGATGGCGAAGCCGACCAGGGCGAACATCGCCAGCAGGTTGACCGCGAGCGCCCCGGCGAAGCCCCGGCCACGGAACAGGGCGAGGTCGATCATCGGGTACGCGCGGCTGCGCTGCCGGTGCAGGAACAGCGCGCCCACCAGCAGGCCGGCGACGATGGCGAGCACCCGCGCCGGGCTGACGCCGTCGCGGGCCATCTCCTTGATGCCGTAGATCACCGGGAGCAGCGCCGCGAGGGAGAGCGCCCCGCTGACGAGGTCGAACGGTCCGGCCGCCGGGTGGCGGGACTCGGGCACCAGGACCGGGGCGAGCAGGAGCAGCATCAGCATCGCCGGGATGTTGATCAGGAAGATCGACCCCCACCAGAAGTGCTCCAGCAGGATGCCGCTGAGCACCGGGCCGGTCGCGATGCCGCCGGTGAGCGTGGCGGTCCAGATGCCGATGGCGGTGGCCCGCTGCCGGGCGTCGTGGAACAGGTTGCGCACCAGGGCGAGCGTGGAGGGCATCAGGGTGGCCCCGCCGACGCCGAGCAGGGCACGCGCGGCGATCAGTGTCTCGGCGCTGTCCGCGTACGCCGCCAGCAGCGATGCCGCCCCGAACGCGGTGGCGCCGATCAGCAGGAGCCGACGTCGGCCGATCCGGTCGCCCAGCGCGCCCATGGTGATGAGCAGCCCGGCCAGTACGAACCCGTAGACGTCGAAGATCCAGAGCTGCTGGGTGCCGGTGGGGCGCAGCTCCTCGCTGATGAACGGAACGGCGAAGTAGAGCACCGACACGTCCATCGAGACCAGGAGCAGCGGCAGCATCAGCACCGTGAACCCGGTCCACTCCCGGCGGCCCGCTCGGGGCGCCGGTGTGGTGGTGGTCATCATGATCATTCCCTCTTTCTGCGTATGACGTACGCTGTAATGCGTAGACCATACGCAGAACTAGGATGGCGAGGCAAGGAGGAAAAGTGGCGGCACAGACAGACGACAGCGGGCCAGTGCTCCCGCCGGCCATCGAGAGCGCCTGGGGGCTGCGGGAGCGACCACCCAAGGGGCCCCGACCGGGGATGAGCGTGTCCACCATCGTGGACACCGCCGTACGCGTGGCCGACGCCGACGGGCTGGCCGCCGTCTCCATGAGCCGGGTGGCCAAGGAGCTGGGCGCCGCCACCATGGCGCTCTACCGGTACGTCGGCTCGAAGGACGAGCTGCTCCTGCTCATGGTGGACACCGGCTACGGCCCACCACCCGGCCCACCCGCACCGCAGGACGACTGGCGCGCCGGCCTGACCCGATGGGCCTGGGCCGAGCACGAGGTGCTGCGCCGCCGGACCTGGCTGCTACACGTGCCGATCAGCGGTCCGCCGATCACCCCGCAGCAGCTCGGCTGGCTGGAGGACGGGCTGCGCTGCCTCGACGGCACCACGCTCGCCGAGGGCGAGAAGATGTCGACGCTGCTCCTGATCACCGGGTACGTCCGCAACGAGGCCACGCTCACGTCGCAGATCGCCGAGGGCGCCCAGGTTTCCGGCGTCACGCCGAACGAGATGATGCCCGCCTACAGCCGGATGCTGACCCGGCTCATCGACCCGACCCGCTTTCCGGCGCTGCACCGGGTGCTCAGCGCCGGTGGCATCGACCAGGACGACGACCCGGACGACGAATTCGTCTTCGGCCTGGACCGGATCCTCGACGGCATCGAGGCACTGATCCACAGACGAGCGGACTGAGGGAGCCCGGATGCTCCCGAGCGAAACCTTCGACACGACCGTCCTGCCACCCGGTGAGCGATTCGGGATGTGGCTGGACCTGGTCGCCCGCACCTCGGCGCCGATGCAGGTCCGGTCCGAGCACGACGAGGACTTCATCGCCCGGGCCGACTTCGTCGACCTCGGGCCGATCCAGCTGGTCAGCTACGACTACCCGTCTCTGGACGCCTTCCGGACCCCGAAACTCATTCGCCAGTCGGATCCGGAGGTGTACATTCTCGCCCTCACCACCGGCGGCGTCGGCACGTCCAGCCAGGACGGTCGCCGCAGCGAGATCCAGGTCGGTGAGTTCACCTTCTACAACGCGTCGCGTCCGCACGACCTCGGCCACCAGGCGACGGAGCCGGAGCGGCACCAGGCCAGCTCGATCATCACGCTGATCCCGCACGCCGCGCTGCCGCTGCCACCGCAGCGGATGGCAGCGCTCTACGGCGGGCGGATGTCCGGCAGCGAGGGGATCGGGGCGCTGCTGGCGCAGTTCCTGTTGCAGGTGACCAGGCACCCCGAGCAGTACCATGCCGCCGACGCGAGCCGACTCGGCGCGGTCGGGCTCGACCTGGCCACCACCATGCTCGGCCGGCACCTGGTCGCCGAGGACGCCGTACCCACCGAGGTCCGCCGCCGGGCACTGCTCACCCAGGTGCAGTCGTACGTCCACCGGCACCTCGGCGACGCGACGCTCAGCCCTCGGGTCGTCGCCGACGCCCACCACATCTCGGTGCGGTCGCTGCACCGGCTGTTCGAGGCCGAAGAGACGACCGTGGCGTCGTACATCCGCGATCTGCGGCTGACCCGGTGCCGACGCGACCTGTCCGACCCGGCGCTGCGCAACCAACCGGTGCAGACCATCGCGGCGCGCTGGGGGTTCTCCGACAAAGCCCACTTCAGCCGGGCGTTCCGGACAGCCTACGGGGTGAGCCCGCAGGAACATCGCGACAGCACCTCGCATCCGGCGCGGATCGTCAACCGCGCGGCGTCCATGGTCAACACGAGGCGGGCAGACTGACACCACGTGGCCGACCGCTCGCGGTGGGCCGCCAACGGGGGCCGTGGCGAGGCGCCCGCCGCGCGTAGGCGCGGCGGGCGGCCGCCCGGTGGCCGCCCGATCACGCCCGAGTCTCCGGCCCCGCCACTTCCCCCCAGGATCGTCGGCGGGGCCGGTCAGGCCTTCTCCAACAGCTCCAGGACGACCCGCTCGGCCTCCTCGCGCGACGCCTGCGGGTCCACCGACGCCACCACCCCGTCGTGGTAGAGGTCCACCACCCGCGGATCCACGTAGGAAGCCCGAGCCACCGTCGGTGTGTTGCCCAGCAGCTCGGCCACCGCACGCATGACGGAGACCACCGCCCTGCGCCGCGCGGTCACCGAGCGGGCCGGGGCGGCGGTGGCCAGCTCGGTCGCGGCGAGCACCGTCGCGTGCCAGGTACGGAAGTCCTTGGCGGTCATCTCCCCACCACTGGCATCGCGCAGGTAGCCGTTCACCTCGTCGCTGCGCACGTCCCGCCAGTCCCGGCCGTCCCAGTAGCCGAACAACCGGTCGGCCCGCCGCCGCCGACGGCGCAGATTGACGAGCACCTGGCACAACTCCGGGTCCTCGATGCGGCGTACCTGCTCGATGCCGCCCTTCGCCGGGAACACCAGGACGACGCAGCCGCCCCGCGACCGGGCGTGTTCGGGCCGCAGGGTGGACACCCCGTACGTCGGGTCGTCGCCGGCCGCGTACTGGTCGCTGCCCACCCGGAACATCCCCATGTCCAGCAGGCGGGCCACCGTGGCGAGCACCCGGTCCCGGTTCAACCCCCGGCCGTCCAGGTCGCGACCCACCCGCTCCCGCAGCGCCGGCAGCCGGCGGGCCACCTCCAGCATGTGGTCGAACTTCGCCTCGTCCTGCTTCTCCCGCCACCGTGGGTGGTAGACGTACTGCTTGCGTCCGGCCGCGTCGATCCCGATCGCCTGGATGTGCCCGTTCGGGTACGGCGAGATCCAGACGTCCTGCCAGGCCGGAGGGATGACCAAGTCCCGCAGCCGGGCCAGGACCTCCGCGTCCCGGACCGGAGCGCCGGTCGGGTCGACGAAATGCCAGCCCCGCCCGCGCCGACGCCGTCCGTACCCCGGTCGTCCCGGGTCACTACGCCGCAACCGCACCGGAGACCCGCACCACCCTCTCCACCTCAGCAACGGCGGCCAGCACCTCGTCGAGACGCAGCGCCGCCATCGTCGGGTGGCTTCCTACCCCATCCCACCTGGGCCAATCCCCCTCGCCGACCCAGAGCACCCGGTGCCGGGGCCGGTCCGGCGGCGGTCCCCAGTGCGCCGGTGGCACCGGCCCGAAGAGGACCACCGACGCGGTGCCATACCCGGTGGCCAGATGAGCCACCCCGGTGTCCCCGCTGACCACCAGCCGGGCGTCGGCCACCAGCGCGGCGAGCGTGCCGAGGTCGGTCCGGCCGGCCAGCACGGCGTCGGACCCCAGGCCCGCCGCCTCGGCCACCCGGGCCGTCAGGGCCCGTTCGTCGGCCGAGCCGGTGAGCAGCACCCGGTGCCCCTGGTCGGTCAATGCCCGGGCCAGCGCGGCGAACCGCTCGGCCGGCCACCGCTTGGCGGGGATCTTGCTGCCGGGATGCAGCACCGTCACACCGGTGGGCAGCCCGGTCACAGCGGGGCGGCGCAGGCCGAGGTCGGCCCGGTCGGCCGCGACGTCGTACCAGGACAACAGCCGGCACCACCGGTCCACCTCGTGCTCGTCGTCGGACCACTGCGGACCGTCGGCGTGGCCGGCATCCGGGTTGGCGAAGGCGAGCAGCCGACCGGGTCGGGTGGCCGCGAGCGACCGGTGCGACTGCGGACCGCGGCCGTGCAGGTTGACAGCGACCTGCGGGACCGAACCGACCCGGACGGGCCGGTCCAACCCGGCGGTGTCCACCAGCCGGTCCACGCCGCCGACCAGGTCGACGAGCGGAGCCAACCCGGCGGGCGCGGCGAGCGCCAGCTCCTGGGAGGGGTACGCCGCCCGCAGCGCCCGCAGGGCGGGCACCGCGGTCACCAGGTCGCCGACGCCGAGGGCGCGCAGCACGAGGATCACGGGTACGACGTCTCCTGCTCGGCGCAGACCACCAGCTCGCGCACCGCGCAGCCGGGAGGCTGGTTCAACGCGAACATGATCGCGGCAGCGGTGTCGACGGGGTCGTTGAGGATCGCGTCCGGTCCCGGCTTGTACTGCGGATCGCGCTCGTCGAAGAACGCGGTGCGCATCCCACCCGGAATGAGCAGCGTGACGCCGACCTGACCGGCGAGTTCGGCGGCGAGGGCACGGGTGAAGCCCACCACGCCGAACTTCGCCGCGCAGTACGCGGTGGCGTCGCTGACCGCCTTGACCCCCAGGGTGCTGGCGACCGTGACGATGCGACCCCGCGACGTCAGCAGGAACGGCAACGCGGCCCGGATCACCGCCGCGGTGGCCAGCAGGTCGACCGCGACGATCCGATCCCAGGTCTCCCCCGGCACGTCGAGGAGTCGACCGGGCACGTCCATGCCGGCGGCGGTGACCACCGCGTCCAGGCCGCCGGCCTGCTCGGCGAGGTGCCGGGTGGCCACCTCGGCGGCCCGCGTGTCGGCGAGGTCGCACTCGGTCCAGGACACCCCGTCGGCCGGTGCCTGCCGGTCCAGCACGACCGGTCGACCACCGGACGCGGCCACCGCCGCGACCACCGCCGCGCCGAGCCCGCTCGCGCCGCCGGTGACCAGGACCGTCGGCCCGGCTCCCTGCCGCGTGGCGGTCATCGGGTCCGCTCCGCGAGCGTACGGACGATCATGTCGGTGGTGGACCGACCGTCCAGGTAGGGCACCACCACCGTGTTCCCACCCCACCGGCGCAGCACCTCCGCCTCCGGAAGGGTCGTCGCGTCGTCCCCGCCGCCGGTGGCGTAGTCGCCGCCCTTCACCCAGATGTCGGGGCGTACCCAGGACAACGCCGCGTCCGGAGTCGGCTCGTCGAAGACGAGGACGGCGTCGACGCAGCTCAGAGCGGTGAGCACCCGACTGCGGTCATCCTCGGACATCACCGGCCGGTCCGGGCCCTTCAACCCGGCCACGCTGGCGTCGGAGTTCAGGCAGACGATCAGGCAGTCGCCGAGCTGCCGCGCGGCCTGCAGGGTGGCCACGTGCCCGGCGTGCAGGAGGTCGAAGCAACCGCCGGTCGCCACCACCGTGCCACCTGCGGCGCGTACCTCCTGCAGGAGGTTTGCCACCGCGGCGACTCCCACCCGATCGCTCGCCACGACGCCTCTCGGTAGCGCTCGGAGGGCTCCCCGGGCGGGCGCGCTCCGCGCGGGCGCCAGATCGGTCGGCAGCGCCGCGGCCACTCCCCCACCCGCCACGAACCTGGACGCCTCGGCGACCGCCGCCTGCACCGCCTCGGAGACCAGCGCACCCTCGGCCAGGGCGAGGCTGGCGGCAGCCGCGAACCGGTCGCCGGCCCCGCAGGTGTCCCCCTCGGCGCTGCCCGGTGTCGGCACCACGAGCGGCGTCGACCCGGCGTGACAGAGCAGCGCGCCGTCGCCGCCCAACGTCACCGCCACCGCGCCGGCCCGCCAGCGCCGCCGCAGCCCCTGCGCCCCCCGCGACGCGGTGGCCAGCCGGGACGCGCCGGGCACCGCCGGGACCAGCTCGCGTACCTCCGACTCGTTCGGGGTGGCCAGGTGCACGCCCGGCACCGCCTCCGGGCCACGCGGGTGCGGATCCCACACCACCGGCGCACGGGTCGCGGCCAACGCGTCGCGCAGCGCGGGCTGCCGGGCCACCCCCCGGCCGTAGTCGCTGACCAGCACCGCCGACGCCGAGCCGATCACCCGGAGAACCTCCTCGGACGGTTCGCCGGGATCCCCGGACGCGCCTCCTCGGTCGTGCCGCAGCAGCACCCGGCCCCGAGCCCGGAGCCGGATCTTCTCCGGCGTCGCACCGGGCAGGGCCAGCGGGTACACCTGGACGCCGGCGGCGGCGAGCAGCGCGCTCAGGCGGGCGCCACCGGCGTCGTCGGCGAGCGCGGTCACCAACACCACCTCGGCGCCCCGCGCGGCGGCGAACACGGCGGCCAGACCGGCGCCACCGGGCCGGTCGACGGCCGAGGTCTCGTCGAGCACCGGCACCGGGGAGTCCGGGCAGAGACGGTTCACCACCCCCTCCACGTCCCGGTCGAGCAGGGTGTCGCCGAGCACCACGACGGGTCCCCTCACGCTTGCCTCCTCATCCTCACGCGTCGACCTGCTGTGCGGCCCCGCCGTCGAGCACCACGTCGACCCCGGCGCGCACCGACCCCGGCTCCCCCGGCAGGCGGCGGATGACAGCCGCCGCGTCGGCCGCGGCCAACGCGGCGGGCAATTCCTGTTCCAGGTACTCGCACAGCAGGTGACTGGTCACGAGGTGCAGCTCCTGGACGACCTGGGTGTCACCGGACACGACGGCCAGCACGTCGTCACAGGCGTCGGCGAGCGGATTGGGGACGGCCCCGGTGAGCGCCCAACTGGTCACGCCGACGACGCGGGCGGCCTGCGCGGCGCGGACCAGGTTGGGGCTGGCCCCGCTGGTGCTGAGCAGCAGCAGGACGTCACCGGGGCGGCCGTGGGCGCGCACCTGCCGGGCGTAGACGTCGTCGTAGCCGTAGTCGTTGGCGATCGCGGTGAGCGCGCTCGTCTCGGCGTGCAGCGCGATCGCCGACAGCGGCTGCCGGTCGTCGTGGAGCTTGCCGACCAGCTCCGCGGTGAGGTGCTGCGCCTCGGCCGCGCTGCCGCCGTTGCCGGCGACCAGCAGCCGACCCCCGTTGGCCAGCCGGTGGGCCAGGTCGGCACCCCAGCGCGCCAACTGCGACTCACACCGCCGGTACGGCACCAGCGCCGCCGCGAGATTCGTCAGGTGGGTGTCGAGCAGGCTACCCGCCGGCATCAGGCCACCACCCGGGTCGGCCGACGGACGGCGGCCACCTCGCTGTAGACCTCGACCAGCCGCTCGGCGGTGGCCGCCCACGAGTACCGGGTCCGGGCCCGCTCGCGGGCCGCCGTGGCGTACGCGAAACGCCTGATCCGGTCGTCGAGCAACCCCTGGATCGCGGCGGCCAGAGCATGCGGGTCCCGCGCCGGTACGAGGTCACCGGTCGTGCCGTCGACCACGGTGTCCCGGATGCCGCCGACGGCGGTGCCGACGACCGGCACACCGCAGGCCATCGCCTCCAACGGCGTCAACCCGAACGGCTCGTACCAGGGTGCGGCGACCAGCAGGTCCGCGGAGCGGTACCAGCGGCCCATCTCCTCCCGAGGCACCGCGCCGACCAGGTGCACCCGGTCGGCCACCCCGCACGACTCGGCGAGGGCCCGCAGCCGCCGGGCGTACGGGTCGGTCTCCAGCAACCCTTCGGGCGGGCCGCCGACGACCACGCACTCGGCGTCCGCGACCAGCGCCATGGCACGGATCACGGTCTGGAAGCCCTTGCGTTCGACGAGCCGGCCGACGGTAAGGATCCGCGCCCGACCCGGCTCCCGGTCGGCGGCCGGTCCGAGCGGGGCGAACGTGGCGAGGTTGACCCCGGAGGGCACGACGGTCATCCGGGACCGGGGCACCCCCATCCGGACGAGTTCGCCCACCTCGTCGCGGCACTGGGCGACGATCCGGTCCACCGAGCGACCCAACTCGCGCTCGTAGGACACCCGCCGGGCCGGGCTGGTGTCCTGCACCCCCTGGTAGCGGCGCTTCACCGTGCCCAACGCGTGGTACGTCTGCACCACCGGCACCCCGGTCTGCCGACCGGCGGTCAGCGCCGCCAGGCCACTCATCCAGAAGTGCGCGTGAATCACCTCGGGCACCCAGTCCCCGCCCCGCCAGCGCTCGGTCAGCCAGCGGCTGAACTCCCGCATGTGCGGCAGCAGCGCGTCCTTGGCCACCGGCTCGGCGGGCCCAGCGGGCACGTGCACCACGTCGTACCCGTCCGGGCTGCGGACCGTCACCGGCAGGTCGGGCGCGTCCCGGCGCGTGTAGACCCGCACCTCGTGCCCGGCGGCGGCGAGCGCGGCGGACAACTCCGCGACGTGCGTGTTCTGGCCGCCGGCGTCCTCCCCTCCGAGGACGGCGAGCGGGCTGGCGTGCTCCGAGATCATCGCGATCCGCATACTTCCTCCTCCAGCAGCCGGTCCCAGTCAGCGAGGAAACGGTCGAGGCCGTACCTGTCGCGGGCGGCGGTCCGCGCCGCCGCTCCGGCCTGACGTGCGGTCGCCGGTTCGTCGATGAACCGGCGGGCGGCGTCGAGCAGGGTGTCGGTCCGGGTGGCGAGGGCCCCCGCCTCCGGCGGCACCGCCATCACCGCCTCGGTGGTGGCGAGCGCGACGACCGGCATGCCGATCGCCATCGCCTCGATGAGGCTGAGCCCGAGCGACGTCCACCGGCACAGGTGCAGGTACGCGCGCCGCCGGGCCAGCTCGGCGTGCATCCGGTGCTGGGGCACGTCGTCGTGGCTGATCAGTCGGTCGGCGGGCAACCCGAGGTGGCCGGCCAGCCCGGCGACGCCCATCCCGAAGACGTCCAGCGGGGCGATCTCGGCGAACCGGGGAAGCAGATCGGTGCCGGTGACCCGGCCGCGTCGGACCGGTTCGTTGATCACCACGGCGAGCCGGTCCAACTCGCCGGTGTAGGACACGGCGGGGGTGACGATGCCGTGGTCGACCACTGTGGTGCGGGTCGTGCCGGTGTCCCAGAAGATCTGGTTGAACCCGGTGACGTGGGCGATGAGCAGGTCGTCGCGGTCGGCCATCGGGTGCCGGGTGTTGGGGACGTCGCCCTTCGGGGTGTTGTGCTCGACGTAGACGGCGGGCACGTCGCGTCCGGGGCGGCGACGCAGCCACTGTTCGACCCGGTCGATCTCCTCGGGCCGTTGCAGGATGACCACGTCGACGTCGGTGCCGGGTAGATCCTCCGGGGTGACCTCGACCGCGCTGTCCGGCCAGGGGTAGGTGCGGGCCCGGCCGAGACCGTACGGGCCGCGGTCGGGTGTGGTGGGGATCAGGTAGCGGTGGTCGCCGTGCACGAACGATGTGGTCCAGGACCCGTGCACGTGCCAGAGCAGGATGTTCATCGGCCGCCACCACCACCGACGGCTAGCATCCGCAGCGCGTCGACCACCTCGTCCGGGTCGACACCGCTGAGGCAGGGGTGACCGGGGACCGGGCAGCTCGCGGCCCGGGTGTCCCGGCACGGCGCCGCGGCGTCGCCGAGCCGGACGGTGGGCACCCGGTAGGGCCCCCACTGACCGAACGGGACGGTCGGCGCGAAGAGGCTCACCACCGGCACCCCGGCGGCGGCGGCCAGGTGCGCCGGCCCGGTGTTGCCGACCACCACCGCACCGGCGTCCGCCACGATCCCGGCCAGCCCGGCCAGGTCGGTTCGTCCACCCAGGTCGACGCCGCCGGCCGCCGCGACCCGGGCGGTGACGTCACGCTCGTCGCGGCCACCGGTGACCAGCACCCGGTGCCCGGCGGCGGTCAGCGCCCCGGCGATCCGGGTCGCCACCTCGGGCGGGCACGCCCGGCTCGACGCGGCCGAACCGGGGTGCAGTACCACGTATCCCGGGTCGCCGAGACCGGACGGACGCGCCGCCACGGCGTCGTGGCGGAGCCGGAGCACCGGTTCG
This sequence comes from Micromonospora sp. WMMD1155, assembly GCF_029581275.1. Lineage (NCBI taxonomy): Bacteria > Bacillati > Actinomycetota > Actinomycetes > Micromonosporales > Micromonosporaceae > Micromonospora > Micromonospora sp. WMMD1155. The sequence continues at coordinate 431,753 of NZ_CP120742.1, forward strand.
TCGTCCTCGGGCAGCCGGTGGCCGGCGGCGGCGGCGAGGGAGAGGGCGCGTTCGGGTTCGGGGACGCCCACCGGCACCCGGTGCCGGACGTCCAGCAGCGAGCCCGGGTAGTCGTCGCTGATCGCCGCGATCCGGCCGATCCCCGCCATCCGCAGCAGCAGGGCCAGCGGCAGGGCGGACTGGTGGAACGAGGTGAACACCACCGCCTGGTCCGCGCCGACCGCGCGGAGGCGGGTGATCAGACCCCGCATGTCCTCCGGGTCGACCGGCCCCGGCGTGCTGTCGATCCAGGGCAGCGGGTGCTCGATGATCTCGTCGACGCCGGGCAGCAGTTCGGCGGCGGCGCGCCCCCGCGGCCCGCACAGCAGCACCACCCGCTGCGCCCCGGCCGCGACCGCGCGGATCGCCGGCCCGGTGACCAGCACGTCCCCCGCCGAGTCCGACCGCACCACCAGAGCGGTCCGTACCGGCTCGGCGGGCGGGGTCGCCGGCCGTACGGCCTGTTGACGGCGCAGGATCTCGTCCACCGCCGCCGGCAGGTCACGGGCCGTCCACCCGGCGGCGGCGACCTCCTCCGGTCGGGTCACCGGAGTGGGCACGAGGACGCCCGTCGCCCCGGCGGCCAGCGCGGCGGCGACGTCCCGGCCGATGTCGCCCACCAGCACGCACCGGGACGCGGTGGTGCCCAGCTCCCGGGCGGCGGCGTGCACCAGACCGGGTGCCGGCTTGCGGCAGTCGCACCGGTCCTCGTCGTCGTGCGGGCAGACCAGCCAGGCGTCGAACCGTCCCAGCAACTCCTCGACGCGGGCGTGCACCGCCCGCATCTGCTCCCCGGTGAAGTAGCCCCGGGCCAGGCCCGACTGGTTCGTGACCACCGCCAGCCGCAGCCCGGCCGCCCGCAGCCGGTCCAGCGCGGCCCGCGCTCCCGGCACGGGTCGCACCTTCTCCGGGTCGCCGTTGTACGGGACGTCCTCGATCAGCGTGCCGTCGCGGTCCAGCAGCACCGCGTCGTACAGGACGCCCCGGGGGCGTGCGGTCAGGTGCCGCGACCCGGCGGAACCGGCGCGGTCAGCAGCGGCGTACACCCGGGCTGACCTGCGCTGATACGGCTCCTCCTGGTCCTGTCGCACAGCCGGCGGGTTCCCTGCGCCCGAAGGAGTAAACGTCGTCGCCGAGGGGGTGGGCCAGCGCCACCTCCGGCGCCCCGGTCGGCCTTACCCGTCGCGCCGGAGAAGCTAACGCGCCGGTCGTTAGCGCCGCCGTGGCGCGGGTATGGGAGTCCAGTGGCGATTGTGGAGAAAGTGATCCAAGCTCCCCCGCAGCAGGTGTTCGACGTGCTGGCCGACGGATGGACGTACAGCGACTGGGTGGTCGGCACCGCACACATGCGCGACGTCGACGGCACCTGGCCCCGGGTGGGCAGCCGACTGCACCACCGGGCCGGGCCGTGGCCGTTCTCGCTGCAGGACGCCTCGACGGTGCTGGTCTGCGAACCGCCGCACCGGCTCGTCCTCAAGGCCGGCCTCTGGCCCGCGGGTGAGGCGATAGTGGCCTTCACGCTGGAACCGGTCGGCGAGGACGCCACCCGGGTGCGCATCGGGGAGGACTTCGCCGCCGGCCCGCTGCGCTGGCTCCACACCAAGCTCAACGACCTGGTGCTGCACCTGCGCAACCGGGAGACGCTGGACCGGCTCGCCGACATCGCCACCCGACAGAAGGGGTGACCGTGACGCAGACCGTGGTGGTGACCGGAGCGAGCGCCGGTGTCGGTCGGGCCGTCGCCCACGCGTACGCGGCCCGGGGCGCCCGGCTCGCGCTGCTGGCCCGGGGCGACGCGGGCCTCGCCGCCGCCGAGCGGGAGTGCCGGCTGCGCGGCGCGACCGACGTACGCGCCTACCGGGTCGACGTGGCTGACGCGGGAGCGGTGCAGCAGGCCGCCGACGACGTGGTGCACCGGTGGGGCGGCATCGACCTGTGGATCAACAACGCCATGGTGTCGGTGTTCGCGCCCGCCTGGGAGATCCCGGCGCGCGAGTTCCGCCGGGTCACCGAGGTCACCTACCTGGGCACGGTGCACGGCACCCTGGCGGCGCTGCGCCACATGCGGGCGCACGGGCGGGGCACGATCGTGCAGGTGGGCTCCGCGTTGGCCTACCGGGGGATCCCGCTGCAGTCGGCGTACTGCGCGAGCAAGCACGCGGTGCAGGGTTTCAACGACTCGCTGCGCGCCGAACTGCTGCACGACAGCCCGGGGGTGAAGCTGTCGATGGTGCAGTTGCCCGCTGTCAACACCCCGCAGTTCTCCTGGGTCCGCACCCGGCTGCCCCGGCATCCACAGCCGGTGCCGCCGATCTTCACCCCGGAGTTGGCCGCCCGAGCCATCGTCTGGGCCGCCGAGCGCGGCACCCGCGAGCTGAACGTGGGCGGCCCGACGTGGCAGGCACGGCTCGCCGACATCCTGTTCCCCGGGCTGCTCGACCGGAAGCTGGCCCGCGACGGCTACGACAGCCAGCAGACCGACGGGGAGATCGATCCGGCCGCCTGGCGGGACAATCTCGACCATCCCGGTGACGAGGACACCGACCGGGGCGCGGCGGGCATCTTCTCCGACCGGGCCCGCGACCGTTCGGCGGCGCTCTGGGTCGGCACCCACAAGCCGGCGCTGACCGGTGCCGTACTCACGGTCGCGGCACTGACCCTCGCCGCCGCGGCACGACTGCGGCGCTGACCGACCGTGACCGGCGCGGCCCGGCCCTCACGGCCGCTGGCCTGGCAACCCCACCACCAGCGGATCGATGATCGGACACGGCTGTCCATCGGGTCCCGCAACACCCGGAAGGGGTGCCTCTTCAACCCGAATGTGACAACTGGATACCCTTTCCAGGAGCCCCCTGTCCGCAAACCGAGGATGTCCGCATGATCGAGCCTGTGCAGCTGCCGTCGCCGTGGCGGGACGTACGCCTGACCGTCGTCGTGCCCACCTACAACGAAGCGGGCAACCTGCCCACACTTGTGGAGCGGCTACTCGCACTGCCGCTGCCCGGCCTGCGCATCCTCGTCGCCGACGACAACTCCCCGGACGGCACCGGTGACGTGGCCGACAAGCTGGCCATCGAGCACCCGGAGCGGATCGAGGTCGTGCACCGTGCCGGCAAGGAGGGCCTCGGCCGGGCGTACGTCGACGGGATGGGGCGGGCGCTCGAGGGCGGCGCCGAGTACGTGGCGCAGATGGACGCCGACCTGTCGCACCCGCCGGAGGCACTGCCGGGCATGCTGGGCGCGCTGCTCTCCACCCAGGCCAGCGTGGTGATCGGTTCCCGTTACGTGCCGGGTGGCGAGCTGGACGAGAACTGGCCGCTGTACCGCCGGGCGCTCAGCGGCTGGGCGAACCTCTACGTGCACACCCTGCTGCGGGTGCGCATCCGCGACCTGACCGCCGGCTTCAAGATCTGGCGAGCCGACGCGCTGCGGGACATCGACCTGAAGCGGGTGCAGTCCAACGGCTACAGCTTCCAGGTGGAGATGCACTACCTCGCCACCAAGCTGGGGCACACCATCCTGGAGGTGCCGATCCGCTTCGAGGAGCGCCAGGAGGGCGCGTCCAAGATGACGACCGCGACCAAGGTGGAGAGCGCCCTGATGCCCTTCCGCCTGCGCAGCAAGCACCGCAACATCACCAACTGAACCCCACCCGCGCGCCCGGCCACGCCGCCACCCCGCCACGCCGCCACGCCGCCACGCCGCCACGCCGCCACGCCCAAGATCCGCGCAACATCAGCGATGTTGCTGCTTCCCGCGTCTCGGAGGCAGCAACATCGGGGAAGTTGCGCGGATCTTGCGGGCGGGACGCGGCGGGCGCGGAAGCGGCGGGCGGCACGCGGCGCGCGGAAGCGGCACGCGGCGCGCGGCGCGCGGAAGCGGCACGCGGCGCGCGGCGCGCGGCGCGCGGAAGCGGGGCGCGGGTCAGTCGGGGTAGACCGCTCGGTGGGCCGTCGCGATGGCTGCGGCGTAGGCCCGGCCGGTCAGGGCACGGTCGCGGGCCAGCGCCGCGCGGGCCGCGTTCGCGCCGGGCGCGCCGTGCACCCCACCGCCGGGATGCGCCGACGCACTGGCCAGGAAGAGCCGGTCCACCGGGGTGTCCGCCCGGCCCAGGCCCGGGATCGGGCGCAGGAACAACTGTTGGTACGCGGCGGCGGTGCCACCGCCGAGCGCGCCGCCGACCAGGCTCGGGTTGTCCTTCTCCAGGTCGGCCGGCCCCGCCACGTGCCGTCCGACGATGAGCTGCCGGAAACCCGGGGCCGCCGCCTCCAACACGTCCTCCATGCGCTGCACGTGGCCGGCGACGTCCTCGGCCCGCCAGCCCCGACGGAACGGCAGATGGGTGTACGACCAGAGCGACTCGGTGCCCGGCGGGGAGTGCCTCGGCTCGGCCACGGACATCTGCCCGACCAGCAGGAACGGGTCCCGGGGCAGTTCGCCGCGGGCCAGCTCGCCCGCGTACCGGGTCAACCCGTTCAGGTCCGCGCCCAGATGCACGGTGCCGGCGCCGACCAACTCCCGGTTGGTCCACGGCACCGGCGCGGACAGCGCCCAGTCCACCTTCAGCGTCGAACCGTCCCAGCGGAAGTGCGCCAGATCCTCCACCAGCCGGGACGGCAGGGCCGCCGCGCCGACCAGGTCGAGGTAGAGCGCCGGCGCCGGCACGTCGGCGAGGACGGCCCGGCGGGCCCGCCACAGCGCGCCGCCGACGGTGCGGACCCCCATCGCCCGGCCCCGTGCGGTGAGCACCCGGTCGACGTGAGCGCCGTAGAGGACCACCCCACCGCGCTCCTGCAACCGATCCACCAGCGCGTTGGTGATCTGCTGTGCGCCGCCCTCGGGCACCGGCCAACCGATCTGCTGACCGAGCATGGCCAGCAACCAGCCGTACACCCCGGAGCCGGCGTCCTCCGGGGACAGGTCGGTGTGCAGGGCGCAGCCGGCCAGCAGGGCCGGCCCGCCGGGGCCGTCGAAGAGTTCGTCGCCGAGCTTGCGCACCGGCACCACCAGCCGTCGGGCCAGTCGCAGCGCACCGGCGACCCGCAGCCGACGCAGCAGACGCAACCCGCCCCGCACCGGCGGGAAGGGCGAGGTGATCGCGTCCAGCATCGGCTCGGCGACCTCGACCCAGTCGGTGTACGCGTTGAGCCAGCGCTTGCCGTCACCGGGGGCGAACTGCTCCAGCGAGGCCGCGGTGACGTCCGGGTCCCGGTTGATCACCGCGGCTCGGCCGTCCGGCAGCAGGTGCGCCAGGACGTCCGGCGCGTGTCGCCAGGACAGCCCGTGCCGACCCAGGTCGAGACCGGTCAGCACCGGTGACGCGTACCCCAGGGGGTAGAACGAGCTGTAGAGGTCGCTCAGGTAGCCGGGCGCGGTGACCTCGGCGGAGCGGACCGCGCCGCCGGGCGCGGCGGTGGCCTCCAGCACGACCACCTCCCAGCCGGCGTCGGCCAGCAGGTTGGCCGCCACCAGACCGTTGTGGCCGGCCCCGACGATGACGGCGTCCGCGCTCTGCGCGGCGGTGGTGGTCATCCGATCCGCCTACCCGGCGTACAACCGGGCGAAACGCGTTTGTCCCGCGCGGACCCGGGCATCCAGCGCCGCATGTACACGGTTGCGCAGCTGGTGGGCGGGGTGTGGGGCGCGGGCGGCGACGGCGGTGAACTCGTGGTGTGTGACCCGGCGGACGGAGCGCCGGTCAGCACGGTGCCGGTGGCCACCGCCGACGAGGTCGGCAAGGCGGCCCAGGCGGCACGGAACGCGGCGGCGGCGTGGGCGGCGACCGCGCCGGCCGAACGGGCGGCGGCGCTGCACCGGGCCGCGGACGCGGTGGCGGCGGCCACCGAGGAACTGGCGGAGGCGGTCACGGCGGAGATGGGCAAGCCGTCGGCGGACGCCCGCGGTGGCGTCGAGGCGGGCATCGGCACCCTGCGACAGTACGCGGAGCTGGCCCCGCTGCGGGGAGGGCGGACCCTCAACGGCGGAGTCGACGCGCTGGACTTCCTGACCCCGCAGCCGCGTGGTGTGGTCGCCGCGATCACCCCGTGGAACGACCCGGTGGCGGTCTCCTGCGGGCTGCTCGGCGCCGCCCTGGTGACCGGCAACGTGGTGCTCTACAAACCGAGCGAACGGGCACCGGCGACGGGTTGGCTGCTGGCCCGGGCGCTGGACGAGGCGCTGCCGCCGGGCGTGCTGTCCCTGCTCACCGGGGGTCCGGAGGTCGGTGCGGCGCTGGCCGCGCAGGAGGTCGACGTGGTGGCGCACGTGGGTTCGACGGCGACCGGGCGGGCGATCGCCGCCGCCGCGGCCCGCACCGGTGCGAAGGTGCTCCTGGAGAACGGGGGCAGCGATCCGTTGGTCGTCGACGCGGGCGTCGACCCGGAGTGGGCGGCGGGGCAGGCCGCGCTCGGCGCGTTCGCCAACGCCGGGCAGATCTGCGTGGCGGTGGAGCGGATCTACGTGCATCGGGAGGTGGCCGGGGACTTCGTGGCCGCCCTGACGCGGCACGCCGAGGCGCTACGGGTCGGACCGGGCCGGGACCCCGGCACCGAGCTGGGCCCGTTGGTCGACCGGCGGCACCGCGACCACGTGCACGGGCAGGTGGCGGCGGCGGTGGCGGCCGGCGCGCGGGTGCGGGTCGGCGGCGAGGTGCCGGACGGGCCGGGGGCGTTCTACCCGGCCACGGTGGTCACCGACTGCCGGCACGACATGCCGCTGGTCCGCGAGGAGACGTTCGGACCGGTGGCGCCGGTGGTGGTCGTCGACTCGTTCGACGAGGCCCTGCGCTGCGCCGCGGACTCCCCGTTCGGGCTGGCCGCCACCGTGTTGACCCCGTCGATGAGTCACGCGCAGCAGGCCTGGCGGGAGTTGCCGGTCGGCACCGTCAAGGTCAACGCGGTGTTCGGCGGCGCGCCGGGTGGCGCCGCGCATCCGCGCCGCGCCAGCGGACAGGGCTTCGGGTACGGCCCGGAACTGCTGGACGAGTTCACCGCCACCAAGGCGGTGCACATCGAAGCGCCCGGAGGCGGCCGGTGGTGAACGGAACGGGCGGACGCAGGGGTGGTGCGCCCGCCCGTACCGTCGTCTGTCGGGTCAGTCCCCGCGAGCCTTGCGGGTGGCCCGGTCGTTGGCCTTCTGGATCGCCTTGACCAGGTCCGGCTTGTTCATGCTGGAGCGGCCGGGGACGTCCAGTTCGCGGGCCACCGACATCAGGTGGTCCTTGCTGGCGTTGGCGTCCACCCCACCGGCGGTGGGTGCGCGCCGCTCCGGTCCGCCGCCGGCGGCCTGCTGGTCGCTCGGCCCCTTGCGGCCCTTCGGCTCCCAGTGGTCGCCCACCTTCTCGAACTGGTGCTTCACCGCGGCGAAGGCGGTCCGGTGCGACCGCTCCCCCTCGCCGTAGGTCTCGACCGCCGAGTCGTGCGTCTTCTCCCAGGTGCGCTGCGCCTTCTCCGGGGAGCGTCGCAGCGTGCTGGGCAGGTCTTCGCGCCCGGGCATCTCGTCCTCCTCCGTGTCGACAGGGTGACTGTGTGAGTTCCCCCGAGACGCGACGGCAAACCCCGGCGGCACCGAGCGGCGGTGGGGTTTGCCGATTTCGCCGTCGGGGTACCGCCGCGTCCAGGCCAGACCGGACGACCGGTCATCCGGCGGCCGGGGCGCAGGGAGCGGGCATGACTACCACGGACCCCGGTACGACAGTCGACGGCACCCCGGGCACTCCGGTGCCCCGGCGGATGCGGCAGCTGAGCTGGCGGACCTGGCGAGGCGTGCTGGTCCGCAGCGTGCAGAACTTCGTCACCGACAACTGCTCCGACTGGGCCGCCGCGCTCACCTACTACGGCGTCCTGGCGCTCTTTCCGTCCGCCATCGTGGTGGTGGCGCTCGTCGGTCTGGTCTCCGACGGGGAGCGGACCCTGGACACGGTGGTCGACCTGGCCAACCAGGTGGGCGCCGGGTCGGTGCTGACGACGGAGAACGGCGGCGTGGTCGGGGTGATCAAGACCGTGGTGCTCGACCAGAGCAATCCCGAGCTGCTGCTGAGCTTCGGCCTGCTCGGCGCGCTCTGGTCCGCGTCGGGCTTCATCGGCGCGTTCACCCGGGCCTCCAACGCCGTCTACGGGGTGACCGAGGGCCGCCCGGTGTGGAAGCTCCGACCGCTCCAGATCGGCCTGGCGGCGATCACGTTGGTGCTGCTCGCGGTGGTCGCCCTCGGCCTGATCGTCAGCGGTCCGGTCACCGACGCGGTCGGGGATCTGATCAACGCCGGTGGTCTGGCCCGCACGGTGTGGAGCGTGGCGAAGTGGCCAGTACTCGCCCTGATCATGATGGTGTTGCTGTCCCTGCTGTTCTGGATCGCGCCGAACGTGCGGCAGCCCCGGTTCCGCTGGCTCACCCCGGGCGGCGCGGTGGCCCTGGTCTCCTGGGCCGCGGTCTCCTTCGGCTTCGGCCTCTACGTGGCGAACTTCGGCTCGTACAACACCACCTACGGCAGCCTGGGCGCGGCCATCGCCTTCCTGGTGTGGCTCTACCTCAGCAACTCCGCGCTCATGCTCGGGGTGCAGATCAACGCCGAAGTGCAGCGCGGACGGCAGTTGCAGGCCGGCGACCCGGACCCGGACGACCCGGTGCTGCCGCCCCGCGAGCCCGCCGACGACTGAGCCTCCGTTTCCGGCCCGGATGTCCGGCCCCCGACCGGACCGAGGGCCGGTGCCGGTTTATCGGCCCGGGTGCCGGGTAGCGCAGAAGGCATGGAGCGTGGCAACAGCAAGCACGGACCGAGGATCGACGAACAGATGAGCCAGGAGGTCAGCGGCCTCGTGCAGGGGCCGGGGACCGGCGGCTCACGGGTCGACGAGTCGCGGGTGCCGGAACCGGCCGGCGAGGACCAGCCGGAGACGACCACCGCCCCGGCCGGCGACCTGCGCACCGGCACCCCACAGGGGATGAGTTCGACGGACGTCGAGCAGCGCAGCCGGCTCGGCCGGTTCATCTCGATGAGCGCGCTGCCGGGTGACCGCCTGGTGCTCGTCGCCAGCGCCCGCGAGAACGAGGCGCCCGACGACATCGTGGCGGCACTGGAACGGCTACCCGAGGGCACCGTCTACCAGACCGTCTCCGAGGTGTGGGCCGCGCTCGGCAACAAGAACGAGACGACTCGCTGGTGACCGGGTCGCCCCCCGACCCGACGACCATTAGCGACTGAGGGAGGTTCTCTGATGAGTGGCGTTACCGAACATGTCGACGTGTCCGTGCCCGTACGCACCGCGTACGACCAGTGGACGCAGTTCGAGGAGTTCCCCGAGTTCATGGAGGGTGTGCAGGAGGTCCGGCAGCTCTCCGACACGATGACCCACTGGAAGGTGGACATCGCCGGGGTGAAGCGCGAGTTCGACGCCGAGATCACCGAACAGCTTCCGGACGAGCGGGTCGCGTGGCGCTCGACCGACGGCACGCAGCAGGCCGGCGTGGTGACCTTCCACCGGCTCGACGCGGACAAGACCCGGGTGACCCTGCAGCTCGAGTTCGAGCCGCACGGCGTGGTCGAGCAGGCCGGCGACAAGCTCGGCATCGTCGACCGGCGCGCCAAGGGCGACCTGGAGCGCTTCAAGACGTACATCGAGCGGCGCGGTCAGGAGACCGGTGCCTGGCGGGGGTCGGTGGACCGCCCGCAGCCGTGACCGCGCACAGCGTCACCGATGGCCGCCGGATCCCCGGCGGCCATCGCCGTCTCCGAGCCCGCCCACGGGACACAGTTTGCGATCATCGCGCCCGGGTACGGCTGAGAGCATGACCGACGACGACATCAGGGTGTGGCGCGACGAGGAACGACTCCCGTTGGAGGAGTTGGAACGGGCCGTGTCCGGTTCCAGCCTCGACGGGCAGTCCGACGACGTGACCGGCAACGACGCGGGCGAAGAGGCCGCGTTCGGGCACGGGCCGGCCGCGTCCGACCGGGAGGGGCAGGCCCAGGGCAACACCCGGGAGGCCACCGACCCGCAGCGCGCCTACCGCCCGTCCACGACCGGACGGACCGGACCGGACGTCTGATCGTCCACGCCGGGCTGGGCGGGCACCACCGGCGCGGGCGGCCTTGCGGTGGGTCGACGGGCACCCCACTCGTACAGCGCGATCAGCCCCAGCGCGAGCACCACCAGGGCCGATCCCAGCACCTGCACCGACGTGTTGGCGATCAGCACGCCGAGCCCGGCCGGGACGAGCGCGGCGCCGACGCCGGACGCGCCGATCTGCAGTCCGATCGCCCGGTCCGCGTGCGCCACGCCGACCCGGTCGGCGGTGGTGAGGGTGAGCAGCGGGAACACCGGCGCGGCGGCGAAACCGACGACGACCAGACCACACACCGCCAGCACGGCCGGTCCGGGGACGGCGATCAGCGCCGCGCCCACCGCCATGCCGGCCAGGCTGGCCCGCAGCACCAGGCCGGAACCCAACCGCTCGGCCACCACACCCTGCACGATCCGGCCGACGAAGAGGCTGAACCAGTACGCGGAGACGCAGCCGCCGGCCACCGCCGCGCTCAGCCCGCGCCCCTCGGTCAGCAGGAGGAACGCCCAGAGGCCGGCGGACACCTCGATGGCCACGTACAGCGCGAAGGCGAGCGTCCCGGACCAGACGGCGGGCATCCGCAGCGTCTCCCGGACCGGAACCCGGACGACCGCCGACGTGGCGGGTGCGGGTCCGGCGGCGTCGCCGACCGGGGTGGCGGCCGGGACGCCCCGTTGCCAGGCCCGCACGGTGAGTGCGAACGCGACGGCGAGGCCGAGTTGGGCGGCGGCCACGATGCCGTAACCCCAGCGCCAGGCCAGCCCGGCGCTGAGCACGCCGGTCATGATCAGCGGACCGATGGCCACGCCCAGACCGAAGAAGGCGTGCAGCCAGTTCATGTGGCGCGGCCCGAACGCCGAGGCCGCGTACGCGTTGAGCCCGGAGTCGACAGCGCCCGACCCCAGCCCGACCAGCAGCGCACAGCCCACGAACACGGCCAGCGTCGGGCTCACCGCGTACCCGGTCAGCGCCAGGCTGGCCAGCAGTGTGCTCCCGGCGAGCAGGACGCCCACGCCGACCCGGGCCAACGTGAACCCGGCCAGCACGCTGGAGGTGAGATAACCGACCGTGCCGGCGGTGAGCACCCATCCGACCGCCTCGGTCGGTACGTCGAAGTCGCTCCGGATCGAGGGCCAGCCCACACCGAGCAGGCTGTCCGGCAGGCCGAGGCTGACGAAACCGAGGTAGGCCAGCAGGAGCAGTGCGGCGCGGGGGCGTGATGGCGTGGTGGACACGAGACACCATCCTGCCGCAGGGCACCCTAGCGCGGTCGGCACCCGGTCGCCCGCTGCGGAAAGAAGTCGTGTCCGGACGGTCGAGAAAACGGACAGCTCATCCAGAATCGGCCGATCGGAGGACGGCAATCCGGCGTGTTCGCGTAAGAATTTCGGGATGCATCAAGGCTCCGGAGTTCTCTCCCCGCGTCAGCGCCGGCTCGCCTGGCTCGGTTTCCTGCTCGCCGCGCTGCAGGCGCCCGTGTCCGCCTGGCTCGTCGCCGACGAGTCGTGGCTGTTCAGCCTCTGTGTCGCACTGATGGTGGCCGTCGTGATCATCGCCGACGACGCGGCGCGGCGTCGCCCGGCCGACGCGACCGGCGACTAGTTCGTCTCGCCCGCCCGGCCGACGCGACCGGCCGGCGACCAGTTCGTCTCGCTCGGCCGGGCTTCGTGTCCCGGCCGACCCGGGCTGCGGCGGCGCTCCTTCATCTCCGCCTCGTAGAGGTGCCGTCGCCCGCCCACCAACTCGTCCCGGGCCTGTCGGTCCAGCTCCCGGAACAGCGCGTGGTAACCGTCGTCGAAGTCCTCGACGATCTGGAACGTCCACCGCCCGGCGATGACGTTGCGACCCCGCAGCTGGGTGCCGATCCGCTCGGCGATTCGCGGATGCCCGGCGGCGCGGAACTGCTCCACCGCGTCGTCGAGCATCAGGTCGGCGTGCCCGATCAACTGGTGCATCGAGTACAGGTGCCCCCGGGCCCGCTCCACGCACTCCAACGCCTCGCTGAGCTTGCCGAGCGCGGCGACCGTCGCGTCGCTCACGCCGGCCGGCCGCCGGTGCCGCTCGTCCGGACCGTCCACCTGCTGTGCCATTCGTGCCTCCGTGCCGTATGCCGCCGTCTGCGGGTGCTGTTCCTGCTGCCCCGTCTGTGCCGGATCAACCCCCACGGTCAGCACCCGGTCGTCCGGTGGCGTAGCCGACATCCGCCGACCGGCCGAGGTCGACGCTGTCACCCGTCGGTTAGCCTCGGTCACCATGCGTGTGCCGTTCACCCGGGTCGCCTCCCGTACCGCCGTCGACTCGGCGCGGTACACCCTGGCCGCCCTCACCGTCTCCGTGGGCACCGTCGGCCTCGCCGCCGCTGCCGCGCGACCGGGGCTGCTCGCCCTCGTCGACCAGCACGCGGCCGCCGTGCGGGACAGTCTCGACGGGGACCGCCGACCGCTGAGCGAGGCGATGCTCGCCGGCTACGCCGAGGGGGTCCGCACGGCCGCCCTGGAGCACGGGTGGACGCCACCGGCCGGGCCGGTGGACTGGAGCCACCCGGAGTGGCTGCTCACCCGACTACTCGCGGTCTGCGCGTTGGCCCGCTCGCTCGACCGGGCCTGACGGCCGGCCGGCCCGGCGGCCACCGCCCGGGTACGGCGCGAGGAGGGCGTGCCGCGTCGTCCGCGGAACACCCTCCCCACCAGCCGTGCCGTTCCGCCCGCCTACGAGCGGTACTGCTGGGCTTCGTCCACCCGAGGCATCGCCTGGGTACGATCGCCGCCGCGGTCGGCCATCTGCCGCTCCACGTCGCTGCGCCCGGCCGTCGTCGCCGCACGCTGCTGCTGCACCGCCCGCGCCTCCTCGGCCGCCCGACGCAGCCAACCGTCCCAACGGTTCTGCATCGGCTTCACCAGACCACCACCGACACCGACGATCAGGATGCCGGCCACCGTGGCGAGCACCGCGATCAGCACCGGGGTCGTCACCGTGGTGGCGATACCCACCTGGTTCAGCGCGGCGATCACACCGAGAGCGATGATGAAGATCGCCGTCAGGTCGGCCAGCACCTTGCCGTACGAGAGCCCTCCCAGCGCGCCGGTGACCAGATCCCGGACGGCGTTGGCGATCGCGGCCGCCACCACCACGATGACGATCGCGATGAACGCACGCGGCAGCCAGGCCACCACGCCGCTGATCAGGTCACTGATCGCGTTGGGTCCCCAGACTCCGAAGGCGAACTGGAGCGTGAACAGCAGTACGGCGTAGTACGCGAGTCTGGCCAGGATGTCGCTGGCGTCGTACTTCGTTCTCTCCAGGGCCCGTTTGATCCCGCCGCGTTCGACCGCTTGGTCGAAGCGCACCCGTTCCAGCACCGAATCCACGATCTTGAGGACGGCTCTGGCGATCAGCCAGCCGACCACGAGGATGACGATGAAGGCCACTGCCTTCGGGATGAAGAGCAGCACTGACCTCCAGGTGTCGGCGATGGCATCGCCGATGTCGGCCTGCCGGACCGCGAGGGTTTTCAGCATGATGTCCCTCCTGTCGCATGGACTGCGCCGGGCGCATACCCGGCAACCGGTGCGGCAGTCCGCGAGGAGCGCCGACATTTTTACGACAAGCCACCCGACAGGGGCCCTGAACTGCCCGAACGTCCGTCGCGGCCGGGGGCGACGACGGCTCGCGGTCATGATCGGATGCCTTTTCCCACCGGCCGACTAGGCTGCGGACATGCCAGGAACGGTCGGGCGGGTCCCCACGCCAGCAACTCCCGGCCCGGGCGCGTCCCCCGGGTCCGGTGTGGGTGCTGCCGTGCTCGCCCACGACTGGGCCGGCACCCCGCTGGGCCCGCCGCAGAGTTGGGACGTGGCGGTCCGAGCAGCGGTGGAGCTGATCCTCGCCTCGCCGATGCCGATGGCACTCGCGTACGGCGACGACCTGGTGCTGCTCTACAACAGCGGTTACGCCGAGTTGCTGGGCACCAAACACCCGGGCGCGCTCGGCCGCCCGGCCGCCGAGGTGTTCGCCGAGATCTGGGCGCTTCCGGGCGTCGGCGCGGTGATCGAACGCTGCTACCGGCAGGGTGTGCCGTTCCTGGAGAAGGAGTCGACCCTGCCACTGGTCCGTGGCCACTCCCCCACGGCGGAGCAGGCGGTCTTCACCCGTGGCTACTCGCCGGTGCGCGACAGCGTCGGGAGGACCGTCGGCGTGCTGACGGTCGCGGCCGAGACGACGCACGTCACCGAGCAGTTGCAGAGTCTCAGCGAGGTCGCCGCGGCGCTCGCCGGCACGCTCACCCTCGACGACGTGGCCCGGGTGGCGCTGCGGTACGCGATCACCACGTTCGACCCCGACCAGGCCTCGTTCGTCGTCGACGAGGGCGGCGGCGGCTGGCGGATGGTGCGCCGGGTCCGCGGCGAACTGCTGGACGAGGCCGACGAACGTCTCCCCCCGCTCTGGCGGCGCGCACCGGCGGACTGGTCGACGCCCGTGGTGCAGGCGGCCCGCTCGGGTCGCCCGTCGTTCGTCCGGGACGGGCAACCACTGCGGGACACCGCGGTCGACCGCCACGACCAGAAGGTCCGCTCGGTGGCGGCCCTGCCGTTGGGCACGTCGGTGGTGCGCGGTGGGCTGGCGGTCGGCTACCAGATTCCGCACACCTGGTCACCGGCCGAGCGGGCCCTGCTGGCCGCCTCGGCCGAGCTGATCGGTCAGGCCGCCGAGCGGGCCCGCCGCTTCGAGACCCAGCACGGCACCGCCCAGCTGTTGCAACGCAGCATGCTGCCGGAGCACCTGCCGGACCTGCCCCGGCTGCGGGTCGCGGCCCGTTACGACCCGGGGGTCGACGGCAACGCCGCCGGCGGCGACTTCTACGACGCCTTCCTGTTGCCCGACGGTGCGCTCGGCGTGGTGCTGGGTGACGTCGCCGGCCACGACGTGCAGGCCGCCGCGCGGATGGGTCAGGTCCGGGCCGCGCTGCGCGCGCTGGCTCTGGCCGACCCGGCCCCGGCCGCCGTGCTGACCGGGCTGGACCGGCTGGTCACCAGCCTGGGCGTGGAGGCCGGCACTCACGAGCTGTTCGTCACCGTGGTGTTCGGGGTGATCGACGCGGAGCGGCGGGAGCTGACCCTGGCCAGCGCCGGGCACCCCGCGCCACTGATCCGTCGCGGCGACGCGGCCGGCCGCCCGCACGCCGAATACCTCGACGTCCCGCCCGGCCCTCCGCTGGGCCTGGGCGGTCGGCCGGGCACCACGACGGTCCCGTTCCGCCCCGGTGACACCCTGCTGCTGTTCAGCGACGGGGTGGTGGAGCGCCGCCGGCACAGCCTCACCGCCGGGCTGACCACCCTCGGCGACGCCGTCGCCAAGGCCGGCAGCGGTGACCCGCGCGCCCTCTGCGCGGTGGCGACCGCGGCGGTGCCGGGCGGCACCGAGGACGACGTGGCGGTCCTCGCCGTCGAACACGCCCTCCAGCCGAGCCGGTCGGCGAGCATGGAGATGCCCGCGGAGCCGACCGCGCCCAGCCGGGTCCGGCACTGGATGACCGGTCAGCTCACCGAGTGGCAGGTGGCCGAGTCGGTGATCGGGGCGGCGGTGCTGTGCACCAGCGAGTTGACGACGAACGCGTTGCTGCACGCCGGCACCGCGGCCCGGGTGGAGATCGACCTCAGCCCCGAGCGGCTGCTGGTCTCGGTCGCCGACTCCGGCACCCGGGGCACCGTGACCCGGGCCCGCACCGACACGTTGAGCAGTCGTGGGCGCGGTCTGGGCCTGATCGAGGAGCTCAGCGACGCCTGGGGCACCGACCCGTCGGTCCGCGGTTCCACGGTCTGGTTCGAGATCCGCACCCGAGCCCCGGGCGCGGCCTGAAAACCACCCCAACGGGTAGGAGGACGCCCATGCGTACCGACACACCCGCCGGGGTCCTCTTCGACGTCGACGGCACTCTCGTGGACACCACCTACCTGCACACCGTGAGCTGGTGGGAGGCGCTGCGCCAGACCGACCAGCCGGTGCCGATGGCCACGGTGCACCGCTCGATCGGGATGGGTTCGGACAAACTGCTGGACCACCTGCTCGGTCCCGAGCGGGACCGCGACGGCGACTCCAGGCTGCGCGACGCGCACGACACCCTGTACGCCGAGTACTGGGAGCGGCTCACGCCGCTGCCCGGAGCGGCCGACCTGCTGCGCGCCTGCGCGGAGCGGGGGTTACGGATCGTGCTCGCCACCTCCGCCTCGGAACCGGAGGTCGGGGCGTTGCGTCGCGCGCTGGCCGTCGACGACGTGATCGACACGATCACCTCCTCGGCGGACGCGGAGCAGAGCAAGCCCGCCCCGGACATCCTGGTCGCGGCGTTGGAGCAGTCCGGGTTGGCGGCCGAGCGGGTGGTCTTCGTCGGCGACTCGGTGTGGGACGTCGTCGCGGCCGGCAAGCTCGACATCCCGTGCGTGGGGCTGACCTGTGGCGGCACCAGCCGAGGCGAGCTGGCCGGTGCCGGGGCGGTGGCGGTGTACGACGACCCGGCCGCGTTGCTGGGCGAATTGGCGCAGTCACCGCTGGCCCGCCGCAGCGGGTGAGTCTCCCTCCGGTTCACCCGCCGGTCCGCGCATAGCGCGAGCCCGTGCGGGGCAAGGTCTGTCACCACCTGCCCGCGCCGCGCGGGTGCGGCCGAGAGGTGGTGCCGTGGAGCCGGTAGATGTGGCGTTCGCGCTGGTCGGTGTGGGCGCTCTGCTCGCGGGCATCCTCCCGCGGATCCTGGAGCAGCGTCCCCTGTCCATGCCGATCGCGTTCCTCGCCCTCGGCATGCTGGTGTTCCTGCTGCCGGTGGGGCTGCCGACACCCGACCCGCTGGCCCACCCGGAGCTGGCCACTCACCTCACCGAGATCGGCGTGATCGTCGCGCTGATGGGCGCCGGGCTCAAGATCGACCGACCGTTGAGTTGGCGGCGGTGGTCGTCCACCTGGCGGCTGTTGGCGATCGCGATGCCCCTGTGCATCGCGGCGGTCGCCCTGCTCGGCTGGTGGTGGGCGGGGCTGGTCCCGGCCGCCGCCCTGTTGTTGGGTGCCGCGCTGGCCCCGACCGACCCGGTGCTCGCCGCCGACGTGCAGGTCGGCGAGCCGACCGATGTGGAGGATTCCGAGGACGAGGTCCGCTTCGCGTTGACCTCCGAGGCCGGGCTCAACGACGGGCTGGCGTTCCCGTTCGTCTACGCCGCCATCGCCATCGCCTCGACCAGCCTCGCCCCCCGCGAGTGGTTCGTCGAGTGGTTCACCGTGGACGTGCTGTGGAAGGTCGGCGTCGGGGTCGGCGGCGGTCTTCTCATCGGCTGGCTGCTGGGCAAGTTGTTCTTCCGCGCTCCCAGCGAGCTGCGGCTGGCCCGGCACGCCGAGGGTTTCCTGGCGCTGGCCGCCACCTTCCTGGCGTACGGGCTGGTGGAGGTAGTCGGCGGGTACGGCTTCCTGGCGGTGTTCGTGGCCGCCCGGGCGATCCGGGCCGCCGAGCGGACCCACGAGTTCCACTCGGTGCTGCACGACTTCGCCGAGCAGGTCGAACGGCTGCTCACCCTGGTGCTGTTGCTGCTGCTCGGCGGCGCGATCGTGGGTGGTCTGCTGATCCCGTTGACCTGGTCGGCCGCCGCCGTCGGGTTGGCGCTGGTGTTCCTGGTCCGGCCGCTGGCCGGTTGGCTGTCGCTGCGCGGGGCGCCGGGGCGACCGGCCGAGCACTGGGTCATCTCGTCGTTCGGCATCCGTGGCGTCGGCTCGTTCTACTACCTCGCGTACGCCACCACGAAGGCCGACTTCCCGCAGGCCGAGCTGCTCTGGGCGACCGTCGGCCTGGTGGTGCTCGTGTCGGTCGTGGTGCACGGCATCACGGCGACCCCCGTGATGCAACTGCTGGACCGGGAGGGTGAGCGGACGTCCGACCCGGCCGAGCGGGACACCGACGCCCGGCCCGTCGCGGCGGCCGGTTAGGGCCGGGCGTCAGGCCAGCCGGGCGACCAGGGCCCGGCCCAGGTCCCGCCCCGAGCGCCAGGCGGTCTGCACCTGCGGCTTGCCGAACGCGTCACCGGCCAGGCCGATCCCGTCGGCGTCGAGGTGATGGGTGGCGTCGTCGGTGCCGGTGGTCGTCGGCTTCGCGTACGTCCAGCGGTGCACGTGCACCTCGACGGCCTGCTCGGAGAGGCCCAGGAGGTCGCGGACGGCCTGCTCGATCGCCGGACCCGCCCCGGTGGGCTGGGCCAGGTGACCGGCGGCGAACTCCGCGACGGTGTGCGCGACGAGCACCGGTGCCCCGTCACCGCGCCGGTCACCGTCGTCGCAGACGAGGCTGAGCACCGGATGGTCGTTGACGAACGCGCCCCGGAAGTCCGGCCACCGCCGGGTCGGGAAGCGCAGCACCGCGGCCATCGTCGGCGACCAGCCCTGGGCCTGGACCGCCCGGGTGGCGTCGAGCAGGGCGGGGTCGAGCAGCAGGGCGGCCTGCGGGCCGGGCATGGCCAGGGCGACCGCCGCACACGACTCGCCGTCGACGGTCGGCCCCGGCTCGACGGTGAGCACCAGCCGGTCGACCGTCACCGGCACCGCGCCCGCCAGGTGTTCGACGAGCGACCGCAGCCCGCGCGGCGCGGCGAAGCGCATCGGCCCGGGCACGTCCCGCCGCCCGTCGCGGTCGTACGACTGGAAGGTGTCGGTCCATTCGCGCACCAGGCCGGCGGCGCGCCACTGCTCGACCACGTCGACGAAGTCCGGGTCGGTGGCGGTGAAGTACGCGGCGCCGATGTCGGCGGGCCGACCCCCGAAACGTTTGCTGGCCATCCGGCCGCCGCAGACGTGCCCCCGCTCCCGGACCTGCACCGGCACCCCGGCGCGCACCAACTCCAGCGCGCAGGCCGTCCCGGCGATGCCCGCTCCGACCACCACCACACCCGATCGGTCCACAGTCATCCGATGATCGTAGGCGGCGGACGACGACCAGGATTTCGCCCCAAGCCCCACGACCACGCCCCACGCCCCACGACCACGCCCCACGACCACGCCCCACGCCCCACGGCCAAGATCCGAGCAACTTCCCGGATGTTGCTGTCTCAGAGCAGCCGGAGACAGCAACATCCCTGGGGTAGTTCCATCCTGAGTTGGCTGGTCAGGGGGTCTTGACGGCGTGGGGGTGGCGGGGATGGGGCAGGTCAACCGCTGGTGATCTTCGCGGTGATCGTTTGCCGGTGGTGACGGTGTGGCGTGCAGAAGATAGACGAGCCCTCGGCCAGGGTGTTCGGTCGTGACACACAAAAACCCGGTGGCTGAGGGCTCGCCGCTTGTCTACCAGTCCAGCCTTGCGCTGTCCACGAAGACCCTGACCCTGGTCGTCAACGCGATCCGTCAGCACCGCTCACGGGTGCGTTCCCGATGGCGCAAACTGCCCGATCACCGCGCGGCGATGATCGTGCTGGCGGTATTACGCCATAACCAACGCCCTCACGACCTGGCCGCCGGCAACGGCATATCCGCCTCCACCGTCCGTCGATGGGTCGCGCAAGTCATCGCTGTCCTGGCCGCTGAGATGCCCCGCCTGTCACGGGTCCTGCGCCGCGCCCGCCACCACAGCGAGGTAGTCCTGCTCGACGGCACCCTCATCCCGGTCCAACGCCCCCACGACCGACACCGCCGCCGCACCCACTACAGCGGTAAACACAAAACCTTCGGCCTGCTCGTCCTCGCCATCACCGACCTCAACGGCAACCTGCTGTGGACCTCCGCAGCCCTACCCGCACGCACCGCGGAAATCACCGCCGCCCGCCGCAACCGCATCCCCGCACACCTACGCGCAGCCGACCTCGCCGCCATCTGCGACCTCGGCTTCACCCGCCTCGACGACCAACCCGGCATCAGCCACACACCTCGCCCCCGCGCTCACCCCGGCCACCCCCACGACCAACCCACCATCATCACCGGCCGCCGCGCCGCCCGCGGCAAACCCCTCACCCGCCACCAAACAATCGTCAACACCCTCATCAGCCGCGAACGAGCAACCAACGAACACGCCTTCAGCGACCTCAAGAACTGGCGAATCCTCGACCGACTACGCGGCAACCACCACCACGCCACCACCCTGATCCGCGCACTCACCGTCCTCACCCAAACCCACACCACCCGCTAACCGGCAAACGATCAACCCAAAGATCACCTCACCACCAACCTGGACCTCCCACCCACCACCACCAACCGTCAAGACCCCCTGACCAGCCAACTCAGGATGGAACTACCCCCCTGATGTTGCGCGGATCTTGGCGACGAGCGCCCGGGGCGAGCGGGCGGCGGTCGACGGGGGCAGGCGGCGGCAGGCGCGAGGACGGACGGTGGCGGGCGGGACCGGGACCGGGACCGGGACCGGGACCGGGGGCGGGACCGGGGGCGGGACCGGGGGCGGGACCGGGGGCGGGACCGGGGGCGGGACCGGGGGCGGGACCGGGACCGGGGGCGGGACCGGGACCGGGGGCGGGGGCGGGGGCGGGGGCGGGCTGAGCCCGGGGCCAGGACCGGGGGCGGGACCGGGCTGAGGCCGGGGCGGGGCCGGCGCGCATGAACCGCCGATGATCGGGGTACTGGCACACCTGTTCGAAGGAAGGGTGATGACGATGACCGACCGCGACAACCAGCAGGCCGACCAGAGCGCCGCGATCAAGGACCCGGACGAGTGGGTCACCGGTGACGAGCCGCCCACCGCGGCTCAGGAGTCCTACCTGGGCACCCTGGCCCGGGAGGCGAACGCGGAGATCCCGGCCGACCTGACCAAGGCCGAAGCTTCCAGGCAGATCGATGAACTCCAGGCCCGAACCGGCCGAGGCCAGTAAGACCCCGTTGATCATGGAGTTGTGGTGGCCGATTCGATGCGATGCAAGCAGTTTGTCACCCACCACAACTCCATGATCGACGGCGCGGGACCGCGCGTGCGCAGGTCGCGCAGGACTGCACGTGCACGGGACGGCGCGGGACCGCGCGTGCGCAGGTCGCGCAGGACTGCACGTGCACGGGACGGCGCGGGACCGCGCGTGCGCAGGTCGCGCAGGACTGCACGTGCACGGGACGGCGCGGGACCGCGCGTGCCAGGTCGCGCAGGACTGCACGTGCACGGGACGGCGCGGGCCCGCGCGTGCGCAGGTCGCGCAGGACTGCACGTGCACGGGACGGCGCGGGACCGCGCGTGCACGGGTGGCGCGGTCACTCCCGGATGACCCGGTGCAGTGTCACCTCGGTCAGGTGGCCGGCGCTGATCGTGGCGCTGAGGTAGGTGGCGTGCGGTTGGGAGCGCCGGTCGGTGGGCGACCCGGGGTTGAGCAGGCGCAGCCCACCGGGCGCCTCGGTGTCCCAGGGGATGTGCGAGTGACCGAAGACCAGCAGGTCGACGTCGGGGAAGCGGGCCGCGCACCGCTTCTCGCGACCGGTCCGTTGGCCGGTCTCGTGCACCACGGCGACCCGTAGGCCGTCGAGGTCGACCCGGGCCACCTCCGGCAGCCGGGCGCGCAGCGCCGGCCCGTCGTTGTTGCCGTACACCCCGACGAGTCGGCGCGAACGCGCCGTCATCGCGTCCAGCAGCGCCTCGTCCACCCAGTCACCGGCGTGGACGACCACGTCGGCCGCCTCGATCGCGGCCCAGAGCGGGGCGGGCAGGTCCCGGGCCCGCTTCGGTACGTGGGTGTCCGCCGTGAGCACCAACCGCATGCCGGCATTCTCCCTCGCGCCCCGGCCGTCGGCCGGGTGACGCGCGCCGGCAGTCGGGTGGTTCAGCGACGCGCCGGGCTGAAGTGTTTCGGTGGCATGCCCAGGCCGCGCAGGGCCGGGTCACGCTCGACGTCGGTGAGCACACCGGCGGCGTTGATCAGGCCGATGTGCGAGAACGCCTGCGGAAAGTTGCCGACCTGCTCCCCGGTCAGCGGATCGATCTGCTCGGCGAACAGACCGAGGTCGTTGACCCGCGCCGCCAACCCCCGGAACAGCTCGTGCGCCCGCTCCCGCTCACCGGCCAGCGCCAGGCAGCTCACCAGCCAGAACGAGCAGATGAGGAAACCGGCCGGGTCGCCGTCCCAGCGCCGCAACAGGCCGTCGTGCGACAGCCGCTCCTCCACCGCATGGATCGTCGCGCGCATCCGCGGGTCGTCGGCCCGGAGAAACCCCACCAACGGCATCACCAACACCGAGGCGTCCAGCTCGTCGGAGTCGAAACTCCCGGTGTACGCCTGGATACGCTCGTTCCACCCCCGTTCGAGCACCTCGGCGCGTACCTCGTCGCGGGCGGCCGTCCAGCGGGCCACGTCCTGCGGCTCGCCGAGCCGGTCACCGAAGCGGACCGCCCGGTCGAGCGCGACCCAACACTGCACTTTCGACGACACGTGGTGGTGCTCGACGCCACGTTCCTCCCACATCCCCGCGTCAGGCAGATTCCAGTCCCTCGCGGCCTGGTCGGCGAGCACCCGGAGGACGTGGCGTACCTCCTGATCCAGCGGCACCAACCTGTCGCGCATCAACCAGGCGGCATCCATCGTCTCGCCGAAGATGTCGGTCTGCCGCTGCTGCCAGGCGTCGTTGCCGATCACCACCGGCGGGCTGTCGCGGTACCCGCCGAGCTGCTCCAAGCGGTGCTCGGTGAGGTCCCGTTCGCCCAGCACGCCGTACATGATGGGTACCGGCTTGTCGTCGACCCGGCCCATCGCCCGGCCCAACCAGGCGAACTGCCGCTGCACCTCGGTCACGCACGACGAGCGCCACAACGCCCGCAGGGTCAGACTGAAGTCGCGCACCCAGACATAGCGGTAGTCGTAGTTGCGGTCGCCGCCGAGCTTCTCCGGCAGTGAGGTGGTCACCGAGGCCACCACCGCACCGCTCGGACCGTACGTCATGCCCTGCACCACCAGCCGGCTGCGCCGCACGTGCTCGGGGTAGAGCCCGTCGTACGGATGATCCTCGGCCCAGGAGCGCCATCCGGCCACCGTGTCGGCGATGGTCTGGTCGGCGTCCGGCACCTCCGGCAACGGCGAGTCGTAGGTCGGGGCGTACCCGAGGGTGAAGTTGTGTTTCGTGCCGGCGCGGACGGTGAACGTCGCGGTGGCCTCGCCGTCGCCGGGGGTGAACCCCACGCTGCACCGCAGGGTGAGTCGGGCGGCACCGGCGATGGCTTCCAGCATGTCGTCCCGCTCGACCAGGTACGCGATGGTCCGGCCGTACTCGAAGCGCGGCCGGTAGAGCGACCGCATCGGCACCTCACCGGACAGCCCTTCCACCGAGCGGACCAGCACCTGCGGCGAGTCCATGCCGATGTCGTGACCACGGGAGCCGGGCTCGAAGGCGAGCGCGTCGGTGAGCGCCACCTCCCCGTGTGCGGTGCGGAAGACCGTCCGCAGCACCAGGGTGTCGTCGAGGTAGTGGCGTTCGACCGTGAAGTCGCCCTCCGGGCGGATCGACCAGTGGCCGGCGCCGTCGTCGAGCAGCCGCGCGAAGACCGACGGGGCGTCGAACCGACCCGGGCACCACCAGTTCACCGAGCCGGTGTGGTCCACCAGCGCCGCGCTGCGGCCGTCGGCCAGGAAGCCGTAGTCGCTGATCTGTCCGCTCCGCACCCGAGTGTCTACCCGGGCTGGTCGGACCCATGCCAGCGCTTCGGCGGGCGAGGCGCGCCGGCCGGTGTTACCGCCGGCCGTGGGCGGGAACCCCGGGAGCTGACGAGGGAGGATGCTCATGACGTCAGCTTCGGGGCCGACCGCCGCGTGGCGGCCCGGCACACAGGGTGGCGACCTGCTTCCGTCCGGGCCGGCCGGCCGCCTGTCGACACCGGCCGGCGACGGCCACGGGCCGGAGGCCGGTGCGCCGACAGTGACGATCGGCTCGTACCCGGACTATCCGGCCGCACAGCGGGTCGTCGACTATCTGGCCGACAACCGTTTCCCGGTGGAACACAGCGCCATCGTCGGCACGAACCTCACGCTCGTGGAGACGGTGCTCGGGCGGATGACCACCGGTCGCGCCGGCCTGCTCGGCGCGGGCACCGGCGCCTGGTTCGGGCTCTTCATCGGCCTGCTGTTCGGCATCTTCACGGTCGGCAACTGGCTGGCGGTGATCCTGGTCGGGCTGGTCATCGGTGCGATCTGGGGTGCCGTGTTCGGCGCGGTCGCCCACGCCATGACCGGCGGACAGCGCGACTTCACCTCGGCCAGCTCGCTGCGCGCCGGTCAGTACGCGGTGACCGTCGACGCACAGCTCGCCGACCAGGCCCGCCAGTTGTTGGCACGGATGCAGGTGCCCGGCGCGAACGCCCGCTGAGCCACGACCCTGACGACCGGCCGTCCCGGCAGTACGCCGGGGCGGCCGTTCAGTCGTGGTACGCCAGCTCACCCGCGCGGATGTCGACAGCGACCCGGTTCTCCGGCGGCGCCAGTGGGCAGGCCCAACGGTCGTCGTAAGCGCAGCTCGGGTTGTAGAGATAGTTGCCGTCCAACCGGACGCGGTCGCCGGGCAGCAGTTCGACGCCCCGGCCGAAGGTCCCCTTCACCGTGTCGGTGAGGTACCGCCCACCCCCGTAGGTGTCCTGCCCGCAGGTGCCGTCGCGCACCGGCACGAACAGCCCACCCCCGTACGCCTCGATCCACCACAGGGTCAGCGGTCCCCACGGCGTCTCGGCCA
Organism: Micromonospora sp. WMMD1155; assembly: GCF_029581275.1. Classification (NCBI taxonomy): domain Bacteria; kingdom Bacillati; phylum Actinomycetota; class Actinomycetes; order Micromonosporales; family Micromonosporaceae; genus Micromonospora; species Micromonospora sp. WMMD1155. The sequence goes on from NZ_CP120742.1 coordinate 456,509, forward strand.
CCGCCACCCGCCGGTACGCGACCACCCCGTCCGGGCCACCGGTGTCGATCCGCAGCTCGCCGCCGCCCGGCCGCAGCGGTGCCTCCACCACGGCGTCCGGGTTGGCGGGGAAGTAGCGGACCCCGGTGAAGTCGGCTCGCTCCGCCGGTGGGATCGGACTCTGCGGGTGGGTGGCGAAAAGCTCGTCGCGCTGCGCCCGGAAGCCGGTCAGGTCGACGTCGGACAGGTACAGCCGGGCCACCCGCTCCCGCCAGTCGGCCAGTTCAAGATGATCCACGTCGTCGAGCCTATGCCGTGGTGGTCGGCCACCTCAGCGGGACGGCCAGTTGCTCAGCAGGGCGTCGAGGGCGTCCAACGTGCGGGTCCACGAGTCGTCGGTCGTCCGGGGGGTGTGCCGGAAGCCGCCGGTCTTCTCCAGGCTGACGAACCCGTGGAACGTGCTGTGCATCATCCGCACCGCGTCGGTCTGGTCGGGCTCGGCGAGGCGGTAGCCGCGCAGGATGGCCCGGGTCATCTCCGCGTGCCGGGGGCCGGCGCTCGCCATGGCGGTCTCCGGGTCGAGGTCGATCTGCATCGCGGCGTACCGGCCGGGGTGCTGCCTCGCGTAGTCCCGGTACGCGTTGGCGAAGGCCACCAGCGCGTCCTTGCCGGCGCGACCGGCGAGGGCGCCGGCGACCCGGTCCGCCAGTTCCTGCAGGGCCAGCAGGGCGATCCGGACGCGCAGGTCCCGCGCGTTCTTGAGGTGGAAGTACAGGCTCGCGTCCTTCACCCCGAAGTGGCGCGCGAGCGCGGCGACCGTCACGTTCTCCACACCCACCTCGTCGGCCAGCTCGGCGGCGGCCAGCGTGAGGCGCTCGGCGGTGACTCCGGCACGTGCCATTAAACACACTCCCCTAGTTTTTCACCTAGGAAGACTAGGCTATTGCCTATGTTAGTCCATTCCGAGTCCGCCATCCGCGCCTCCTTCGTCAACACCACCCAGGGCGAGGCGAAGCGGCTGGCCGTACCGAACGACCTCGACGGACGACCCTGGGACGATCTCGACTTCCTCGGCTGGCGGGACCCGGCCGCACCGCAGCGGGCCTACCTGGTGGCCGAGGCCGACGAGGGGCTGATCGGGGTGGCGCTGCGGGTGGCACCCCAGCAGACCGGGCGGGGCCGACGCAGCATGTGCTCGCTCTGCCTGACCAACCACAGCGGCGACGGCGTCTCACTGATGACCGCCCGCAAGGCGGGGCCGGACGGGCGGCAGGGCAACTCGGTCGGCGTGTACGTCTGCTCCGACCTGGCCTGCTCGCTCTACCTGCGCGGCAAGAAGCACGCTGGGCCGCGCATGCACGAGACGCTGACAGTGCCCGAGAAGGTCGAGCGCACCCGCACCGCCCTCACGGCGTTCCTCCGCAAGGTCACCGAGTGAGCCGGTGATCCGCCGGGTCGGTCGCCAGGCGGGCGTGCAGGTGCTCGTCGTAGCGGCGGCCGTCGCCGTACCGGTACGACTCGCGTAGCGTGCCCTCCGCCCGGTAGCCGGCCCGGTCGGCCACCCGGCAGGAGGCCGGGTTGGCCACCGCGTGACACAACTCCACGCGGTGCAGCCCGAGGTCGGCGAACGCCCACCCGGTGAGCCGCCGGACTGCGCGCACCGCCACGCCACGCCCGCGCGCCGACGGGACCGTCCAGTAGCCGATGGACGCGTCGCCGTCGTGGATGCGGTGCAGCGACACCGAGCCGAGCAGGCCGCCGTCGACCGCCGAGGTCACCGCCATCGAGGCGTGGTCCCCGGCGGACCAGTCGGCGCGGCGGCGCACCCAGGACAGCGCGACCTCGTCGTCGATCGGGCCGCCGCCCTGCGGGTTCCACTGGGCGATGGCCGGGTCGCGCAGGGCGTCGCGCACCGCCGGGGCGTCCTCGTCCCGCCAGGGACGAAGCAGCAGGTCGTCGGTGGTGAGGTGTACGTGTTCCACGAGGCCGGAGTCTGACACATCGCGTACCGACCGCGCCGCCGCATTGTCGGCCACTTCTTTCAAAGCTGCACGAAACACCTGCCGCACGCCGCAAAGGTGACCCAGGCAACGCGCGAGAGCACTAGTTAAATTTTGAACTAGTGCTCTCGTCAACCGCATGACCGAGAGCCTGGACAGCACCCGAGAGGCCGCCTGGCGGGCCTACATCGAGGCCAGCCAGCGTCTCTACACCCAGCTGGAAGAAGACCTGCGCGCCGAGAGCGACCTCAGCTTCGCCGACTACCACGTGCTGGTCCTGCTCTCCGAGGCACCGGGGCAGCGACTGCGGATGGGTGAGCTGGCCAGTCGACTCATCTTCTCGCCGAGCCGACTGACCTACCAGATCTCCTCGATGCAGCGCCGCGGCATGGTCAGCAAGGAGCCCTGCCCGGACGACCGACGCGGCAGCGAGGCGGTCCTCACCGCCGCCGGGCTGCTCGCACTACGGGAAGCCGCACCACACCACCTGGCGTCGGTGCGCACCCACCTGATGGACGACCTCGACGACGCCGAGGTCGCCTGCCTCACCCGGGTCTTCGGCCGGATCGGTGACCGCCTGCGGGCGTCCCGGTCCGGTTCGACCACCCATGCCACGAGCTAGGAGCATTCGATGCCCGCGATCACCGTCGACAACGTTCTCGTCCTGCCCCGCCTGCCCCGGCTGGCGGAGTCCACCACCTTCCGGCCGGTCCGCACGGTGACCACCGCGCCCAGCGGCTTCGAGGGCGAGGGCTTCCCGGTCCGCCGGGCCTTCGCCGGGGTGTCGACCACCGACCTCGACCCGTTCATCCACCTCGACCAGATGGGCGAGGTCGACTACGCGCCGGGCGAGCCGAAGGGCACCCCGTGGCACCCGCACCGCGGCTTCGAGACCGTCACGTACATCATCGACGGCGTCTTCGACCACCAGGACTCGCACGGCGGTGGGGGCACCATCACCGACGGCGACACGCAGTGGATGACGGCGGGCAGCGGCCTGCTGCACATCGAGGCGCCGCCGGAGCACCTGGTGATGCGCGGTGGGCTCTTCCACGGCACCCAGCTCTGGGTCAACCTGCCCCGCTCGGCCAAGATGAACCCGCCCCGCTACCAGGACATCCGGGGCGGCGAGTCGGCACTGCTCACCACCCCCGACGGCGGCGCGCTGATCCGGGTCATCGCCGGTGAGATCGCCGGGCACCGCGGGCCCGGTTCGACCTTCACCCCGATCACCATCACGCACGTCACCGTGCAACCGGGGGCGCAGGTCGACCTGCCCTGGCAGCCCGAGTTCAACGCCCTGGTGTACGTGCTCGGCGGGCGCGGCACGGTCGGCACCGGCCGGCGGCCGGTGCGTACCGGCCAGCTCGCGGTGCACGGTCCGGGTGACGCGCTGCGGTTCACCGCCGACGCCGCACAGGACGGCAACACCCCGGCGCTGGACCTCTACATCATGGGTGGCCGGCCGATCCGGGAGCCGGTGGCGCAGTACGGCCCGTTCGTGATGAACACCCGGGACGAGCTGATCCAGGCGTTCGAGGACTTCCGGGCCGGCCGCCTCGGGGTGATCCCCAGCGAGCGTCTGCCGCACACCGGCGGCCAGGGCGCCCGGCCCTGACCACAGGTCACCACCGCTGTCGGCGCCGACGTCCCCGCGTCACCTCCGGGGCGTCGGCGCCGCCTCAGGAGACCGCGAAGATCCCGGCGACGCCCAGAATCACCATCAGCAACACCGCTACCAGCGCACCCCGTTCGCTCTCCACCGCCTGCTCGCGGTCCTCGGTCACGGGGTTCGTCGTGTCGCGGGGCATGGTGTGGCCTCCTCGGCTGTCGTCGCGTCGCTGGTCGATGGCGTTGGCCGGGTCACTGGTCCTCCGGCCTGGCGTGCGCACGGGGGGCGGTCGTCCTACCGTGAGGACGTTGCCGACCTCCAGGGGGGCTGGACGGTGCCGTTGCAGGACTGGTTTCTCACCGCTGAGGAACGCGCCAACCCGGTGTCTGGGTTACCCGTCTGGACCACGGGAAACCTCGCCGAGCCGTTGATTCACGGTGCCGCGTACTTCGACCGGCTGGTCGAGGAGGTGCAGGCGCTGGGCCCCGGTGACCACCTGTTCTTCACCGACTGGCGGGGTGACCCGGACCAGCGGCTACGCCCGGACGGCCCGACCGTGGCCCAGCTCTTCGCCCAGGCCGCCCAACGCGGCGTGGTGGTCAAGGGGCTGATCTGGCGCTCGCACCTCGACGTGCTGGCCTACAGCGAGGCGGAGAACCGCGACCTCAGCGAGTCGATCTCGGCAGCCGGTGGCGAGGTGCTGCTCGACCAGCGGGTCCGGCGCGGCGGGTCACACCACCAGAAGCTCGTCGTGTTGCGGCATCCGGGCGCACCGGAGCGGGACATCGCGTTCGCCGGCGGGATCGACCTGTGCCACAGCCGCCGCGACGACGCCGATCATCGTGGTGACCCGCAACCGGTGCAGATGTCCCCCCGTTACGGATCTAACCCGCCCTGGCACGACGTCCAGCTCGCGGTACGCGGCCCGGTGGTGGGCGCGTTGGACACCCTGTTCCGGGAACGCTGGACCGACCCGATGCCGCTGGATTCGGAGAACCCGATCGCCTACCTGCGGGACCGGCTGCGCGGCGCGGACCTGCGCCCGGACCCACTGCCCGAGCAGCCGGCCGACCCACCGCCCTGCGGTCCGCACCAGATCCAGGTGCTGCGCACCTACCCGGCCGTCCGCCCTCGTTACTCGTTCGCGCCCGACGGCGAGCGGACCGTGGCCCGGGGTTACACCAAGGCGGTGCACCGTGCCCGCCGACTCATCTACCTGGAGGACCAGTACCTCTGGTCCGCCGAGGTCGCGGACCTGTTCGCGCACGCGTTGCGGGACAACCCGGAGCTGCACCTGGTCGCCGTGGTGCCGCGACACCCGGACGTGGACGGCCGGCTGGCGCTGCCGCCGAACATGGTCGGGCGGGAGCAGGCACTGTCGCTGTGCGAGCGCGCCGCACCGGACCGGGTGCACGTGTTCGACGTGGAGAACCGCTCCGGCGACCCGGTCTACGTACACGCGAAGGTGTGTGTCGTCGACGACGTCTGGGCCAGCGTGGGCAGCGACAACTTCAACCGCCGGTCCTGGACGCACGACAGCGAGTTGTCCTGCGCGGTGCTCGACGACACCCGGGACCGGCGCGAGCCAACCGATCCCGCCGGGCAGGGGGACGGCGCTCGGGTCTTCGCCCGGGACGTGCGGCTGCGGCTGTGGCGCGAGCACCTGGACCGGGACCCGGACGGCGCGGACGACGCCGACCTGCTCGACCCGGCGGCCGCCGTCGCGGCGGTCACCGCCGCCGCCGACGCGCTCCAGCGGTGGTACGACGGTGGTCAGGTGGGCGAACGGCCGCCCGGTCGGCTGCGTCCACACCGCCCCGAGCGGTTGCCGTGGTACACCCGGGCCTGGGCGTTGCCGGTGTACCGGCTGGTCTACGACCCGGACGGCAGGCCACTGCGGGCGAGGTTGGCCGGCACCTGGTGAACCGGCCGGAGCGGCTCCGGGGCGGCGACCGGGTGCACGGTCAGGCCGCCCGGGTACGCGAACGAGGAGCGCGGCGCGTAGTAGCCGAACCCGATGGTCAGCGGGTTGGCCGGGCGGAGCGCGTACAACGGGTGCCCCGGCTGGAGGAACTCCACCGACTCGATCTCGAACGGGGCGACCGGCTCGGCGATGAAGGGGTACACCGAGCTGAGCAGCTGACCGTCACGACGGGTGAAGTAGCGGTGGTGCCCGCTGCTGATCACGTGACCGGTCTGCCCGACGCGGCACCGGGCCTGGATCACCGTCGTCCCGTCGATCTCCGTTTCGGAGAGCAGGTCCTCGCCCCTCACCTCGATCCTGGTCCGCCCGGCGAGCACCGGGGCACCACGGGCGGCGGCGTACTCACGGACCCGCCGGCTGGAGGCCACGTAGTGGCTCCACCAGCCCCCCGGGTTGAGGCCACCGGGGGCGTCCACGCCCACCAGTGAGACCCCGAGGTAGGTCAGCGAGTACGCGCCGAAGCCGGAGGTCTGGGTCTCGTCGTCGACGATGTACTGGTTGAGGAACACCTGGCGGTCCGGGCGGGGGCACAGCCCCGGCGGAACCAGTGCGGCGACCGCGTCCGGGTCCGCCGGCAGCCAACTGAAGTAGAGCGTTCGACTGTTCACGACGAGCTGGGGAGCGGCTGGATCGAGCACGGTGCCTCCGAACCGGGTGTGTACCCGCGACGCTACGGCCGGTCCCGCCAGCGGGACAACGACGGATAGGCGACACTGCTGCCCTGATGTCGGATTTCATGTTGACCGCTTGGCGGTCTGGCAAGACCGCACGGTCAGGCCGGACGGATGACCGGATGACGCGACGCGACCGGAGAGAACGGGTAAGGATCCTCACAGCCTGACCGACTTATGTCGGCTTTGCGCCTTTTGTTGCTCAACACACCTTAAGTACATCAGCCTTTCGGCTAGATTTCTGCGAGACGATCAGGCTAAGGTGACTCCCGAACGGCCAATAGAAAGCTAAACCAAAGAGTCACACCTTTTTTGTCCGCGGACGAGGTGCAGGGAGGACCACCCATGACCGCGCCAACGATTACCGAGCAGCCGAGCACCGCCGTCAAGGCCACCACCAAGCTCGACCCGCGCGCTCTCACCGACAGCGCCGCCGACCTGCTCAACGCCATGGCCGCACTGCCCGCCAACCACCCGTCGCGCGCCGCCCTGCGGGACCGCGCGATCGAGGCCTGGCTGCCGCTGGCCAACCACCTGGCCCACCGCTACAGCGGGCGCGGCGAGCCCACCGACGACCTGGCCCAGACCGCCGCTGTCGGCCTGATCAAGGCCATCGACAAGTTCGACCCCTCCCGGGGTGTCGACTTCGCCGGCTACGCGATCCCCACCATCATCGGCGAACTCAAGCGACACTTCCGGGACCGCACCTGGGACATCCGCGTGCCCCGCCGGCTCCAGGAGCTGCGGCTGGCCATCTCCGACGCCAACAGCTCGCTGCTGCAGACCCTCGGCCGCTCGCCGACGGTCGCCGACATCGCCGCCCACCTCAAGCTCACCGAGGAAGAGGTCCTGGAGGGCCTGGAGGGCGCCCGCGCCTACAACGCGGTGTCGCTGTCCACCCCGACCGGCGACGGCGAGCGGGCCACCGAACTGGGCGACATGCTCGGCGGCGAGGACAACGAGTTCGAGCTGGCCGAGCTGCGGGTCGCCCTCGGCCCGGCGCTGGCCACCCTGGACGAGCGCGAGCAGAAGATCCTCACGCTGCGCTTCTACGGCAACCTGACCCAGTCGCAGATCGCCGACCAGATCGGCGTCTCGCAGATGCACGTCTCCCGGCTGCTGACCCGGGCGCTGACCAAGCTGCGCGGCCAGCTGGACGGCACGTACTGAGCACCTGACGAAGCGGAGGGCCGGGTCCGTGGACCCGGCCCTCCGCTCGTCTCCGTGTTGTCACGCTCACGTGACAGCGGGTGCGGGGCGGTGTCAGTTCCCCGCCGGCTCCCGCCACATCGGCCAGAACGGTGTGCCGTCGGGCACCCGGAACGGCTCGCCCGCCAGATAGCCGTGCCTCGCGTACAGGTCCCGGCTGCGCGGGCTGCTCGCCTCCAGGTACGCGGGCATCCCGTTGGCGTCCAGCCAGGCGTGGTGGTGCCGCATCAACGCGCTGCCCAGCCCCTGCCCCTGCCGGTCCGGCCGGGTCGCCAGGAAGGCCAGGTGGTGGTGGTCCGGGTGCGGGTGGTTCGCCGCGAACAGTTCGTCCAGGTGCTGGAACCGGTCGGTCCACTCACCGCAGGCGGCGGCCAGTCGGGCGTCGTAGTCCGCCGGTGGCGGCGCCGGCTCGCCGACCGACGGGAACCAGACCGCCACCGACGCCCGGTCCTCGGTGGCGTGCACCATGCCGTGCCGCATGGCGTGGCCGACCAGGATCTCGAAGTCCCCGGCCAGCACCGCCTCCCGCTTGCTCGCGTCGGGTACCAACCAGTACGTCACCTCCAGCACGGTGAACGCCTCGGCGATCCGACCCGCCACGAGGGCGGTCTCCTCCGGCCCGAGCCGCTCGATGACCACGCTCATCGGGTCGCCTCCACGGTGGACGGGGCGGCCGGCGTGACGACGGCGGCGCTGCTCGCCGCGCCCAGGCCGATCCGGGCGTACGTGTCCGGCCGGTTCGCGCGCAGCACCAGCGCCCAGCCGATGCCCAGCAGGGCGGCCACCGGGTACACGGCGGGCAACGCCCAGCGCAGGGTGGAGTCCGGCGCGACGCCGAGCAGGTTGGCGAAGTTCGACACCGCCAACCAGATGATCACGAAGAGCGCGATGCTGGCCAGGCTGGGCGCGACGGCCCGCCGCCACACGTTCTCCCCGCCGTCGGAGCGGGCGAAGTAGGCGATCACCGCGACCGAGGTGGTGGCGATCAGTAGCAGTACGCCGAACCCGCCGGTGGTGCCGCCCCAGAAGAACAGTTGGACCACCGGATCCCAGCCGTTGACCGCGTACACGAGGATGACCACCAGGCCGAGGACGCTCTGCGCCACCGAGGCCGCCCGGGGCGCGCCGGACCGGGCCGAGGTCTGCCCGAACACCGCGGGCAGCACCCGCTCGCGGCCCAGCGCGAACGTGTAGCGGGCCGTGGTGTTGTGAAACGAGATCATCGCGGCGAGCACCGAGGTCAGGAAGAGCACCTGCCCGATGGTGACCACGGTGTCGCCGAGATGCGCGGCGGCCAGGTTGAAGATCAGCCCGACGCTCTGCTCGCCGGCCTCGGCGACGATCTGGTCCGGACCCACGGCAACCGCCATGGTCCAGGACGACAGCGCGTACAGCCCCGCGATGATCACCACTGACAGGTACGTCGCGAGTGGCACCGTCCGCTTGGGATCCTTGCTCTCCTCGCTGAAGACCACCGCGGACTCGAAGCCGACGAAGCCCAGGATGGCCAGCACCAGCACGGCGCCGACACCCGGCACGAAGAGGTTGTCCGGTGCGAAGCCGGCGAAGCTGACCTGGTCGCCGGCCGGGTTGCCGATCTGTCCCAGGTCGAAGACGAGGATCACCACGATCTCGGCGACCAGCAGCGCGGCCAGGACCAGACCGTTGATGTCCACCCGGAGCAGGCCGAGCAGGCCGACCAACGCCCACGCCACCAGGGCCACGACCGCCCAGTGCGGGTGCCCACCGAAGATCCGGTCGAGCACCGGCTCGGCCGCCGCGCCGATGGTGCCGTACAGCCCGACCTGCAACGCGTTGTACGCGATCAACGCGACCCAGGAGGCACCCACACCCACCGGTCGCCCGAGACCACGGGAGATGTAGGCGTAGAAGGCACCGGCGTTCTCCACCCGGCGCGACATCGCCACGTAGCCCACCGAGAACAGGGCGAGCACCGCGGCGACCAGCAGGAAGGCCAGCGGGATGCCGGTCACCCCGATGACGCCGTAGCCGGTGGTGACGACGCCGGCGACCACGGTCAGCGGCGCGGCCGCGGAGAGCACGAAGAAGATCACCGAAGGGATGCCGAGGCGGCCTCGGGCCAGGGCATCGGAGACGTTGCTGGGTCGGTCGACTGTCGATGTCGGGGGCATACGACTACTCCGGTCGTCGAGGGGGAGGGGCAGGGGTTACCGGGGAAATCAGGGGATGCCGCGCAGCACGGCGGCGCCGACGGCGGCCTCGGTGTGCCCGACCAGTTCCTTCAGCGGCGCCGGCAGTGCGGGGATGAGGACGTTCAGCCGGTGGTGGGCGCGCGGACCGGCGCTCCACAGCACCTCACGGGTCAGCCCCGCGGCCACGACGAGGCCGAGCAGCAGGGCGTCCGGCACGTTCGGCGGGTCGGGCCGCTCCAACAGCGCCCGTAGCCGGGTCGCCGGCCAGGCCACCGCGTTGAGGTCGATCGGCAGGTAGGTGACCGAGGTACGCAGCAGCCGTCGACTCTCCTGCCGACGCAGCACGCCGGCCCGGGCCAGGCGCTCCCCCACCGAGGTCGTCGCGCTCTGCGCCAGGAAGCTGAGCCAGGTACGCAGCTCCTGGTGCTGGGGCTCGCCGATCAACTGGTCGAGCACGGTGTGCGCCAGCGCGTCCGCCGGTGGACGGCGGTCGATGACGGTGACCTGCCCGCCCGACACGGTGATGTGTCCGTAGAGGATCAGCTCGCCGAGCAGCCCGCCGGCCAGCCCGAACCCGGTCGCCGCGGGGTGCAGCTTGGCCTTGCCACGACTGTCGTTGTGGGCGATCAGGAAGAACTCGTCGGCGATGAGCAACGGTCCTCCCGCACAGGTGTGTCCACAGTGTTCGTGACCGGGAAAGGATGCACCGAGAGCTATTGCAACGCAACTCCCAGATTTGAAAGTTGCACTCCGTGCAGGCACGACCTGCGGATCTTGGTCTGTCAGACTCGGACAGTGACCGCCACCCCCACCAGCCGACCCGCCGCCAGCCCGACCGTGCGCCGCCGACGCATCGCCCGGGAGCTTCGCCAGCTCCGGGAACGCGCCGGGATGACCCTCGACGTGGCCGCCCGCCAGCTCGACATGTCGAAGAGCAACCTCTCCCGGATCGAGACCGCGCAGATCGGCATCAAACCCCGCGACGTCCGTGCCGCCCTCGCCCTGTACGAGGTCACCGGCTCGGACGCGGAGGCCCTGATCGAGATCGCCCGAGGGGCCCAGCAACGCGGCTGGTGGCAGAACTACAGCGACGTGCTGCCCGAGTGGTTCGAGTTCTACGTGGGGCTGGAGGCCGAGGCGGCGGCGTTGCGCACGTACGAGGCCGAGTCGGTGCCGGGGCTGCTGCAGACCGAGGCGTACGCCCGGGAGATCTTCCGACGCACCGCCGGCGAGGACGGCCTGGAGCGCAAGGTCGCCGCCCGACTGCACCGGCAGGAGGTGCTGCGCCGCGAGAACCCCGTCCACCTCTCGGTGGTGCTCAACGAGGCGGTGCTGTTGCGCCCGGTCGGCGGTCCCGCCGTGATGGCCGAACAGTTGATCCACATGAGCCGCATCGCACAGTTACCCAACGTGACAATTCAGGTACTTCCCTTCGCAGCCGGCGGCCATCCCGCGATGAGCACCCCGTACGTGATCCTCAACTTCGCCGACGCCGCCGACGCGTCCGTGGTTTACCTGGATAACCTCACGATGGGGCTGGCTCTGGAGGAGGCCGACCAGGTGCTCGGGTATAGCCTTCTGCACGAGGAGCTGTGCCGGATGGCGCTCGATCCGACGGCGTCCTTGACCCGCCTTTCGGATGCTTCTCGTAACTTTGCGTGACCGCTTCGGCGGCACGCCGACGCAGACGAGAGGTACCACGGATGACCGCGCACGACCCGACCCGAGCGGCCTGGCGCACCAGCACGCGCAGCAGTGGCAACGGCAACTGCGTGGAGGTCGCGACAGCCGACGGTCGAGTCGCCGTACGCGACAGCAAGGACCGGACCGGCCCGGTGCTCGCCTTCGGCCCGGCAGCCTGGCGGGCCTTCGTGTCCGGCGTCGGTGAGGTCCGTCGCCGCTGAGGTGTCTCCGCCGGTGCGAGACTGGGCCGTGCTCTCCGACGTGACAGTGGACCTGCCGGTACGCCCGGTGCTGCCGGCGCTGGTCGCGGCACTCGACAGGGCCGGCACCGCCGTCCTGGTGGCCCCGCCGGGCACCGGCAAGACCACCCTCGCGCCGCTGGCCGTGGCCGACCGGGTCACCGGCCGGGTGGTGATCGCCCAACCCCGTCGGGTGGCGGCCCGCGCCGCCGCCCGACGGATGGCCGAGCTGCTCGGCGAGCGGGTGGGCGAGCGCGTCGGCTACGCGGTCCGCGGCGAACGCCGGGTGGGGCCGCACACCCGGGTGGAGGTGGTCACCACCGGTCTGCTGCTCCGCAGGCTGCACCACGACCCGGAGCTGCCCGGCACGGGTGCCGTGCTGCTCGACGAGTGCCACGAACGACAGCTCGACGCCGATCTCGCGCTGGCCTTCACCGTGGAGGCCCGGGCCACCCTCCGGCCGGACCTGTGGTTGCTGGCGATGTCCGCCACCCCGGACACCGACCGGTTCGGCGCGCTGCTCGGCGGGTCCGCCCCGGCCCCGGTGGTACGGGCCGACGCGGCTCTGCACCCGGTGACGCGGATCTGGTCGCCGCCGCCACGCCCGATCGCCCCACCCGGGGCCGGGCCGGTGGACCGGGCCCTGCTCGACCACGTGGCGGCCACCGTCCGGCGCGCCTTGCGCGAACGCGACGGCGACGTGCTGGTCTTCCTGCCCGGGGCCGGCGAGATCGCGGCGGTCACCGGCCGCCTGGCCGACCTGCGGGAGACTGTCGCGCTGCTGCCGCTGCACGGCCGTCAACGCGGCACCGAGCAGGACGCCGCCCTGCGTCCCGCCGATCGACGCCGGGTCGTGCTGGCCACCGCGCTCGCCGAGACCAGCCTGACCGTCCCGGGCGTGCGGGTCGTGGTGGACGCGGGGTTGTCCCGGGTGCCCCGCATCGACCTGGCCCGAGGGCTGGGCGCGCTGGTCACCGTGCCGGTCTCCCGAGCCGCCGCCACCCAACGGGCGGGCCGGGCCGGTCGGGAGGCTCCCGGGTACGTCTACCGGTGCTGGTCCGAGGCGACCCATGAGCGGCTGCCCGCGCGCCCCGAACCGGAGATCGCCACCGCCGACCTCAGCGGCTTCGCGTTGGAGCTGGCCGCCTGGGGTCGGCCGGACGGTGTCGGGCTCGCGCTGCCCGACCCGCCACCGGTCGCCGCCATGACGGTGGCCCGGGACACGCTGCACACCCTCGGAGCGGTCGACGCCGAGGGCCGGATCACCACCCGGGGACGGACGATCGCCGCCGCCGGGGCGCACCCCCGACTGGCCCGGGCACTGCTCGACGGCGCCGACCGGGTCGGCGCCGACCGGGCGGCCGAGGTGGTCGCCCTCCTCGCCGAGGAGAGCGTGGCCGGCCCCGGCGACGACCTGGTGGCCGGCTGGCGTCGGCTGCGAGCCGGTGTCGACGCGGGCACGACCGCCCGCTGGCGCACGGAGGTACGACGGCTGCGGGCCGCGCTGCCCACCGATGGGGCGAACGGTCGGGCCACCGACTCGACGGGACGGGCCACCGCGGGTGCGTTGAGCGACGATCTCGCCGCCGGGCTGCTCGTCGGTCTGGCGTACCCGGAACGGTTGGCCCGGGTGCGGCGGCCGGGCGGCTCGGCGTACCTGATGACGGGCGGGACCGCCGCGGACCTGACGGCCGGCTCGGGGCTGGCCGGTGCCGACTGGCTGGCGGTGGCCGTCGCGGACCGCACGCCCGGCGCGCGGGCGGCGCGGATCCGCCGGGCCTCGCCGGTGGACGAGGCGACGGCCCGGGAGGCGGCGGGCCCACTGCTGCGCACGGAACGGGAGGTGGGCTGGGCCGACGGGGACGTGGTGGCCCGGGAGGTGACCCGGCTGGGCGCGATCGAGCTGGTCCAGCGGCGACTGGACCGGCCGGACCGGGCCGAGGTGGCCGAGGCGTTGCTCACCGGTCTGCGTCAGGAGGGCCTGGGCCTGCTGTCCTGGACACCGTCGGCGCGGGCGCTGCGCGAGCGGCTCGCGTTCCTCCGGCACCACCTCGGCGACCCGTGGCCGGACGTCGGCGACGAGACGTTGCTCGACGCGGCGCCGACCTGGTTGGGGCCGGAGTTGGCAGCCGCCCGACGCCGCGCCGACCTGGCCCGGGCGGACGTGACGTCGGCGCTGCGCCGGCTGCTGCCCTGGCCGCTGGCGGCCCGGCTGGACGCGGTGGCCCCGGAGCGGATCGAGGTGCCCAGCGGGTCCCGGATCCGGGTGGACTACACCGACCCGGCCGCGCCGGTGCTGGCGGTGAAGCTCCAGGAGACGTTCGGTTGGGCGGTGGCACCACACGTCGGCGACGGACGGGTGCCGGTGCTGCTGCACCTGCTCTCCCCCGCCGGTCGGCCGGTGGCGGTCACCGCCGATCTGGCCTCGTTCTGGCGCACCGGCTACCCGCAGGTCCGTTCCGAGTTGCGCGGGCGCTATCCACGGCACCCGTGGCCGGAGGACCCGGGAACGGCGACGCCCACCCGGCACGCCACGCCACGGCGGCGCTGATCGTCGGCGCTACTCCTCCGCGACGTCGGCCACCACGACGGTGACGTTGTCCGGCGCGCCGGCGTGCAGCGCCAGGTCGATGAGCTTGCCGACGCACTCCGCCCGGTCCGGGTAACCGGCGAGCACCTCGGTGAGGGTGTCCGGACGGACGACGTTGGAGAGCCCGTCGCTGCACAGCAACCACCGGTCGCCGGCCCGGGGCACCATCGTCGCGTACGCCGGGGAGACCTCGTCGCCCTGCAACGCCTGGGTGACCACGGCGCGTCGCGGGTGGCTGCTGGCCTGGTCCGGGGTGATCACGCCCTGGTCCACCAGCATCTGGACGAACGTGTCGTCGCGGGTGACCTGCTTGAGCACGCCGTCGCGGTACAGGTAGGCCCGGGAGTCGCCGACGTGCGCCAGGGCCAGGCAACTGCCGGTACGGGCGAAGAGCAGGGCGGTGAGGGTGGTGCCCATGCCCTGACGCTCGGGATCCTCGGCGACCGCCTGGCGGATCCGGGAGGTGGCCAACGCGATGCCGCCTTCGAGCGCGGCCACCAGGGCGTCCTCGGGTGTCTCCACGTCGAGCGGGGCGACCGCGTCGATGGTGAGGGCGCTGGCCAGGTCGCCGGCGGCCATCCCGCCCATGCCGTCGGCGACGGCGACGAGCCAGGTGCCGGCGTGCAGGGCGTCCTGGTTCCCGCTGCGGATCAGCCCAGGATCGCTCGTTCCCACGGAACGCAGCTTCAGGGTCATGGGAGGCAGCCTGCCAGGCGAAGGGCGCAGTTGTCTCTAGGAGATCAGGACGACGGCGCGTGGCGCGGCCAATCTCACGTCTTGGTGCCACCGCGTGTCGGCCCACCCCGCACACCGACCGCCCTCGTCGGACGCCCCAACCCATCCAACCGGATCAATTGACATCGTCTACCGACGCTGGAAACATCGAGCCGATATTGGGAGCGCTCCCAGCTTCTTGTCGCCACCACCGTCCCGTCTCCGTCCCGGAAGGACTCCCCGTGACGTCATCCCGACGCCGCCTGCTGTTGGCTGCGGCGACCACTCTGGCCCTCACCGGCGCGGGCGCCGGCGCGGCCCACGCCGACCCACCCCCGGACGCACCCGAGCAGATCGACAACGGCGACTTCAGCGCCGGAGTGAGCCCCTGGTTCTCCTTCGGCACCGGCGCGCTCGCGGTCACCGACGGCCGGCTCTGCACCACCGTCGCCGGTGGGCTGGCCAACCCGTGGGACGCCGGCATCGGCCAGGACGGCGTGCCGCTGATCGCCGGCGCCGAATACACCCTCGGCTTCGCCGTCTCCGCCACCCCCGGCGCCGCCGTCAAGGCCGTACTGCAGCTCGGCAGCGCCCCCTACACCACGTACGCGGCGGTGGACGCCACCGCGACCGGCACCCTGCAGCGGGTCGAGCAGACCTTCACCGTGCCGGACACCAACCCCAACGCCCAACTGATCTTCCAGGTCGGTGGCGCCGCCGAGGCGCAGACCATCTGCCTGGACGACGTCTCCCTGCGCGGCGGCGAGCCCCCCGAGCCGTACGTGCCGGACACCGGGCCACGGGTGCGCGTCAACCAGGTCGGCTACCTGCCCGGTGGGCCGAAGAACGCCACCGTCGTCACCGAGGCCACCGCGGCGTTGCCCTGGCAGCTGCGCTCCTCCGCCGGCGCCGTCGTGGCCAGCGGCACCACCACCGCACGCGGTGTCGACGCCGCCTCCGGGCAGAACGTGCACACCGTCGACTTCTCCAGCTACCGCACCCCGGCCAGCGGGCTGACGCTCACCGTGGACGGCGAGACCAGCCACCCGTTCGACATCTCGGGCACCCTCTACGACCGGTTGCGCTCCGACTCGCTGCAGTTCTTCTACGCCCAGCGCAGCGGCATCGCCATCGACGGTGACCTGATCGGGGACGAGTACGCCCGCCCCGCCGGTCACCTCGGCGTGGCACCCAACCAGGGCGACACCAACGTGCCCTGCCAGCCGGGCGTCTGCGACTACTCCCTCGACGTGCGCGGCGGCTGGTACGACGCAGGCGACCACGGCAAGTACGTGGTCAACGGCGGCATCGCCACCTACCAGCTGCTGAGCACCTTCGAGCGGACCAAGACGGCGGCCACCGCCGACGGCGGCGCCGCGCTGGGCGACAGCACCCTGCGGGTGCCCGAGCGCGGCAACGGCGTACCGGACATCCTCGACGAGGCCCGCTGGGAGCTGGAGTTCCTGCTGCGCATGCAGGTGCCCGCCGGCAAGCCGCTCGCCGGAATGGTCCACCACAAGATCCACGACCAGAACTGGACCGGGCTGCCGCTCGCCCCGGAGGACGACCCGCAGCGGCGCGAGCTGCACCCGCCGTCGACCGCCGCGACCCTCAACATGGCCGCCACCGCCGCCCAGTGCGCGCGCCTGTTCGCCCCCTACGACGCGGCGTTCGCGAACCGCTGCGCCGCCGCGGCGAAGACCGCCTACAGCGCGGCCAAGGCCAACCCGGCGGTGTACGCCAGCCCGACCGACGGCACCGGCGGCGGCGCGTACGACGACAGCAACGTCTCCGACGAGTTCTACTGGGCGGCCGTCGAGCTGTACCTGACCACCGGAGCACAGACCTACCTGACCGACCTGACCGCGTCGCCGCACCACACCGGCGACGTGTTCGAACCGCGCGGCTTCGGCTGGCAGAGCGTCGCCGCGCTGGGCCGCCTCGACCTGGCGACCGTGCCGAACGGGCTACCCGCCGCCGACCTGGCCCGGGTACGCGCCTCGGTCACCGCCGCCGCCGACACGTACCTGGCCGAGCTGCGCCGGCAGGCGTACGGGCTGCCGATGCCCGGTGACGCCGACAGCTACTTCTGGGGCGGCAACAGCAACGTCATCAACAACGCCGTCGTCCTGGCCACCGCCTTCGACCTGACCCGCAACGCCGCCTACCGCGACGGCGCCGTGCAGGCGATGGACTACATCCTCGGTCGCAACGCCCTGAACATCTCCTACGTCACCGGTTGGGGCGAGCACGCGGCACAGAACCAGCACAGCCGCATCTTCGGCCACCAACTCGACCCGACGATGCCCCGGCCGCCGGCCGGTTCGATCGCCGGTGGCCCGAACGCGGCCCTCCAGGACCCGTTCGTGGCGCAGTTGCTGGCCGGGTGCGAGCCGATGTTCTGCTACGTCGACGACATCAACTCGTACTCGACGAACGAGGTGGCGATCAACTGGAACTCGGCGCTGACCTGGATTGCCTCGTTCCTGGCCGACCAGGGTGACTCCGGCGCGGTGCCGGCGACCACCTGCTCGGTGGCCTACACCAACTACGGCGCCTGGCAGGGTGGCACCGGGTTCACCGCCCAGCTGACCGTCCGCAACACCGGCGCCACGGCGGTCAACGGGTGGAACGTGCGGTTCGCGTTCACCGGCGACCAGCGGGTCCGCGAGGCATGGCTGGCGAAGGTCACCCAGTCCGGCGCGACGGTGACCGCGCGCAACGAGTCGTACAACGCCAAGGTCGCACCCGGCGGCTCGGTGACGTTCGGCTTCAACGCGACGACCACCGGCGGCGCCAATCCCGGTCCCGGTCTGGTGACCGTCAACGGGTCGGCCTGCTCGCTGACCTGACGCTGGTTCCTGTGGTGGCCGCCCCTCCCCCCGGGGCGGCCACCACAGGGCTACCCGCCCCGGGCGCGTGCCGCGTTGTGCTCGGCGACCAGACCCGGCAGGTCGTCGAGCGAGTCGATCCGGAACAGGCACTGCTCGGCCACGGCCGGGAGGTCGAGGATGTGCCCCCACGGCGAACGCCGGATCAGGCAGGCCTCGAGCCCGGCCGCCAGCGCCGGACGGGCGTCGTTGTCGGGCCGGTCGCCGACGTACAGGATCGACGACGCGTCCCCGCCACCCTCGGCGACGACCCGCTCGAAGAAGGCGGCCGACGGCTTCGCCACGCCCCAACCGTGCGAGGTGCCGATGACGTCCACGGGAAGGCCGAGAGCGCGCAGGGTGGCCTCGGCGTGGGCCGGCTGGTTACCGGCCAGGCCCACCAACAGCCCCTGGTCCCGCAACGCGGTCAGGCACCCTCGTGCGTCCGGGTAGAGGTCCTCCTCGCCGAACGTCTCCGGCCGACCGGCCCTCGCGCGACGGTCGAGTTCGGCGGCGAGATCGAAGTCGGGGCGGAAGGTTCGGAACGTCTCCTGGTAGTCCAGCCCTCGGGCGACAACCGCACCGAAGACCGCCGAGAACGTGTGCCGTGGAACGCCGAGCCAGTCCGCCCAGTCGGCGAACTCGCGGGACTCGTCGATGATCGTCCCGCCGACGTCGAAGAAGACCGCACTGATCACGCCCGGCCCCCGTCCTGATGCACCATTCGGCGGATCATAGGCGGCGACCGACGCCCGCGCTCCCCGCACCGCATGCGGGCGGCGGGCGGCGGGCGGCGGGCGGCGGGCGGCGGGCGGCGGGCGGCGGGCGGCGGGCGGCGGGCGGCGGGCGAGGAGACCACCAGTGCTTGCCGGGTGCTGTCGAGCTGATGTCGTGAACGATTCACCAACCGCGCGCGCCAAACCCGGTGGATCCGTCGTTCCGGGTAGGCCATGGTGGGGGCCATGGGCATCGGTGATCTGACCGACTCGGAGCGTCGGGTGTGGGCGGCGATGCCGGCGGGATCGCGGGCCGCACTGGCCGGACTGTCCGGTGCGGACCTGCGCAGCCTGCTGTTAGGAGTGGCCCGCGACCGTGCGGGCCGGCGAGGTGGTGAGCGACCCCACCAACGCCCTGGCGATCGAGGCGGCCCTGCGCCGCCGTCACCAGGAAGAGGTGCACCTGGCCGCCGTCCACCGCGTGCTGCGGGCGCAGGACTTCGGACCCGGGATGTCGGCGCACTTCCGGCTCTTCGCCCTGGTGTCCAGCGCCCGGGCCGTCGGCTCGGACAGCACCCAGGCCCGACTGCTGATCCGGCACCTCACCTACCGGCAGACCGTCCTGGCCGACCTGGCGCCGACGGCGGCCCCTCAACTGCACGTCACGACCTTCGACGACCAGGTGACCCAGGAGCGGCTGGCCGACACCGTCCGACCGGCGCTGGACGGGAGCACGGTGCCGCTCGTGGACGAACCGGAACGCACCCGCGCCCGCGGCTACTACACCGGTTGCGCCCTACGGATCAGCATCCTCGGCGGCGACCTGGAGATCGGCGACGGCGGCTTCACCGACTGGACCGCCCGACTCAGCGGCAACGCCAAGGAACGCTGCCTCGTCTCCTGCCTCGCCACCGAACGTCTCGCCGACCGCGTGGCCCACTGAGGCCGACCGAGAGCAATCCCCACACCCCATGACCGTGGGCGGGAAGGCCGGGGACGAGCATCCAGGGGCCCTTCGATCGCCGCGCTGCGGTGTCCGCACCAGGAGACGAAAATGTCGTACACGTGTTCTAATCTCGGTTCATGTTGGAGGGGTTGGCGCAGGCGGAGGCGGCAGTCGCGGACTGCCTCGACGCCTCAGTGTGGGCTCTTCCAGAGCACGACCTCGTCGCGGCACTCGACGCCGCGCACCGGCTCGAGCAGCGCCTGGCGGCCGTGCAACTGGCCCTGGTGCGCGAGGTGGACGGCCGTGGCACGGCCCTGACGCAGGGCGCGTCGTCGACGGCGGTGTGGTTGCGGGACCGGTTGCGTCTCAGCGTCTCCGCCGCTCGCCGGCTGGTCGATCTCGCCGCCGCGCTCGACGCTGGAGCGCCCGGGGTGAGCGCCGCGTTGGCCAGCGGAGACATCAGCGTGGAGCAGGCCCGGGTCATCAGCGACACGGTCCGCACTGTGCACACGGCCGCTGGTGCCGAGGCGGCCGAGAAAGCGGTAGGTGTCCTGGTCGAGTGGGCCGGGCAGTTCGAGCCGGCCCTGCTGCGCAAGGTGGGCACCCGGGTCCTCGACCACGTCGCCCCGGAGGTCGCCGAAGCCGCGACGCGGGCGGCGTTGGAGGCCGAGGCGCGTCGAGCCGAACGGGACCGTCACGTCACGCTCTCCCAGCTACGCGACGGTCGCCTGCGACTGTCCGGCAACCTGGATGCCGAGGCGGCCGGTCTGCTGCGCGCCGCGCTCGATCCCCTGACCGCGCCGACCGGTCCGGACGATCGTCGTTGTACCGGGCAACGCCGTCACGACGCGCTCGCCGACCTCTGCCGGCTCGCTCTGCGCACCGGTGAGCTACCCGAGCACGGCGGCGAGCCCGCCCAGGTCGTCGTCACCACCAGCTTCGACGTGTTGACCCGGCAGCTCGACGCAGGCACCCTCGACACCGGGCCACTGGTGACCCCGGAGACGGTACGTCGCCTCGCCTGCGACGCGGCGATCCTGCCGGCCGTCCTCGGCGGCAGCGGCCAGACGCTCGACGTGGGCAGGCAACGCAGACTGGTCACCGGGCCTCTGCGACGCGCCCTCGTCCTGCGCGACCGCGGCTGCGCCTTCCCGGGCTGCGACCGCCCGCCCCGCTGGTGCGACGCCCACCACATCCACCACTGGGTCGACGGTGGCGGCACCAGCCTGGCCAACTCCGTACTGCTCTGCGCCCACCATCACCGACACGTCCACCGAGGCGAGTGGGCGGTCCGGCTCGGCGGCGACGGCCACCCGGAGTTCGTCCCGCCGGCCTGGCTCGATCCCGACCAACTCCCCCGCCGCAACCAGTATCACCGACGGACCTGACGGTCCCCGGTCCACACCCAGCCGGTCGGGAGGTGGCGGGTTGTCATGGCTAGGTTGGGATGGTGCTGGTCGTGAACGTGGTCGAGGAGTTCGGCGCGCACAACTCGCTGGAGAGTTCGTGGGTTCTGCCGCCGGATGTCGTTGAGCCACTGCGCGCACACGTCGACGTGACGCCGCAGGGGTGGGTTGTCGACGTGTGGCCGGTGACCTCGGACGTCGCCGCCATCGTGCAGCCCTGGGTCGACAAGCCGATAGATGTCGGATCAGGTGGCTGGTTCGTCAGTTCCGTCCGCACGACCGGGCAGGACGGCCGGCGGGATCAGTCGATGACCTGACACGGAATGTGACCGGGGCCGCACTGTGCGGGGCATCGGTACGCGGGCAGCGGCTCTAGGGTCGGTGGATGGGCACCCGGGCGGGGTTTCGTGGCCGCTGGCGGTCGTTGTCGCCGCTGCCGCCGCCCGGTCGGCTGCGCACGCTGTCGCTGGCCACCCTGGCCAACACTGTCGGCACGGGGTTGTGGGTGACGGCTGCGGCGCTCTACCTGACCCGCTCCGTGGGGCTCACGCCGACCGAGGTGGGGTGGGGGCTCACCATCGCAGGCCTGGTCGGGCTCACCGCGAGCGTGCCGTTCGGTGGGCTCGCCGACCGGCGTGATCCCCGAGCGTTGCGTGCGGTCCTGCAGCTGGCACAGGCCGTTGTCGCCGCCGCGTACCTGTTGGTCGGCTCCTTTCCGGTTTTCCTGTTGGTGGCCACTGTGGACGCGTTGCTGGTCTCCGGCAACCTGGCGGTCCGCGCCGCGCTGGTCGCCGCGGTCGGCGGTCCGGAGGGCCGGGTGCACGCCTTCGCGACCCTCCGCGCGGTGGCGAACCTGGGCGTCACGCTCGGCGCGGGGCTGGCCGCGTTCGCGCTGGTGGCGGACACCGGGTGGGCGTACCGGCTGCTGGTGGTCGGCAACGTCGTGACCTATCTGCTGTCGGCGGCGCTGATCATGCGACTGCCGTCGTACCCGCCGGTCCGGCGGTCCGTCCGGCCACGACCGGGTCGCGCGTTGCGCGACGGGCGCTTCCTCGCGGTCGCCGGCGCTTCGGCAGTGCTCTCCCTGCACTGGGTCGCGCTGACGCTGATCCTGCCGCTGTGGGTGGTGACCCGCACCGACGCGCCCCCGGTGACGGTCGCGGCCGTGCTGCTGGTCAACACGGTGCTCACCGTGCTGCTCGCGGTACGGCTCAGCGGGAGCGCCCGGCACGCGGTGCCGGCGGCGGCGACGATGCGGCGGGCCGGCCTGGTGCTCGCGGCCGGGATGCTGCTCTGGGCCGTGACCGCCGTCGTGCCCACCGTGGCCGCGATCGGTCTGCTCCTGGGCGCGACGGTGATCTACACGCTGGGCGATCTGTGGCACGGCGCGTCCGGGGCGGCGTTGGCCTACGACCTCGCCGCCCCGGACGCCATCGGCGCCTACCAGGGGGCCGACACGCTGCTCGCCGGGCTGGCCCGCGCGGCCGGACCGGCGTTGCTGACCTGGTTGGTCCTCGGCGGCGGCCCGGCCGGTTGGCTGGCCCTGGCCGGGCTGCTCGCGGTCACCGGTCTGGCCGTGCCACCGCTGACCCGACGGGCCCTGGCGAACCGCGCCGAGCCGCTACCCGCCGCTGGTCAGCCGATCTCCTCGTCGACGTAGCACCAGCGCCACGCCTCGCCGGGCTGCGCGGAGCGGATCACCGGGTGCCCGGTGGAGGCGAAGTGCTTGCTCGCGTGCTGGTTCGGCGACGAGTCGCAGCAGCCGACCTGCCCGCAGCTCAGGCAGGTACGCAGGTGCACCCAGTAGGTGTCGCCGACGGCGACGCAGTCCGCGCACTCGTCGGGGGTGCGCGCCTCGACGGCACCCGCCTCGGTCAGGTGCTGACAGCTCACTTCTCGACCTCCCGCAGCAACGACTCTTCCAGGTCCAGGTCACGATAGGCCCGCACCAGCACCTCCTCAGGAATCTGACCGGAGTCCCGGGCAGCCCGGAACACGTCCCGCTCGGCGTCGATCATCTCCTGCCGCAGCCGACCGTACGCCTGTGACGGGGTCTCCCGCTCGGTGCCACCGAGCCGTTCCCACGCCATGTTGGTGCGGTCCTCCACCGCTCGACGTAGCCGGTCCACCACCACCTCCGGGGCGCTGTCGGCCAACTCGTCGAGGCGTTCCTGAGCGGCCCGGCTGGCCTGCTGCTGCACACCGGCCGCGGACAGCGCGTCCTGCACCGGGTCGTCCGGTGGCAGCCGCAACCGACGCGCGACCAACGGTAGCGTGGCTCCCTGGCCGACGAGTGTGAAGACGATCACCGCGAAGGCCAACCAGATGAACAACGCCCGGGGGTACGGCTCGTCGTCGGCGAGGGTCAGCGGCAACGCGAGGGCGGCGGCCAGGGTCACCACGCCGCGCATCCCGGCCCAGCCGATGATGATCGGGAACTTCGGCGACGGCCTGGGGTCGCGGCGACGGACCCGGGGCACCAACCGGGCCAGGTAGGTGGCCGGGAAGAGCCAGACGAACCGGGTGAGGAAGACGGCGGCGAGCACCGCGAACGTGATCAGGGCGAGCGAGCCGATCGGCTCGTCGAGGTCGCGCAGCACCTCCCGCAGTTGGAGTCCGACCAGCAGGAAGACCAGGCCCTCCAGCAGGAAGCGGACCAGCCGCCAGAACGCGCCGGTCTGCAGGCGGGACGCCGCCGACAGCAACTGGGGCAGCTTGTGCCCGAGCACCAGGCCGGTGACGACGACCGCGACCACCCCGGAGGCGTGCAGGTGCTCGGCGGTGAACACCACGGCGAACGGGATGATCAGCGACAGGGCGTTGTCCAGCAGCGGGTCACTGATCCGCCGGTGCAGGAAGCCGAAGACGACCGCCCCGAGCGCCCCGATCAGGATGCCGCCGCCGGTGGCCCGCAGCACCTCGATGGCGACGTCGGCCGTGCCGACCGCCGAGCCGACGGTGGCCATCGTCGCCACCCGCAGCAGCACCAGCGCGGTGGCGTCGTTGACCAGGCTCTCCCCCTCCAGGATGGTGACGACCCGGCGGGGCAGGCCGACCCGCCGGGCCACCGCCGTGGCGGCCACCGCGTCCGGCGGGGCCACCACCGCGCCGAGGGCCAGGCAGATCGCGAACGGCAGTTGCGGCAGCAGCAGGTGCAGCACCAACCCGACCACGAACGCGGTGAACAGCACCAGGCCGACCGCGAGCAGCAGGATCGGCCGGATGTTGTTCTTGAACGCCGGCACCGAGGTCTCCAGCGCCGCCACGTAGAGCAGTGGCGGCAGGATGCCGATCAGCACCAACTCGGGCTCGAGGTGCACCTGCGGGAAGCCCGGCACGTACGACAGCGCCAGGCCGAGCACGACCAGCACGATCGGCGCGAGCAGGCCGAGCCGGCGGGCCAGCGCGGCGCCCAGGGTGGCGATCGCCAGGAAGACGACGACCGGAAACAGGCTTTCCATGGGGTACGAGCCTAGGGGTACGGGAGGACGGCCTCGATCAGCCGGCCGGGCGCAGCTTCGGCAGCACCTCGGCGCCGAACGCGTCGATGAAGTCGCGCTGCTCCTGCCCGACGTGGTGCAGGGCGATCTGGTCGAAGCCGAGTTCCAGGTACTCCTCCAGCCAGCCGACGTGGCGGCCCAGGTCCGCCGACACGTTGACCACCTCGGCGACCCGCTGCGCGGGAACGTCGGCGGAGACCGCGTCGAAGTGCTCGGCCGTCTCCAGGTCCCAACACACCGGTGGGGCGAAGACGTTGCTGCGCCACTGGTCGTACGCGATGGCCTCGGCCCGTGCCTGGTCGGGCGCCCAGGAGACGTGCACCTGCAGGTGCAGGGGCCCGCGCCCACCGGCGTCCCGGTACGCGTCGATCATCTCGCGCAGGTGCGCGGTCGGCGCGTTCACGGTGATCAGCCCGTCCGCCCACTCGGCGCACCAGCGGGCGGTGGCGACGCTGACGGCGGCGCCGACCAGCGCGGGCGGCTGTTCCGGGCGGGTCCACAGCCGGGCCCGGTCCACCCGGACCAGACCGTCGTGGCTGACCTCCTCGCCGGCCAGCAGCGCGCGGATCACGTCCACGCACTCGCGCAGCCGGGCGGCGCGGACGTCCTTGCGCGGCCACGGGTCGCCGGTGATGTGTTCGTTGCTGGCCTCGCCGGTGCCCAGCGCCGCCCAGAAACGGCCCGGGTACATCGCGCCGAGGGTGCCGATGGCCTGCGCGATGATCGCCGGGTGGTACCGCTGACCGGGTGCGTTGACCACCCCGAACGGCAGACCGGTGGCCTGCAGCGCGGCGCCCAGCCAGGACCAGGCGAAGCCGGATTGGCCCTGCCGGGCGCTCCACGGGGAGAAGTGGTCGGAGCACATGGCGGCGTCGAAGCCGGCCCGCTCGGCGTGCGTCACCGCCTTCAGGAGGGCGCGCGGACCGATCTGCTCGTGCGAGGCGTGGAATCCGAACGTCGTCATGGGCGCACTTCCTACCCACGTCGGCGTCGCCTGATGCGTGCGCTATTCCGCGTGTGCCCCCGCACCGGCCGAGGCGGCGCCCTCGCCCACCCACACCGTCTTGGTGTTGCAGAACTCCCGCATACCCAGCTCGGACAACTCCCGCCCGTAACCGGAGTTCTTCACCCCGCCGAAGGGCAGCTCCGGATAGGAGGTGGTCATGCCGTTGACGAAGACGTTCCCGGCGTCCAGGTCGGTGGCGAAGCGCTCCTGTTCGGCCGGGTCCCGGGTCCAGGCGTTCGAGCCGAGGCCGAAGCTGGTGCCGTTGGCGACCTCGATCGCCTCCTCGTAGGAGGAGACCCGGAACAGACCGGCGACCGGACCGAAGACCTCCTCGGACCACATCCGCATCTGCGGGGTCAGGTCGGTGACCACCGTCGGCGGGTAGAACCAGCCGTCACCGCCGGGCAGCTCGCCGCCGCAGAGCACCGTCGCGCCCTTGTCGACCGCGTCGCGGACCTGGGCGTGCACCTCGTCGCGGCCCCGCTCGCTGGCCAGCGGGCCGACGTCGGTGTTCGAGTCCATCGGGTCGCCGACGCGCAGGGCGGCCATGTTCGCGGCGAACCTCTCGGCGAAGGCGTCGAACACGTCGGTGTGCACGATGAACCGTTTCGCGGCGATGCAGGACTGGCCGTTGTTCTGGCACCGGGCGGTGGTGGCCACCTCGGCGGCCCGGTCCACGTCCGCCGAGGGCATCACCACGAAGGGGTCGCTGCCGCCGAGTTCCAGGACGGTCTTCTTCAGCTCCCGCCCGGCGATCTGCGCGATGGACCGACCGGCGGGCTCGCTGCCGGTGAGCGTGGCGGCGCGCACGCGGGGGTCGCTCAGGATCCGGTCGACGGCGTCCGAGCCGACCAGCACCGTGGTGAAGGCACCCTCCGGGAAGCCGGCCCGGCGGAACACGTCCTCCAGCAGCAGGGCGGTCTGCGGCACGTTCGAGGCGTGCTTGAGCAGGCCGGTGTTCCCGGCCATCAACGCCGGTGCCGCGAAACGCATCACCTGCCAGAGCGGGAAGTTCCACGGCATCACGGCGAGCACCACACCGATCGGCTGGTAGCGGATGAACGCCCTGGTCGCCTTCACGGCGGCGGCGTCGGCCGGCTCGTCGGCGAGGAACGCGGGGGCCTTGTCGGCGTAGAAGCGGGCGGCCGTGGCGCACTTGGTCACCTCGGCCTGCGCCGCCACGTACGTCTTGCCCATCTCGGTGGTCATGATCCGGGCGATCTCGTCGCGCTCGGCGTCGAGCAGGTCCGCGGCGGCGTTCATCCACCGGGCGCGCTGGTCGACTGTCGTCGTCCGCAGCTGCCGGTACGCGAGGTCGGTGCGTTCGATGGCGCCGTCGAGCTGCTCGGTGGACATCGCCTCATAGGTCTTGAGCACCTGTCCGGTGGCGGGGTTGGTGGTGGCGATGTGGGGCATCTCGTCCTCCTGTCACTCGAACAGCGAGTGTCGTACGCCCGGCTCCTCGCGGCGGCGGGCGGCGCGGCGGCGCTGGATCACGACCAGGTCGACCACGGCGACCACCGCGAAGATCGCACAGAGCACGCCGAGCCAGGCGATGCCGGCCCAGAACGCCAACACCGCGAAGATCACCATGATCACCAGCCCGAAGCCGGCGAGGGTGAGCCGGAGGTTCAGCGCGCTGTAGGCGTGGCCGACCGTGCCACGGGCGCGCCGGGGCTGCGATCTCGTCATACCCACGCACCTACCCCCGATCGGCCGGGTTAACCGGCGGTGCGCGCTCCCAGCCCCCGGCGGGCTGGTGTGCTCGATTACATCCGTTCGCGCCGCAGCCCCGCCGACCGCAGGATGGGCGCATGTCAATGACCCTCACCGTGCCGGTGACCGTCGCCATCGCCCGCCGTGTCGACCCGGGCCGGTCCAGCGAGATGGTGGCCTGGATGCGGGCCGGCACCGCGCTGGCCGAGGCGTTCCCCGGGTTCCTCGGCGCCGGTTGGGTGCAGAGCGGCCCGGGTTCGCCGGAGTGGCACATGCTCTACCGATTCGCCGACGCCGAGACGCTGCGCCGGTGGGAGGAGTCCCCGCAGCGGCACTGGTGGCTCAGCTCGGCGCAGGGCATCGTCGAGCACACCCGGGTCGAGCGGCGTACCGGGATCGAGGGTTGGTTCGACCCGCCGTCGGAGCACTCGGTGGACCCGGTGGAGCCGGCCCCGCCCGCGTCGCCGCCCCGCTGGAAGCAGGCGGTGACCATCTGGCTGGCGTTCTTTCCGCTGAGCCTCAGCGCCACACTGCTGACGAGTCACTTCCTCGACGCGGTGCCGCTGGCGGCGCGGGTGCTGCTGATGACGCTCTGCCTGACCCCGCTGATGACGTACCTGGTGCTGCCCCGGATCACCAGGGCGTTGCACTGGTGGCTGCACGGCCAGCGGGCGCCCTGGCGGGGCTTATAGCACCCCGCCAGCGCCCACGTCGGCGCTCTGCCGCATAGCCGACAGCAACTTCCCGACAAACCCCGTCCTGCGCATAGAGTTACCGCGCTGTCGCTCTGTGCTGCCGGAACGGGAGACATCATGCCTCGACGCTGGGTCGCCGCCCTGGCCTGTCTCGCGGCCCTGGTGGCACTGGCCTGCGAGGGCGGCACGTCCGCGGACCCCCGCCCCACCAGGAGCACCCCGCCGTCGGGCGGGCCGGGCGGCATCGCCGCACTCGGCGATTCGATCACCACCGGCTTCGCGTCCTGCCTGGTGCTGACGTCCTGCGAGCGCAACTCCTGGTCGACGGGGGACGGCCTGCGGGTGCAGAGCCACTACCGTCGGCTGCTGGAGCAGGATTCGGCGATCCGCGACCGGACGTACAACCACGCCCGTCCCGGCGCCCGCGCGGACGCCCTGGAGGGCCAGGCCCGGGCGGCGGTACGCGACCGCCCCGACTACGTCACCGTGCTGATCGGCGCCAACGACGTCTGCCGGGGCGGGGCGGACGCGATGACGCCGGTCGCCGAGTTCCGCGCCGACGTCGACCGGGGCCTACGGGTGCTGCGGACGGGCCGCCCGAAGGCCCGGGTGCTGGTGGTGAGCATCCCCGACCTGTACCGGCTCTGGGAGGTCGGGCACGGCGACTCCCGGGCCGTCCGCGCCTGGCGGCGGGGCATCTGCCCGGCCCTGCTGGCCGAGGCGACCTCGACGGCGCCCGCCGACCGGGCACGCCGGGCCGCCGTGCGGGAGCGGATCCAGGCGTACAACACCGAACTGGTGGCGGCCTGCCGGGCGTACGGCTCACGCTGCCGGCACGACGGCGGCGCGGTGCACAAGGTCCGGTTCACCCTGGACCTGCTCAACCCGCTGGACTGGTTCCACCCCAACGCCACCGGTCAGGGCCGCATCGCCGAGGTCACCTGGCGCTCCTCCGGCCTGGCGAGCTGACCGGCCCGGCCGACCGTCAGCGCTGGCGGGGCTCCGGTACGGAGGCGCCCCGGGAGCGGAAGAGAGCCCGGGACCGCTTCGCGAGATCCTTGGTGGCCGACGAGTTGGCCCAGGTGCCGAGCACTATCGCCGCACCGGGGATGACCTTGGCGACCATCCGCTTGGCGGCCCGGACACCGGCCATCTGGGCCAGGCGGACGCCGAGTTGCAGCATGACCCGACCGAGCGGGCGCTGGCCACGCAGGCCGAAGAGCGCGTCGGCGCGTTCCCGACCGGCGGCCACGCCGAGAGCCAACCGGGCACTCTCGGCGACCTTGTGCACGCGCTGGAGGACCAGCAGGTCGGTGGCCCGGTCGCCGTGCAGCGGGTCGACGTCGTAGGCGGCGGCGATGTGCAGCACCATCCGCGCCTGGGTCCAGGCAAGCACGCCCACGTCGATCACGGCCCCGGGCAGCCCGGCCGCTCCCGACACCGCGCCGGACAGCCGGGCCAGGTTGACGAACTTGCGGGTCGCCTGGTCGGCGAGGACGTCGGCCGACACGCCGGGCTGCTCGGCCCGGGCCCGAGCGGCCCACTGCGCGGCCTCCGGCCCGAGCCGGCGGACGGCCTCCAGGGCGAGGTGTTCCGGTGCGTACTGCGGGTCGTCGCGCATCCGGTCCCAGAGGCGGGCCGGCGGACCCTCGGGGGCGTCCACCGGCCCGGCCGGCTGGCCGGCGGACGGCTGTGGAGTGGGAACGGCGGGCTGGCCGCCGACGGGTGGGGTGTCGGTCACCGGGTCTCCCCAGGGGTGGAGATGGCGGACAGGGCGGCCGATGGAGCGGTCAGCGGCGGCGGTTGGACAGCCGGGCCGCCAGCCCCTTGAGCTTCTGCTGGTTGGCCGGCTTCGCCATCTCCCGGCGGCCTCGCTCCACCAACTGCTGCCCCTTCGGCGATCTGAGGAACGTGGTGATTCGCTGCATCAGTGACATGGCGTCCTCCTGTCGATGATCCCTGCGTCATGTGTACCCCTAACCCGCAACACATGTACCCGGGATGCGACAGCCTCAACCCTGACCGTCCATAGTGGTCGGTAGGTTACCGCCCCGCCGGTACGAGGGCGTCGACGACCCGGGTGGCGCGCCATTCGTGCTGCTGGTAGTGCTCGGGGTACGCGGACACCTGCACCGCCTGCGCGGCGTCGGTCAGCCGCATCCCCTCCCAGCCGGGCACCTGCTCCAGCGCGGCGAGGAACTGCCGGGTGGCGAACTCCGGGTCCATCAGCCGACCCACCGGGCCCCAACCGCTGCTCGACCGCTGCTGGAACAACCCGACCGAGTCGTGGTCCCAGCCGACGCCCTGGTGCGGGTAGTCCTGCGATTCGGGCAGGACGCCGCTGGCCACGTTGTAGAGGTTGCTCTCCTGCATGGCGGTGGCCACCGCGATCACCAACCCGCGGCGGGGCACCCCCATCTTCCGGCCGGTACGGACGATCGTCTCGGCGTTCTGCATCTGGGCCCGGTCCAGGCCGGCGACGGGAGCCGGACGGGTCGGGCGAGCCGGGGCTGCCTTGCGGGCCGGAGCCGTGGTGTCCGGGTCGGCCGGGGTCGCCGTGGCGGAGGCGCTCGGGGCAGCCGTCCGGTCGAGGCCACGCGAGGCGGTCTGCTGCTCGGCACGCTGCGCCAGCTCGGAGCCGGCCGGTGACGCGCCCCGCGTCGCGGCGTCGGCGCTCTCGTACCGGACCTGCGCGACGGCGGCCAGCCCGAGGCAGCAGACCACCCCGGTGGCGAGGGCCACCTGCGCCCGCCGTCGACCGGTCAGGTCCCGGGCGTACGCCCGGAGCCGACTCGCGGCGGTTGTCCGTTCGGTTGAGGTGCCGTCCTCCATATGGGCAGTGGGGCTGCTCGGGGCGTACGGGTCGTCGAGGGTGCCGTCGTCACGCATCAACCGAGGCTAGGCAGGGCGAAACGCCGATCACGCACGGTGATCACGTGGCGATCGCCACACATCCGGCCCGCACCGGTGGACGACCGGGTCGGGTCGACCCGGTCGGGGAACAGACCTCGCGTACCGGATGAAAACGGCAGCCCACTCAGGTCGGTCCGGTCGTTGACAGGCCGGGACATCGAACCCTCGGACCTGACATGATCGACAAACTCGGCCTTTGGGCCGAACTCGACCTCCACCGAACGGTCAACGCGGAACACCTCGCGACGAAAAGAGGTGATTGGTCCGGTCACGCCCATCCCCCGGGCGGCGGATCGCCCGGAGCAGGAATGCGCCAGGATGGCGGGTACGTTGCCCGAACGGGTGCCCTCCGTCGCGACGGCACCCCGCAGGCACATTTCAGGGAGGTCCGCACCGGTGCTCGACCCACACGAGCTCTACCAGCTCACCGACGATCTGCCCGACCTCGGGCAACCGGTCCTGATCCAGGCCCTCACCGGGTTCGTGGACGCCGGCAACGCCAGCCGGCTGGCGCGCGAGCAACTGCTCACCTCGCTGGAGGGCCGGCCGATCGCCACCTTCGACGTCGACCAGCTCTTCGACTACCGATCGCGACGACCGGTGATGACCTTCGTCGAGGACCACTGGGAGAGCGTCGACTCGCCCACGCTGGAGCTGCACCTGCTGCACGACGACGACGAAACCCCCTTCCTGCTGCTCACCGGCCCCGAGCCGGACCTGCAGTGGGAACGGTTCGTGGCCGCCGTAGCCGGGCTCGCCGCCCGGTTGGACGTCCGGCTCACCGTCGGCCTCAACTCGATCCCGATGGCGGTGCCGCACACCCGTCCCACCGGGGTGACCGCGCACGCCACCCGCCCGGAGCTGATCGCCGGCTACGAGCCCTGGCTGCAACGCGTCCAGGTGCCCGGCAGCGTCGGTCACCTGCTGGAGTTCCGCCTCGGCGAGCAGGGCCGCGACGCGCTGGGCTTCGCCGCCCACGTGCCGCACTACGTGGCGCAGACCGAGTACCCGGCCGCCGCCGAGGTGCTGCTCACCTCGGTGTCCCGCAGCACCGGCCTGCTGCTGCCCGGCGACGGGCTGCGCTCGGCCGCCGAGGTGGTTCGGGTGGAGATCGACCGGCAGGTCGCCCAGACCGACGACGCGGCAGCCCTGGTCCAGGCCCTGGAGGAGCAGTACGACGCGTTCGCCCGAGGCCGGGGCGAGAAGAGCCTGCTCGCCCCGGACGCCGGGCCCCTGCCCACCGCCGACGAACTCGGCGCGGAACTGGAGCGGTTCCTGGCCGAACAGACCCGTCCCGGCGACACCCCGGCCGGCTGACCCGGCGTCGCGGCGGCGGATGCGGCAGGCTGGGGGCATGCGCCTGGCGACCTGGAACGTCAACTCGGTGAAGGCCCGCCTACCCCGGCTACTGGAGTGGCTGGCCGACACCGGGCCGGACGTCGTCTGCCTGCAGGAGACCAAGTGCCCGGACGGCGCCTTCCCGGTGACCGAGGTGGGCGAGCTGGGCTACACCGTCGCCAGCCACAGCGACGGCCGCTGGAACGGGGTCGCCATCCTGTCCCGGGTCGGGCTGGACGACGTGCGGGTCGGGTTCGCCGGCGAGCCCGGCTTCCCCGCCCCGGAGGCCCGGGCCATCTCCGCGACCTGCGACGGGGTCCGGGTCTGGTCGGTGTACGTGCCCAACGGCCGGACGCCGGACGACCCGCACTACGCGTACAAGTTGGCCTGGTTCGCGGCACTACGCGACGCGCTGGACACGGAGTTGGCCGGCGGGCTTCCGCTGGTGGTCAGCGGCGACTTCAACGTCGCCCCGACCGACGCCGACGTCTGGGACCCGGCGGTCTTCACCCACTCCACCCACGTCACCCCGGCCGAGCGGGCAGCCCTCGCCGCGCTGCGCGACCTCGGCCTCAGCGACGTCGTACCCACCCCGATGAAGGGGCCACACCCCTTCACCTACTGGGACTACCGCGCCGGGATGTTCCACCAGAACAAGGGCATGAGGATCGACCTGGTGTACGCGTCCGCGCCGTTCGCCCGAGCGGTCCGCTCGGCCTACGTGGACCGGGAGGCGCGCAAGGGCAAGGGCCCCTCCGACCACGCGCCGATCGTCGTCGACGCGGACCTGGTGCCTGCGGTGGAGACGTTCTGAGCCTGGCTAGGGTGGGCAGATGGCAGTCGTGAAGATCAACGCTATCGAGGTCCCGCCCGGTGGTGGCGCCGAGCTGGAGAAGCGGTTCGCCGCCCGAGCCGGCACCGTGGAAGACTCCCCCGGCTTCCTCGGCTTCGAGTTGCTCCGCCCCGTGGCCGGCGAGACCCGCTACTTCGTCTACACCAAGTGGGAGAGCGAGGAGGCGTACCAGGCGTGGGCCGCCGGCCCCTCTCGCGCCGCCCACGCCAGCGCCCCCGGCGAGAAGCCGCGCCCCCCGGTCGCCACCGGAGCCAGCCTGCTGGAGTTCGAGGTGGCGCTGCACGTCCCCCGACCCTGACCGGCCGCTCCCCAGCCCTGCCCACAGCCCCACCCGGGGCTTGATCCACTCGGTTTCTTTGATGTCGGGGTGTCCGGACGACTCGGTCACCCCGATTTCCTTGAAGGCGAGTGGATCAAGCGCTAGAGCGCCTCGCTGCTTATCGGAGAAACTGAAGGCCGGCGATGTCGCTGTCGGTACACCGCGGGGACGAGTGGTCACTGTTTCTGGAACATGACTGCGGCGACGTCCGCCAGGAGCGCCAGCGACCAATCGAGCTGCGGACAGTCACCGTGACCTCGGCGCTCT
This sequence comes from Micromonospora sp. WMMD1155, assembly GCF_029581275.1. Classification (NCBI taxonomy): domain Bacteria; kingdom Bacillati; phylum Actinomycetota; class Actinomycetes; order Micromonosporales; family Micromonosporaceae; genus Micromonospora; species Micromonospora sp. WMMD1155. The sequence goes on from NZ_CP120742.1 coordinate 489,909, forward strand.
AGGCAGCCACCTGCCTGCCAGGGCCCGTCGACCGCCCGAGTCCAATGCGCGTCGAGTACGCGCTTCGCCACGAACAACTCGGTCGCCCTGGACACCGGCTCGTCGATGGGCATGTGCGACACCTCCATGCGTCCTGGAAGCAACTGCCCCGGGGGCAGAGTCTGACGTCTTGCTCCCCGGGGGGCGCCGGATACCTCGGAGTGCTGAAGTCCAGAACCACCCGACTGTCTCACTGTATCCACTGTCTCAGTGTAGTCAGGTTCTCACTGTATCTACTTTGCTGGATCGTCGCCTTGTCCTGTTCGTGCCAGGGCTGGAAACATGATCTCCGCTGAAGTCCAGGAGAGTCGATCATGCCAACCAGACCACCGCACTACCGCCGCGTCGCGGACGACATCGAGCAGAAGATCCGCTCCGGTGAATACCGACCTGGGCACCAGTTGCCGTCCGTCTCGGAGATCGGCGAGATCTACAACGTCGCCCGGTCAACCGCGTACCGCGCCGTCAAAGAGCTGCATGACCGCAACCTCGTCTACGGACAGCAAGGCCAAGGCGTGTTCGTCGCCGAGGCCGAGTAGCGCTGCACCCGACGGGCCGCCCCAGAGCTTGGTCCACTCCGGTTCGGCGAACTCGGGGTGTCCGGGCCGCTGGGATACCCCGACTTCGGCGAAGGCGAGTGGATCAAGCGCCGGAGCGTGGCCTCAGGCCTTGCGGGTGGACTGGAAGGTGGCAAAGGCGATGACGTTGTCGGCGTAGCCGGTGCGTCCACCGATGAACTGCCCGCCGCAGGTGATCAACCGCAGACCGGGAGGCCCGTCGTGGCCGTAGATCCGTTCGGCGGGCAACTGGTCCTTCGGGAAGTGCTCCACGGTGTCGACCCGGAACACCACCACCGACTCGTCCGCGCGGGCCACCTCGATCAGGTCGCCGGGCTTCAGTTTGCCCAGGTCGTAGAAGACCGACGGGCCGGTCTTGGTGTCCACGTGCCCGACGATCACCGACGGGCCGGGCTCGCCGGGCGTGGGCCCACGGTCGTACCAGCCGGTCTCGTTGTGCCGCTCCAAGGGCGGTACGGCGATCGAGCCGTCCCGTGCCTGCCCGACCGGCTCCACCGGCGCGGCCACCTTGATCGTCGGGATGGTGAGGCGCACCGGGCGACTGGCCGACAACCCCACGGACTCGCTGCGGGGCGGTCGGTCGCCGCCGGTCGGGGCGAAGTCGAACGGGCCGACCGAGCGGCCCAACCCCGCCCCGGTGGCGAAGACCCCGGCCAGCACCAGCACCACGGCCAGCGGCACCGACCAGGGGCTACGACCAGAGGGCCGGCTACGCCGGGGCGTGACGGCGGTCGGCGGGCGTGCGGCCACAGTCGGGCGGTCGGGGCTGAGCGGACTGTCGTCCAGCGGTAGCCGGTGGACGTCGAAGCGATCGTCCGTCGGCCACCGGTCGTCACGCGGAAGCCGGTCGTCACGCGGGAACCGGTCGTCGAAGCGGTCGTCCGGCGGCGTGCGGTCGTCCCGGGCGCGGCGGTCGTCGAGGCGGTCGTCGCGCGCTGGGCGTGGGCCGGAGGACGGGCGTGGGCCCGACGACGGGCGTGGGCCCGACGACGGACGGGCACCGGGGGACGGGCGGGGACCGGGCGGCGGCGACGCGGGTCGGAAGATCTCCATGGCCGACTCAGCGCCCGGCGCCACGGACCAGACGCGGCCGACGCAGCGCCACCACAGCGAGGACCAACCCCGTGATGGTCAGCGCCGCACCGACGGGCAGCAGCAGTTGCCCGCTGACTCCGCCGGCACCACCACCGAAGCCGGTGGCCGGACCCCGACTGGGTTGGGGGGACGGCACCTTCTTGACCACCTGGAGCATGGTCGAGGCCGTCTCGCCGTCCCGGCACTCCAACTTGACCCGGTAGTTGCCGGGGCGGGTGCGCTCGCGCACCATCGGCGCGGCGGTGAGCACCCCGCGCTGCGGCTGCACGCCGACCGCGCCGAACGCGTCCGACACGACCGTCGCACCCACCGAGTTGTCCCGGCAGCTGGCCCGGATGCCGACCAGGTAGCCGGGCTGCACCGTGCTCGGGCTCACCTCGACGAAGATGTCCACCGGCCCCGGCTGGGGCGCGCCACCGGGCGGCCCTCCGGGCTGCGGCGCGGGCGCCGCGGCGGCGGCGTACTGCGGCACGGCGAGCACCGCGTCGACGGCCGCAGGAGCAGCGAGCACCGCGCCGACGGCCGCAGGGGCAGCGAGCGCCCCGCCGACGGCCGCAGGGGCAGCGAGCGCCCCGCCGACGGCCGCAGGGGCAGCGAGCACCGCGCCGACCGGCTCGGACACGACGGGCACGGAGGAACCGGCAGGCGAGAGAGGGGCAGCGAGCGCGGCAGAACCGGCAAGCGAGGGAGGAGCAGCGACCGCAGCAGGGGCGGCAAGCAATGGGGCGGCAAGCAATGGGGCGGCAAGCAATGGGGCGGCAAGCAGCGGGCCGACGAGCGCGGTCAGCACGGAAAGGATCACGCCGCCACGGGTCACTGTCACGATGCCCCCTCTCGACGCCGTGCGGCCGTGTCGGGCAGCGGAGCACCCGACCTGCCGTACCAGTTGGATCCTCTCATTTCCGGTCGCACATCACATCCGATCAGCCGACGGGGTCGCGTACGCTCGGGTCGCTGTGACCACCACCGACCATGACCCCGCCGTCCCGCCCGTGAGCCGGACGATCCGCACGTTCCACCCCCGCCGGGGTCGGATGAGCGACCGGCAGACCGACGCCCTGGGCCGGCTCTGGCCCGCGTACGGCCTGGATGTGCCGGACGGACCGGTCGTGCCCGTCGACCTGGCCGACCTGTTCGGTCGCCGGGCGCCGGTCGTGCTGGAGATCGGCTCGGGCATGGGCGACAGCACCGCCGCGATGGCTGCCGCCGACCCGGACCGAGATTATCTGGCGGTCGAGGTGCACACGCCGGGAATCGCCAACCTGCTCGACCTGGTGGAGCGGGGTGGCCTGCGCAACGTACGGGTCGCGCAGGGCGATGCGTTGTCCCTGGTCAGCGGCTTGCCCGAGGGTGCGCTCGATGCCGTGCACGTCTTCTTCCCAGACCCGTGGCCGAAGACGCGCCACCACAAACGGCGGATCATCCAGCCGGCGCACGTGGCGTTGCTGCGGTCCCGGCTGCGCTCCGGCGGCACGCTGCACTGCGCGACCGACTGGGCCGAGTACGCCGAGGCGATGCGGGAGACCCTGGACGCGGATCCGGAGTTGGTGGACGCGTACGGCGGCTTCGTGCCGCGTCCGGCGCACCGCCCGGTGACGAAGTTCGAGCGGCGGGCGATCACGGCCGGTCGACCGGTCGCCGACCTGATCTACCGACGCCGCTGACCGAGGGAGGCCACCCGCCGTGGGCCGACGGAGGCCGCCCGTGGAGGGGCCGGCGGAGGCCGGGTTGGCGTACCGGGGCATGATCCAGGCACCATGGACAGGCTATGACGCTCACCGCCGCGCTACCGAGAAGCGCCGACCCCGACACCCTCTTCGACGCGTTCGCCGGTTGGGCGAAGGAGCGCGGCCTCGACCTCTACCCCCATCAGGAGGAGGCGGTCATCGAGATCGTCTCCGGCGCCAACCTGATCATGAACACTCCGACCGGCTCGGGTAAGAGCCTGGTGGCGATCGCGGCGCACTTCGCGGCCCTCGCCGACAACCGGACGACCTTCTACACCGCGCCGATCAAGGCCCTGGTGTCGGAGAAGTTCTTCGCGCTCTGCGAGGTCTTCGGCGCCGAGAACGTCGGCATGTTGACCGGCGACGCCAGCGTCAACGCCGACGCCCCGATCATCTGCTGCACCGCGGAGATCCTGGCCAACCTGGCGCTGCGCGAGGGCGACCGGGCCGACGTCGGCCAGGTGATCATGGACGAGTTCCACTTCTACGCCGAACCCGACCGGGGTTGGGCGTGGCAGGTGCCGATCATCGAGCTGCCGCAGGCCCAGTTCATCCTGATGTCCGCCACCCTGGGGGACACCACCCGCTTCGTCGACGACCTGACCCGGCGCACCGGGCGGCCGACCGCCGTCGTGCGCTCGGCGGAGCGGCCGGTCCCGCTCATCTTCTCGTACGCGATGACGCCGCTGCACGAGACGCTCGAGGAGCTGCTGGAGACCAAGCAGGCCCCGGTGTACGTGGTGCACTTCACCCAGGCCGCCGCGCTGGAACGCGCCCAGGCGCTGACCAGCGTCAACGTCGCGACCCGCGCCGAGAAGGACATGATCGCCCAGGCGATCGGCAACTTCCGGTTCACCGCCGGCTTCGGCAAGACGCTCTCCCGGCTGGTCCGGCACGGCATCGGGGTGCACCACGCCGGCATGCTCCCCAAGTACCGCCGCCTGGTGGAGACCCTCGCCCAGGCCGGCCTGCTCAAGGTCATCTGCGGCACCGACACGCTCGGCGTCGGCATCAACGTGCCGATCCGCACCGTACTGTTCACCGGTCTGTCCAAGTACGACGGGGTCCGGACCCGGCTGCTGAAGAACCGGGAGTTCCACCAGATCGCCGGGCGGGCCGGTCGAGCCGGGTACGACACCATCGGCCGGGTCGTGGTGCAGGCCCCCGAGCACGTCATCGACAACGAGAAGGCGCTCGCCAAGGCCGGGGACGACCCGAAGAAGCGGCGCAAGGTGGTCCGCAAGAAGCCACCGGAGGGCTCGATCGGCTGGGGGCAGCCCACCTTCGACCGGCTCGTCGACGCCGAGCCGGAGCCGCTGACGTCGAGCTTCCAGGTCAGCCACTCGATGCTGCTCAACGTCATCGGCCGCCCCGGGGACGCGTTCAGCGCGATGCGGCACCTCCTCACCGACAACCACGAGGACGCCGCCGCGCAGCGCCGGCACATCCGCCGGGCGATCGCCATCTACCGGGCGCTGCGCGCGGGCGGGGTCGTCGAGGAGTTGCCCGAGCCGGACGAGACGGGCCGGCGGATCCGGCTCACCGTCGACCTCCAGCTCGACTTCGCTCTCAACCAGCCGCTCTCCCCGCTCGCCCTGGCCACCATCGAACTGCTCGACGCCGAGTCGCCGTCGTACCCGCTCGACGTGCTGAGCGTGATCGAGTCGATCCTCGACGACCCCCGGCAGATCCTGTCCGCGCAGCAGTTCAAGGCGCGCGGTGAGGCCGTCGCCGCGATGAAGGCCGAAGGCATCGAGTACGAGGCCCGCCTCGAACTGCTCGAGGAGGTGACCCACCCGAAGCCCCTCGCGGAGCTGCTGGAGGCCGCCTACGAGATGTACCGGCAGGGCCACCCCTGGGTCGCCGACCACCAGCTCTCCCCCAAGGCCGTCGTCCGGGACATGTACGAGCGGGCCATGACCTTCACCGAGTACGTGCAGTTCTACGGGCTGACCCGTTCGGAGGGGCTGGTCCTGCGCTACCTGGCCGACGCGTACAAGACGCTGCGGCAGACCGTGCCCGAGGACGCCAAGACCGAGGAGCTGATCGACCTCATCGAGTGGCTGGGCGAGCTGGTCCGCCAGGTCGACTCCAGCCTGATCGACGAGTGGGAACGGCTGCGCAACCCGTCCGACGTGGCCGAGGTCGCCCAGGCGCACGCCGCGCTCACCGACCGGCCTCCGGCGGTGACCCGCAACGCCCGGGCGTTCCGGGTGCTGGTGCGCAACGCGTTGTTCCGTCGCGTCGAGCTGGCCGCGCTTCGCCGCTGGGACCTGCTCGCCGAGTTGGACGCCGAGGACGGCTGGGACTACGACGCGTGGTCCGACGCGTTGGGGCCGTACTTCGAGGCGTACGACTCGATCGGGGTCGGCCCGGACGCCCGGGGGCCGGCGCTGCTGATGATCGAGCAGGGTCGGGAGCGGTGGACCGTACGGCAGATCTTCGACGACCCGGACGGCGACCACGACTGGGGCATCAGCGCCGAGGTCGACCTGGCGGCCTCGGACGAGGTCGGTGCCGCCGTCGTCCGGATCACCGACGTCGGTCAACTCTGAGGCGGCTGCCCCGACGGGCCGTCGGGGGCGCCCAGCCAGGACGGCAGCGGCCTACCGCCGAGGTGGTGCCGTCGAGGCGCGGACGACGACCTCGGTCGGCAGGATCAGGGCCTGACGGGTCGGCGCGGGCCGCAGGAGCATGCGTACCGCCTCCGCGCCCTTGCGGGCGTGCGGTTGCCGCACGGTGGTGAGCGCCGGGTCGGCCGCTGCCGCCGCCGGTACGTCGTCGAAGCCGACGACGGAGAGGTCACCGGGGACGTCGATGCCGCGACGGGTGGCTTCGGCGATCGCACCGAGCGCGAGCCGGTCGCTCATCGCCAGGATCGCGGTGGGCGGCTCGGCGTGGTCGAGCAGGGGCACCGCGGCGGCGGCCCCGTCGGCCTCCTCGACCCCGCGCGCCGCGACGACGACGATCCGGCCGTCGCCGTCGGAGAGCGCGGGGCCGAGCGCGTCCCGGTAGCCGTCGAGGCGGGCCCGGTTGGCGACGTACCCGGTGGGCGCGTCGAGCCCGGCGGGCACCACCGTGGTCTCCGAGTGGCGGGCCAGCGCGAAGCTGATCACGCCGATCCGGCGGTGACCGAGCTCGACCAGGTGGGCCGCCGCCGCGCGGGCCGCCGCGCGGTCGTCGATGCCGACATACGGCTCTCCCGGCGTCACCGGGGCGTCGAGCCCGACGACCGGCAACCGCCGGGCCCGCAGCAGCTCCCGCCGCTCGGGTTCCAAGGGATCGCAGAAGGCGACGAACCCGTCCACGAGCGCGGTGGGAACGACGTCCGGCAGGCCCGGCTCGGCGCGGGGCACCAGCACCAGTGAGGAGCCGTGTTCACCGCAGACGCGGGCGACGCCGGCCATGGTCAGGCGGGCGGCGGGGTCCTCGAAGAGGTACTGCAGGGGCTCGTGGATGATCAGCCCGATCGCGCCGGTGCGGCCTCGGCGGAAGGTGTTGGCGATCGGATCGGGGCCGGGATAGCCGAGGTCGCGTGCCGCGGCCAGGATGCGGTCGCGCAGCTCGCGGCTGAGCTGGTCGGGCCGGTTGAAGGCGTTGCTCACCGTGGCCTGACTGACGCCGAGCGCTCGCGCGACGTCTCGCATCCGTGGGGGTGGATCGCTGGGCACTGGAGAACCTCCCTGCGTTGTGCCGGTCCTCTGATACGTATAAGTTAGCCACATGAGCGTCGATGTCGCAGACGGCCTGGACGGCCGCACCAGCAGCGACTGGCGCATACCGGCGGTCGCCTTCGCGGTCAACGGCGCACTTTACGGCAGCCTGCTCACCCGCTTCCCCGAGATCGCCGACCGGGTGTCCGCCAGCGAAACCCAGTTCGGTGTGGTGCTCTTCGCGGCGGCGATCGGCGGGCTGCTCGGCTCCCTCGTCGCTCCCCTGCTCGCCCGCGCCGTCGGCGAGCGGTCGGCCACCCTGCTCGCCGGGGCGGGCTACGCGCTGCTGGCCGTGGGCGTGGCGTGGGCACCGCAGTTGATCCTGCTGGGCGGGGCCCTGCTGCTGCTCGGCGTCCTCGACGGCGCGCACGACGTGGCGATGAACGCCTTCGCGGTCCGGGTGCAGCAGCACCGCGCCACGACCCTGATGGGCCGGATGCACGCCACCTGGTCACTCTCGCTGGCCGGGGCGGGTGTGCTCGGAACGGTCGCCGCCGGGCTCCGGGTGCCGGTGGCCCTGCACGTCGGCCTCGCCGCCACGGTGGCGTTGGCCGCCCAGCTCGCGATCGCCCTCGGCCACAAGGGGATGGTGGTCGAGGGCACGCCCGCGCCGACCCCGCCGGTGGACGGCCCGGCCGCCTCCGCCACGACGGGCGGCGGCCCGTCCACACCGGCCCCGACAGGCGACGGCCCGTCCACGCCGGTCCGGACGGGTGACGGCCCGGCGCGACCGGCGCGTACCCTTCGTCGGCTGCGGTACGTGCTGCCGGTGTTGGGGCTCGCGGCGGTGGCCGCCAGCTATGTGGAGAGCCCGGGGCAGGAGTGGACCGGGCTTCTGCTGAGCCGCGGGTTCGACGCGACACCGCAGGTGGCGGCCGCGGCACCGGTGCTCTTCGGAGCCGGACTGCTGGCCTCGCGCCTGCTGCTGGACGCGGCGGTGTCCCGGGTCGGCCAGGCCCGAGTCGCGGCGGTCAGCGGCGCCACGATGATGACGGCCGTGGTGGTGGGTCTGCTGTGCACACTCCTCGCCGCTCCGGTGTGGTGGGCGCTGGCCGCGGTCGCCGTGGCCGGCTTCGGGGCCGGGCCGGCCTTCCCGCTGCTCTTCGGCTCGGCGGACCAGCTCAGCGTGCGGCACGGCATTCCCCCGGCCCGGACGGCGTCCATGGTCTCGGCGCTGTCCCGGGTAGGTGCCATCTCGGCGCCGATCGTGGTGGGGCCGCTGACCGACGCGTTCGGAATGGGGATGGTTTTCGCGATCATGGCAGTCGGCGCCGCGCTGGTGCTGGGCGCGCTGCCACGGGCGGTCCGGTGACCCGGCCGCCCGCACGACACGGTCTCCGGGCACGGTGACAGGAGGTTCGGCGATGCGGTATGCGCGGCTCGGCTCGACGGGGCTCACCGTCTCCCGACTCTGCCTGGGTGGGATGAGCTTCGGCGAACCACACCGTGGGGCCGACTCGTGGACGCTGCCCGAGCAGGAGAGCCGGCGGGTGATCCGCAGTGCGCTCGACGCCGGCATCACCTTCTTCGACACCGCCAACGTCTACTCCGACGGCTCCAGTGAGGAGATCCTCGGCCGCGCCCTCGGCGAGTACGCGCGGCGCGACGACGTGGTCATCGCCACCAAGGTCTTCGGCCCGATGGGGCCGGGGCCCAACCAGCGGGGGCTGTCCCGCAAGGCGATCCTCGCCGAGTTGGACAACAGCCTGCGCCGGCTCCGCACCGACTACGTCGACCTGTACCAGATCCACCGCTGGGATCCGACGACGCCGATCGAGGAGACGTTGGAGACCCTGCACGACGTCGTACGGGCCGGGAAGGTCCGTTATCTCGGGGCGTCCTCGATGTACGCGTGGCAGTTCGCCACCGCGTTGCAGGTCGCCGAGCAGCACGGCTGGTCCCGGTTCGTCAGCATGCAGAACTACCACAACCTGATCTACCGCGAGGAGGAGCGGGAGATGCTCCCGCTCTGCCGGGCCCGGGGCATCGGCACTCTGCCGTGGAGTCCGTTGGCTCGGGGCAAGCTGGCCCGCGAATGGACGACGAGCACCCGGCGCACCGCCGACGACGCGTTCGGGCACAGCCTGTACGCCCGGACCGAGGATTCGGACCGGGCGGTCGCGGCCCGACTCGGCGATGTCGCCCGGACGCGAGGGGCACCTCGGGCGCAGATCGCGCTGGCCTGGCTGCTGCGGCAGCCGCCGGTGACCGCCCCGATCATCGGCGTGACGGACGTGCGGCAGCTCGACGACGCACTGGGCGCCCTCGACATCGAGTTGTCACCCGACGAGGTCGACCAGCTCGAGGAGCGCTACGAGCCGCACGCCGTGGTGGCGCTGGACTGATCACGACGGGCCGCCGTGGCGCCTGACGGCGGCTATCCCGAAAAGGGACGCCCGCAGGCCGCGTCGGCACCTTTTCGGCGTTCGCCGACCATCGCCGCATTGCCGAGTCGTTTGATCTCGACGGCGTGATATGTGTTTCCGGTAAATGACGTCGCTGTATCCCTCTAAATACATCTCCAAGGCCCATGGGAATTGCGCCGACTCAGGTGTGACGCGGATCACTGTTTGAAGAGAAAATAGCCGATCGGGCGATGTTTCTGTGACCGAGCGCTTGACGCCTATGGCGCCCTGTGGAAATCTCGTGACAGGAAGATAGTCAACAATGTCTATGCCGGGGGTGTCATTAAGTTTCGCACTGCGAGGCGTTGCGTCGTCTCCCTCTAGAGCCTCGGCGGCACGAGTGCCCGCCTGGCGCGCCGCATGGAAAATACGCGACCGACAAAGCTGCGCCTCATTCGCGCAGCTGATTCGGCGTGCATTCTGGCGACACTTTTCCAGCAACGGAAAGCGCGTTGAATGCTGCCCGAAATCCGAGACATCGAGAGGTTCGAAATGACCTCACCTCACTTCGTTGCGAAGGGCGGAATTCTGTGACTGCCAGCATGACGTATCTCGACGCTCTACCACCGGACCGTCACCCGAACCTGGTGGACGACGAATTCGAGCTGCCGTATCGACTTTCCCGGCTGGCGCAGTTGTCCAACGACGTACGGGCGCATCTGCTCAAGATGATCCACCTCGCCGGTTCCGGCCATGTGGGGTCGTCGCTCTCCTGCGTGGACCTGGTCAGCACGCTCAAGTTCGACCAGATGGACACCGCCGGCGACGACGTCTTCATCCTCTCCAAGGGTCACGCGGCGCCGGCCTGGTACGCGGCCCTGATGGTCGCCGGGGACCTCGACGTCGCCGAGATCGGCACCCTGCGCCGGATCGACAGCCGGCTCCAGGGCCACCCCGACCGCACCCGGCTCGACCTGGTGGCGGTGAGCACCGGCGCGCTCGGCCAGGGCCTGTCGGTCGGCATCGGGCGAGCCCAGGCACGACGCCTGCGGGGCGAGGGCTCCACCGTGTACTGCCTCGTCGGTGACGGCGAGTTGCAGGAAGGGCAGATGTGGGAGGCCATCATGTACGCCGGGGCCCGGGGCCTGGGCAACGTGGTGCTGCTCGTCGACTACAACCGAAGCCAGAACGACGGGACGCTCGAAGAGATCCTGCCGTTGCATCCCCTGCCGGAGAAGCTGCGGTCGTTCCACTGGCACGTGCAGGAGGTCAACGGCCACTCCCATCTGGCGATCCGGGACGCCGTCGCCAACGCGCGGGAGAACTGGATGCAGCCTTCCGTGATCATCGCGCACACCCGCAAGGGCTATCTCGGCCCCGGGCAGATCCTGCTCAACGGCTCGCACAGCGGCACCATGACCCCCGAGGTGTACGAGGACGCCATCGCATACCTGGGGCGGGTGAGCGTGTGAAGGCGACCCGCGACTGGTTCGGCGACGCGTTGGTGGACGTCGCCGCGGACCACGAGAACGTCCTGGTCGTCAACTGCGACCTCGCCTCGGCGACCAAGACGACGCAGTTCAAGAAGACCTTCCCCGACCGGTTCTTCGAGATCGGCATCGCCGAGGCCAACGCCATCGGCGTCGCGGCGGGCCTGGCCCAGGAGGGGTACCGGCCGTTCGTCGCCAGCTTCGGCCACTTCCTGACCGGCAAGTTCCTGGAGATCTTCCAGTCGGTGGGGCTCAACAACGCCGGTGTCGTCCTGGTCGGCACGCACGCGGGGCTCGCCATCGGCAAGGACGGCCCGACCCAGATGGGCCTTCGCGATCTGGCGGTGATCCGCAGCCTGCCGAACGTGGAGGTGCTGCAACCGGCCGACGGGGTGGAGACGCGCGCCATGCTGGCCTACGCCGTGACCCATGACCGACCCATCTACCTACGGCTGTGCCGGCAGCCCCAGCGTGAGGTGCACGACCCTGACTACCGGTTCCGCTCCGGCCACCCGGACGTCGTCAGCCACGGCACGGACGTCGCCGTCGTGACGATGGGCGGAATGGTGCCCGTGGTGCTCGACGCCGTCGAACTGCTCGCCCCGACCGGTCTGCGACCCACCGTGGTGAACGCCTCGTCCCTCCCCCTGGACGTGCCCGCCACCACCGAGCTGCTGCGGCGACACCGGCACGTCCTGGTCTTCGAGGACCACTTCATCCGCGGCGGCCTCATCGACGAGGTCGGCCGGATCGTGCTGGGGCTCGACCGGCACGTCCGGTTCCACGCCTGGGGCGTCGACGACTACGGCCAGGCCGGTTCCCCGGAGGAACTCTACGAACGCTACGAACTCGACGCGCCCGGTGTGGCGAGCCGGATCCGGGCCGCGACCACCCCCTCCCCCGAGATCGGAGACAGCCAGCGATGACGCGAATCGACCCGCCGAAGAACCTCGCCCACGACCTCGCCCAGGCCCCCTACCTCTTCGTCGAGCACGAGCTGGTCCTCGGCGCCGGCTCGCCGTACCGGTGCCACCCCGCAGACCACCGCAGCTTCATCGTGATCGGCGGCCGGGTCCGCGTCGAGTCGCGGCACGCCGACGGCAGCGGCCACCGCGAGTACGGCTACCTACAGGGCTGGCACGCGGAGCCGGGTGCGACCTACCGCTTCACCCAGGTCGGCGTCGGGCCGGCCGTGGTGGTGGAGGCCGGATCCACCACCGGTCCCGTGCACGAGTCCTGGGACGTCCCGGTCACCCCCACCACAGCAGCGCACTGCCGCGACGTCGACTCCTACCGCGTCGACAAGCCGTGGGGGCACGAGGTCTGGTACACGAACAACCTCGGCGGCATCCCGTACGCCCTCAAGCAGATCCACATGACCGCCGGGCACCAGTCGTCGTTGCAGTCGCACCAGCAGAAGGTGGAGACGAACTACGTCGTCGACGGTCAGGCGACCGTCCTCAACGGCACGCCGGCCCCCGGCGACACCGACGCCGTCATCGACACCGACGCGCTGCCGCGCGCCGTGCACGGCCGCCGGTCGGGCTGGTCCTCGGCCGCGAACGTGCTGCACCGGGTGATCGCCGAATCGGACTACACCTCCGTCGAGGTCTCCACCCCCGAACTGGACGACGTGATCCGGTGGGCGGACGACACCAACCGCGGCAACGGTCGCATCGAGGTCGAGCACGTGGGGGCGCGGGTATGAGCACCGTCGACGACATCCAGCTCTACCTGGCGGAGAAGCGCGCCATCATCGACCACTTCCCGGTCGACGCCGTCGTGGCCGCGGCGGAGATGCTGTTCCGCACCTACGACGAGGGCGGCACGGTGTACGCGATGGGCAACGGCGGCAACGCCGGCACCCTCGACCACGCCTATTGCGACTTCAAGCACCACCCGTTCGTCTCCGAGGACAAGAGCCGACCGGTGTCGGCGTCGGTGCGGCGGCTCACCTTCGTCAACCTGTGCGGCTCCTCCGCGGAGCTCAGTGGGCTGGTCAACGACCTCGGCCCGGACACCATGTTCTCCGCCTCGCTCGAACCGTTCGCCACCGAGCGCGACCTGGTCATGGCGTACAGCGGAAGTGGCAACTCGCCGAACGTGGTGCGGGCGCTGCAGGCCGCGACGAAGGCCGGGGCGCGCACCTTCGCGATGACCAAGGGCGACGGCGGTCGCTGCCGGGAATTGGCCGACGTGTGCCTCGTCGTGCCGGGCACCTCCCGGTTCCCGGGGCAGACCGGGCGCAACGACAACAACTTCCACTTCGAGGACCTGATGCTCTCGGTCAACCACATGCTGGTCGGCCTGCTCAAGCAACGCGTCGGGCAGGCGGCCCGACCGGTCCAGCCGACCGCGTAGCCGCAGGAGGTGGCCCGATGTTGACGATCAATCCAGTCCGGTCGAGGCCGGTGCTCGCCTCCCTGGAACGGCTCATCGGCCCGCAGCGGGCCGACCGGCTCCGGCGGGCCGCCGCGGAGATCCAGGACAGGCTCGACGGCGGCACACTGTGGCACGTCAACTCCACACCCACCGGCGGTGGGGTGGCCGAGATGCTGCGGACACTGCTGCCCCTCTACGGTGAACTGGGCGTGCGAGCCCGCTGGGCGGTGGTCAGCGGAGACGACGCCTTCTTCCGGATCACCAAACGCCTCGGCGTGGCGCTCTACGGCAGCGACGGCGACGGGGGTCCGCTCGGTGCGGCCGAACGCGCGGCGTACCTCGATGCCCTCAAACCCGCCGCGGACCGCCTCGTCCAGACCGTCGACGGTCGCGACGTGGTCATCCTGCACGACCACCAGACCGCCGGGCTGGTCCCGGCGCTGGCGGGCCGGGTCGCGTCGGTGCACTGGCGCTGTCACGTCGGCGTGGACGAGCCCACCGACGCCTCCGAGCGCGGGTGGGACTTCCTGACCGAACTGCTGGACGAGGTCGACTCGCTGATCTTCTCGGTGGCCGACCACGTCCCGATCCGGCTGCGTGACCGGACCGTACGGATCCAACCGCCGTTCATCTCCCCGTTCGACGCCAAGAACGTCGACCTCCCGGCCGACACCGTCCGCGCCTGCCTGGCGCAGTGCGGTCTCGACCCGGCCGGGGCACCGGCGAGGTCGCCGGTGCCGGTGCGTACCGCGGCGGGGGACGTCCGACTCCAGTCCACGCCGACCGTGATCTCCGACGGCGGCCGTCGGCTCGGCGAGCCGCTGATCACCCAGGTGTCGCGGTGGGACCGGCTCAAGGACATGGCCGGTGTGCTCACCGCGGTCACCGACCACGTACCCGTCGGGCACCTCGCCCTGGTCGGCCCGGATCCGGCCGCGATCGCCGACGACGTCGAGCAGGGTTTCTGGTACGCGGACTGCCTCGACCACTGGCGGCGGCTGCCGCCGGCGCAGCGGCGACGGGTGAGCCTGGTCAGCCTGCCGATGGCCGACCCGACGGAGAACGCGGTGCTGGTCAACGCGGTTCAGCGGGCGTCCGACGTGGTCGTGCAGAAGAGCCTCGCCGAGGGCTTCGGCCTCACCGTGGCGGAGGCCATGTGGAAGTCACGGCTGGTGGTGGGCAGTGCCGTGGGCGGTATCCGCGCGCAGATCACCGACGGGGTCGACGGTTTCCTGCTGGCCGACCCGGCGGACCTGCGCGGCCTGGGCCGGATCGTCGCCGCCGCCCTGAGCGACGCGACGGATCGCCAGGAGATCGGGGAACGCGCGCACCGACGGGTGCGCGACGACTTCCTCCCGGACCGGGAGGTGACGACGACGGCGTCGATGCTGGCGCCAGAGAGGATGGCAACGCGATGAGCACCAGCAAGCGAGGGCTCAACCCGGAACAGGTGGCGGCGTACCGCACCGACGGATACGTCATCGGCGACGGACTGCTCAAGCCGGACACCTTTCTCGGCCTGAAGAACCACTTCGAACGCAAGCTCGCCGCTCTGCCCGAGGGGGAGCGACCGGAGGACATGGACGTCCCCCACTTCACCGACCCGGAGCTGTTCCGGTGGTTGCTCGACCCGGACGTGCTCGACGTGGTCGAGAGCGTGGTGGGCCCGGACATCGCCCTGTTCACGTCCCACTTCTTCTGCAAGCCGGCGGGCGACGGCAAGAGCGTTCCGTGGCACACCGACGGCTACTTCTGGCGGGAGATGATCGAACCCGCCGGCCAGGCCATGACGATCTGGCTGGCGATCGACCCGTCCACACTGGAGAACGGCTGCATGAAGGTCATCCCCGGCAGCCACGTCGACGGCACGGGCAGCTACCGGCGCGTCACCGACGACACCAGCGTCTTCGACGAGGAGCTGGACCAGAGCCGCGTCGACGCCGGACGGGCCGTCCCGGTGCAGCTGCAACCCAACCAGTTCAGCATCCACTCCGGGGGCCTCGTGCACAGCAGCGAGGTCAACCGCAGCGCGCTGCGACGGTGTGGGTTCACCATGCGCTACATCAGCACGAGTGTCCGGTTCAACCACGAGGGGGTGGGGCACAAGCACCAGATCTTCCTGGCCCGGGGTGAGGACCGCGCCGGCAACACGTACGGCGACCCGAGCCGGGCGTACCCCGAGCTGGTCCAGACCCGGGGAATGGGTCAACGGTTCGTCGGCGCCGAGCGCTGACCGCCGGGATCGACACGACGGTGCAGCTCGGAATCATCACGGCCGGCCGGACGGCGACCATCGCCTGCGGCGCCCTGCTGCTGGACATGGACGGCACGCTCGTCGACTCCCAGGTCTGCGTGGAGCGCAAGTGGCGCGACTGGTGCCGCCGGCACGGGCTGGACGCCGACGAGTTGCTGCGCGTCTCCCACGGCCTCCAGTTGGCCGACACCGTCCGGTTGACGGCTCCCCACCTCGACCTGGCGGCGGAGGTGGCGGACCTGATCCGGCGCGAGGAGCAGGACACCGACGGCCTCCGGCCGGTCGCCGGGGCAGCGCGGCTGTTGGCCGCGCTGCCCCCGCGACGGTGGGCGGTGGTGACGTCGGCCTGGCAGCGGCTGGCCGAGATCCGGATGCGGCATCTGGACCTGCCGGTCCCCCAGGTCCTGATCACCGCCGACGACACGGCCCACGGCAAGCCCGCCCCGGACGGCTACCTGCTGGCGGCGGCACGCCTGGGCTGTCCGCCGGCGGACTGCGTCGTGGTCGAGGACAGCCCGGCGGGCATCGAGTCGGGTCGCCGGGCGGGCATGCGGGTCGTCGCGGTGGCCACGACCTTCGCCCCGGACGCGCTGGACGCCCTCGACGCCGACTGGGTCGTGGACGACCTGACGGGCGTCGTCGTGCTCGATCCGACCCCCGCCCGCTGACCCCTCCGAGAGACGACGTCTGTCCGGTCCGGCTCAAGGTGGCACTCGTTCAAGCCCGTGACCGGTAGCGGGACAGCTAGACGCGGACGGGTGACGGTGGAGCCACCGGCTGTCAATCGTGGTTGACAGTGCCGGTCTTGTCAATGTAGGTTGACAGGACCCCCGGGGCGGCGATCCGCCGGTGCGGCCGACGAGGCTTCGGCCACCGGTCACGACCCGGCACAGTGGACTTGTCGTCGATCTACCAAGAGGAATCCGCCGATGAGCACGACCACCCTCATCCCCGCAGCCACACCTCCCTCGCGGCAGCCGAGCCGGACGACGAAGGCTCTGCTCCTCTGCGGCGCCGCCGCCGGTCCGCTGTTCACCCTGGCGTTCCTGATCGAGGGCGCATCCCGCGACGGTTACGACCCGTTGCGGCATCCGGTCAGTTCACTCGCCATCGGCGCCTACGGTTGGACCCAGACGGCCAACTTCCTCCTGTGCGGCCTGCTCACCCTGGCCTTCGCCGTCGGGGTACGGCGGGCACTCCGGCCAGGCCGGGCGGCGACCTGGGGGCCGTTGCTGATCGGAGTCTGGGCGATCGGCCTGCTCGGCGCGGGCGCATTCGTCGCCGACCCAGTCAGCGGCTATCCGCCCGGGACTCCGGATACGCTGCCCCAGTACACCACCTCCGGCGCGCTACACGACGGGTTTGCCCTGTTCGCGTTCCCCGCGCTGGTGGCCGCCTGCTTTGTCTTCACCCGCAGGTTCGCCGGGCAACGTCAGCACGGGTGGGCGATCTATTCCGCGCTTACCGGTCTCGCCTTTCTGGCCGGAGACATCCTCGCCGGCGCCGGCTTCAGCCAGACCGCCGGCTTGGTCGACCTCGCCGGGCTGTATCAGCGCATCACCGTCATCATCGGCTTGCTCTGGCTCACCCTGCTCGCCATGCACCTGCGGAGCCAGGTCTCCAAGGCCACCCATCGCCGCGCGACCAGGTAGGGTTCGCCGACCGGCCACCTTCACCCGGACTCCGGCCAACGCGACGTACCCGTCGGCACCGCTTGCGCGACGAGAAGGTCCGTACCGGCTTGCCGAGTTCGAACCGCACCTCAGCCGAGTTGATCAAGACGGCACGAGCCTCGGTCCCGTTGGCGCCGACGTAGCCGATCTCGAACTCAGCCGTCAGCGGTCCACCGGAGCCAGGCGCCGCGCGAAGCGTCGCGGCACCGTACCGCTGGCCACCTTCAGCCGGACCGGACACTTCCGGCGTCCGGAATCGCTGGGCGATGTCAGGGGTGTCGATTAGAATGTATGTACTAATCGAGTTCTTGACCTGGGAGGACGCCCATGACCGCGCCCACCTCCGCCCCCCTCACTCCCTACGCCACCCTGCTCGGTTTCACCCGCTACGTCGACCGCACCGGCCCCACCAAGGCGACCTTCGTGGGAGGGCTGCGCAAGCAGCGCGCGAGCCGGTCCGGCTTCAACCCGCACGGCCAGTTCGTCAAGGCGCTCAAGGCCGACATCGCCTTCCACACCGGCGGCACCCACCTGACCGGGGTGGTCGACGTGGTCAAGCCCCGGTGGCGCCCGCTCTACCAGGCGCTCGTCCCCGGCGCCACGGCCTGGCTGCACTCGCTCGGCGAGCCGGCCGCCATCGACCTGGCCCAGACCCGCGACGCCCTGGCCATGCTGGGCGACCTCCCCGTCAAGATCAACCCCCATTTCGGGGTACGCCACTCCGACGGCCGCGCCGAAGCCGTCCGCCTGCACTTCGACGAGACCCCGCCGAGCGAGGAGTCGGTGCTCGCCACCCTGCACCTGATGGCCCGCCACATGGACGCGGTGCTCCCACACGCCGAGCCCGTCCTGGTCGACGTCCGCCGCGGCCGGGCCCACCACATGCCCGCGGACGCCAAGCCCGACCAGATCGAACGATGGCTGTCCGGCGAAGCCGCCGCCTTCCAAGCCATCTGGTCCACCGCCGCCTGACAACCCACCCGCCCACCACCTCCCTCTCCACGCCCCAAGATCCGCGCAACTTCGGTGATACTGCTGTCTCGCGTCGCCGGGAGGCAGCAAGAACACCGAAGGTGCGCGGATCATGGCGTTCCGGCACCCGTCGGGGTTATCCACAGGGGCTGCGCGCGAGCGCCTGCGCCGGTCAAGGTTTCGTCATGTCTGTTCCCCCTCGACGGCCGGCGAGTTTGCAGGGACGCGTGTTTCGCGGTTCCGACGTCGTCACCGAAGGCCTGCTGACTCGGACGGAGTTGCGAAGCGCGGCGTGGCGTCCCCTGTTCCGGGACGTCTACGCGGATGCCCGGCTTGCGGTCACCCATCGCGTTCGCTGCGCCGCCGTGGCGCAGTGGGTCCTCCCAGCGGGTGTGGTGATCGCCGGTCGCAGCGCGGCGGCACTCTACGACGCGGCATCGATCGCCAGTCACGAGCCACTCGACGTGCTCGTGCCCACCGGTCAGCGGTTCGGTCCGGTCAAGGGGCTCACCGTGCACCGCAGCGAGTTGGCCGCGACCGACACCGCGCTGCGTAACGGCATTCCACTGACCACACCAACGCGCACATGCTGGGATGTGGCCCAATGGCTACCGACCGAGGAGGCCGTCGCGATCGTGGATCGCCTCGTCCACCACCGACTGGTTGCGGTCCCTGACCTGCGCGAATCGAGTAAGGCGCGGGTCGGCAAGCGGGGTTGAAAACGGATGAGGCAGGTCGCCGAGCTGGCCGACGCGGGCGCGGAATCCGCCCCGGAGTCGCGGTTGCGGGTGCGGATCGTGCTCGCCGGAGTGCCCGTTCCCGTGACCCAGTTCGTGGTCGAACGCGACGGGAGGTTCGTGGCCCGCCTCGATCTCGCGTGGCCACGCCTCAAGGTCGCCGTCGAGTACGACGGCTTGTGGCACGACGACCCCGAGCAGTTCCACCGGGACCGACGCCGCCTCAACCGCCTGCTGGGTGAGGACTGGCTGGTCCTTCACGTCACCGCGAAGCGGTTCCGGGAGGATTTCGACGGCTTCCTGGCCGAACTCCGTCAAGCCTTACGGTCCCGCTCCCGCTGACCACCCCGGACAAGCCAAGATCCGCGCAACTTCAGGGATCCTGCTGCCTCGGGAGCAGATGAGGCAGCAGTTTCCCCGAACTTGCGCGGATCTTGGAACCCGCGGGGTGACCCGGAGGGGCACGGCCGGGGTGACCCGGAGGGGCACGGCCGGGGTGACCCGGAGGGGCACGGCCGGGGTGACCCGGAGGGGCACGGCCGGGGTGACCCGGGGCGATGGGCGGGTTAGGCGGCGGGGAGGTACTTGGCCAGGTCGTCGAGGATCTTGTTGGCGGCGCCGACGCCGATGCCGGTCATCCAGACCTCGTCGGAGACGGGGTACGCCTTGCCGGCCTTGACGGCGTTGAGGCCCTTCCAGAGGGTCCCGCCGGTGACCTTGCTCTGCTCGGCCGCGGCCTTGTCGCCGTACGCGGTCACGAAGATGACGTCACCGTCGACCTCGTCGACCCGCTCGGGGCTGACCAGGTCGAAGCGCTTGTCCTCCTTGTCGGCGAGCAGCTGCCGGTCGGGGCGGCCCAGGCCGGTGTCGCCGATGACGATGCCGGAGAACGAGTCCGGGCCGTACACCCGGATGTTGCCGGGCAGGAACCGCACGATCGACACCTTGCGGGCGGCGGCGTCGCCGAGGGTCGCGCCGAAGTCCTTGGCCCGCTTCTCGTACGCGCTGAGCAGGTCCTTGGCCTGCTGCTCGCGGCCGAGCGCCTTGCCGTCGAGGAGGAGGTTCTCCTTCCAGGTGATGCCCACCTTGTCGGTGAACACGGTCGGCGCGATGGCGGCCAACTCGTCGTAGAACTTCTCCTGGCGGAACTTGCTGCCGAGGATGAGGTCCGGCTCCAGCGCGTTGATCGCCTCCAGGTCGGGCTCGGCGAGCACCCCGACCTCCTTGATGCCGGCGAGCTTGTCCGCGCCGAAGTACGTCGGCCAGCTCTTGGCCTCACCGGCCGTGGCGGCCCCGACCGGTGTGATGCCCAACGAGAGCGCCGTGTCGATCTTGTCGGTGTCGAGCACGACGACACGCTTGGGCTCGGCCGGGACCTTGGTGGTGCCCATGGCGTGGGTGATCTCCCGGGTCTCCCCGGCGGTGGAGCCGGCGACCGGGTCGCTCTCACCGCAGGCGGTGAGTCCGACGCCGAGGGCGGCGGCCGCGGCGAGAGCGGCGACGAGACGACGCATCAGAGTCCTTTCGAGGGGTACGAGTCGGCGAGCGGGGTGGCCGCGTCACCGATTGCGGGTCGGGCGTCCGGCAAGGTCGCCGTCGACGAATCAGGGTCTCCCGCGCCAGCAGCGCCAGCGCCCGCGCCAGCAGCGCCAGCGCCAGCGCCAGCAGCGCCCGCGCCAGCAGCGCCAGCGCCAGCAGCGCCAGCGCCAGCAGCGCCAGCGGCCCCGACGGCAGCGGCCCCGGCGGCAGCGCCGCCCACGGCAGCGGCCCCGGCGACGGAACCGGCAGCGGCGGGGAGCACCGGGCCGCCGGTGTAGGCGGGCACGACGAGCGGTGCGCCGGTCACCGGGCAGGGCACGACGACGCAGGCCAGCCCGAAGACGTCACGGACCAGGTCGGCGGTGAGGATCTCCCGGGGAGGTCCGGCGGCGACCACGGCTCCGGCGCGCATCGCGACGAGGTGGTCGGCGTAGCGGGCGGCCTGGTTGAGGTCGTGCAGCACGGCGACCACGGTGCGGCCCCGCTCGACGCGCAGCCGGTGCAGGAGGTCGAGGACCTCGACCTGGTGGGCCAGGTCGAGGAAGGTGGTCGGTTCGTCCAGCAGCAGGGCGTCGGTGTCCTGGGCGAGCGTCATGGCGATCCAGACGCGTTGCCGCTGACCGCCGGAGAGGCTGTCCACCGGCCGGTCGGCCAGGTCGGTCACGTCGGCCAGGGCCATCGCCTGGTCGACGGCCGCGCCGTCCTCCGACGACCACTGCCGCCACCAGCGCTGGTAGGGCTGCCGACCGCGCCCGACCAGGTCCGCCACCGTGACGCCCTCGGGCACCAGCGGGCTCTGCGGCAGGACACCGAGGCGGCAGGCCACCTCCCGGGTCGGCAGGTCGCGGATCGCGGTGCCGTCCAGCAGCACGGTGCCCCGGCGCGGGTTGAGCAGCCGGGCCATGGTGCGCAGCAGGGTGGACTTGCCGCACGCGTTCGGGCCGACGATCACGGTGAACGCGTCGGTCGGCAGGTCCAAATCGAGCCCGTCGAGCACGGTCCGCTCGTCGTAGCCGGCGACCAGGTCGCGGGTGGACAGCATCACACGACTCCTTGAGGCGTCACGACGACCGCCGCCGGCCGCGCAGCAACAGGAAGATCAGGTACGGGCCGCCGATCGCGGCGGTCAGTACTCCGGCGGGCAGTTGGGTGGGCGCGAACAGGCGTCGGCCGGCCAGGTCGGCCAGCACCAGCAGCAACGCGCCGAGCAGCGCGGCGCAGACCAGCGGTGGCCGTTCGGCGCGTACCAACCGGCGGGCCAGCTGGGGTGCGACCAGCGCCACGAAGTCGACGGCACCGACCTGGGCGGTGACCATCGCGGCGACGAGCACGCCGGTGCCGGCCAGGCCGATCCGGCGGGCCACCGGGCGCAGCCCGACGCCCCGGGCGGTGTCGTCGTCCAGGGCGGTGCTGTTCAACGCCCAGCCGGCCCAGGCGAGCACCGGCAGCAGCACCAGCAGTGTGCCGGCGATCCAGGCCGCCTCGGTCCAGCCCTTGCCGGCCAGGGTGCCGATCAGCCAGATCTGCGCGCGCAGACCGTCGATCGGGTCGGCGGTGAGCATGACGACCTCGGTGAGCGCCCGGAAGGCGAACGCGACAGCCACCCCGGCGAGCACGAACCGCTGTGCGGCCAGCCCGTGCCGGGCACCGAGGGCGAACAGCAGCACCGCCGCGAGCAACCCGCCCAGCAGCGCGGTGGGTGCCACCAGCACCGCCGCCATGCCGCTGGTCAGGGCCACCGTCGCGGCGAGGCCGGCGCCCTGGGTGATGCCGATGACGTCCGGGCTGGCCAGCGGGTTACGGGCCACGCTCTGGATGAGCGTGCCGGCCACGCCGAAGGCCGCTCCGGCCGCCGCCGCCAGCACGACCCGGGGGAGCCGAAGATCGAAGACCACGAGGTCGTACGGCGTGCCGGCCCCGGAGAGGGCACGCAGCACGTCGGCCGGGGCGACGTACGGGGTGCCCAGTGCGAGGCTGAGCACGACGGCCAGCAGGAGCAGCACGGTCAGCACGGCGGCCACCAGCACCGCGCGGCGGCGGATCAGCAGGCTGACCGGGCCGATCCGCAGCAGCGACCGCCCGGCCAGCCGGGCCTGCCCGTCCGCGGGGCCGCTCGAGGCGGAGGGGTGCGACGGACCGGCGGTGGCGGACGGGCGCTGGGTGGCGGTCACGCGGTCACCACCCGGGCGCGGCGGACCAGCACCGCCAGCAGCGGCGCGCCGATCAGGGCGGTGACGATCCCGGCCGGTATCTCGCCGGGTGGGGCGACGACCCGGCCGACGATGTCGGCGCCGAGCAGCAGCGCGGGCCCGAGCAGGGCGGAGACGGCGAGGGTCCAGCGGTGGTCCGCGCCGACCAGGGCACGGGCGAGGTGCGGCACGGCCAGCCCGACGAAGGCGACCGGCCCGGCGGCGGCCACCGCTGCTCCGGTCAACAGCACGGCGGCGATGCCACCGCCGAGGCGGACCAGGCCGATCCGGTGGCCGAGACCTCGGGCGACGTCGTCGCCGAGGGCCAGCGCGTCCAGACCTCGGGCCACCAGGGCGGCCAGCACCAGCCCGGCGAGGACGAAGGGCAGCACCTGCGCGCTGACCGACAGGTCCCGGCCGGAGAGCCCGCCGACCACCCAGAACCGGTACTCCTCGAAGGTGCGGGCGTCGATGCTGAGCAGCGCGTACACCCCGGAGGCGAGACTGGCGTCGAGCGCCGCGCCGACGAGCGCGAGGGTGACCGGGCTGGCACCGTCGCGGGCCCGGGTGGCGATGGCGAAGACCAGCAGCCCGGCGACGAGCGCGCCGGCGATGCCGAACCAGACGTACCCGGCGAGCGTGCTGATGCCGAAGACGGAGATGGCGAGGACCACCCCGAACGACGCGCCGGCGCTGATACCGAGGATGCGCGGCTCGGCGAGGGGGTTGCGGGTGAGCGCCTGGAACAGCACGCCGGCGACGGCGAGCGCGAGCCCGACGGCGAGGCCGAGGGCGGTACGCGGCATCCGCAGCTCCCGGACGATGGTGCTGGCGTCTCCGCCGTCGGGTGCGACGAGGGCGTGCCAGACCTGGTCGACGCCGAGTTGCCGACTGCCGAACGCGAAACTGGCCAGCACGGTGAGCAGCAGGACCAGCGCTGCCCCGGCGGTGACGGCCACCCGACGCCCGGTACGAGTGCTGGCCCGACTCCGGGTCGGCCGGCTGGCGAGGGCGGTCACGAATCTCCTGCACGATCGGGCTTAGGTTCGCCTAACCTTAGCCGACCTGCGGAAAGGGACCTAACCGGTAGGCGTCGATGCCGCACCGGGGTCCACCGGCACGCTCGGCGAGGCGGACGCATAAGAGGGACATTCGAGTCATAGGGTGTGACCATGCGATTCGATCAGCACACGGTCGTGCTCCTGGCCCGACCGTCGGATCCACCGGAACTGCCGCAGGACGCGATCGATCGGATTCAGGACGCGCACCTGGCCCACCAGGCGGGGCTCGTCGAGCAGGGCCTGGTGCTCGCCGCCGGGCCGTTCCTGCACGGCGACGACGAGCACCTACGAGGCTTCGTCGTGCTGTCCATCGGGCCGGACGAGGCGCGCGCCCTCTACGCCGACGACCCGGCGGTGCGTGCCGGCCGCCTGGTCGCCCGGGTCACGACGTGGCTGCTTCCGGAGGGCAACCTGCGGTTCGAGAGCGTGCCGGTGCCCCGATCGATGATGGAGGCGGCCTCCGGCGACTGACGCCGCAGCGATCAGCCGGCCGTGCCGTTCCCGGCCGCCGTGCCCAGGTCCACCAGCGGGACCACCCGCAGATCGTCCACCGGGCCGACGATCACCCGCAGGGCCGGGAAGTGGTCCCGCAGGACCCGTACACACCTGTCACACGGCGCGGTGACCTCGCGGCCCCGGTCGGCGACCGTGACGATCGTCTCCAGCTCGGTGACGCCCTGCGTGGCGGCCGTGCCGATCACGACCAGCTCGGCGCAGACGTCTCCGGTCACGTGGTGGACGTTCACGCCCGTGAACACCCGCCCGTCGGCATCACGGGCGGCCGAGGCGACGGTGTGCCGTGGGCTGCGGCAGCGCAGCTTGGCGACCGCCGTGGCGGCCTGCACCAACGCACGGTCGGTGTCCCGCATGTCCATCCGGCTCCCCCAGGGCTCGACGTCGGCCGCCAACTCTAGGGCCCGCTCCTGGCCGTCCGGGGACGGGAGGTGACGGTCGGAGAGCCGGCAGCGCGGTAACCCAGGGGCGGTGCGCCGCCGGGCTGCCTATCCTTGGGCACGACATGCAGAATCCAATCGCCTCCGTCGCGACCGACCCGGTCCGCGAGCTGCACCGCCGCCTCACTCCTCTGATGTTCCGCGACCAGCGCCGGCTCCAGCGGCGCCTCGACGGTGCCCGGAAGCTGCGCGACCCGCAGCGCCGGGACGCGGCCCTCGCGGAGATCGCCGAGGAGGTGACCCGGGCCGAACAGCGACTCGCCACCCGGCGAGCGGCGGTGCCGGTGATCACGTACCCGGCGGGGTTGCCGGTCAGTGAGCGCAAGGACGACATCGCCGCCGCCATCCGCGATCACCAGGTGGTGATCGTGGCCGGTGAGACGGGCTCCGGCAAGACCACCCAGCTACCGAAGATCTGCCTGGAGCTGGGCCGCGGGGTGCACGGCCTGATCGGGCACACCCAACCCCGGCGGCTGGCCGCCCGGACGGTGGCCGACCGGATCGCCGACGAGCTGGGCACCGAGCTGGGTGACGTGGTCGGCTACAAGGTGCGCTTCACCGACCAGGTCAGCGAACGCAGCCTGGTGAAGCTGATGACCGACGGCATCCTGCTGGCCGAGTTGCAGACCGACCGGATGCTGCGCCAGTACGACACGCTGATCATCGACGAGGCGCACGAGCGCAGCCTCAACATCGACTTCATCCTCGGGTACCTGCGGGAGCTGCTCCCCCGACGACCCGACCTCAAAGTGATCATCACCTCGGCGACGATCGAGACCGACCGGTTCGCCCGGCACTTCGCCGGGCCGCCCACCGCCGACGAGCCGGACGGGGTGCCGGCGCCGGTGGTCGAGGTCTCCGGGCGCACCTATCCGGTGGAGGTGCGCTACCGCCCGCTGCTGGAGATCGCCGAGGGCGAGGAGGACGGCGACGGCGACGAGGAGAACGTCCGCGACCAGATCCAGGCGATCGGCGACGCCGTCGAGGAGTTGGCCGCCGAGGGCCCCGGCGACATCCTGGTGTTCCTCAGCGGTGAGCGGGAGATCCGGGACACCGCCGACGCGCTGGGCAAGCTGGTGCAGAAGAAACGCTCGCTGCTCGGCACCGAGATCCTGCCGCTGTACGCCCGGCTGTCCGCCGCCGAGCAGCACCGCGTCTTCGCCGCGCACAGCTCACGCCGGGTGGTGCTCGCCACCAACGTCGCGGAGACGTCGCTGACGGTGCCCGGCATCAAGTACGTGGTCGACCCGGGCACCGCCCGCATCTCCCGCTACTCCAGCCGGCTCAAGGTGCAGCGGCTGCCCATCGAGCCGATCTCGCAGGCGTCGGCCAACCAGCGCAAGGGCCGCTGCGGTCGTACGTCGGACGGCATCTGCATCCGCCTCTACGACGAGCAGGACTTCCTGTCCCGACCCGAGTTCACCGACCCGGAGATCCTGCGGACCAACCTGGCGTCGGTCATCCTCCAGATGACCGCGATCGGGCTCGGCGACCTCGCCGCGTTCCCGTTCATCGACCCACCGGACAAGCGCAACATCACCGACGGCGTCAACCTGCTGCACGAGCTGGGCGCGTTGAACCCGACCGAGGCCGACCCGGCGAAGCGGCTCACCGCGTTGGGCCGTCGCCTCGCCCAACTCCCGGTCGACCCGCGGCTGGCCCGGATGGTGGTCGAGGGTGAACGCAACGGCTGCGCCACCGAGGTTTTGGTGATCGCCGCCGCGCTCTCCATTCAGGACCCACGCGAACGGCCGGCGGAGAAGCAGGCCCAGGCCGACCAGGCGCACGCCCGGTTCGCCGACAAGGAGTCCGACTTCGTCGCCTACCTCAACCTGTGGCGCTACCTGCGCGAGCAGCAGCGCGAGCTGTCCTCCAGCGCGTTCCGCCGGATGTGCAAGGCGGAGTATCTGAACTACCTGCGGGTGCGCGAGTGGCAGGACATCGTCGGTCAACTGCGGCAGGTGCTGCGTACCCCGGCCGAGGGTGACCGGCGCGGTGGACGGCCGGCGCGGGACACCTCCGACGGCGCGGACGCCGGCCGGGGTGCGGGCCGGCGCGGCGGCGCGGACCTGCCGGAGGAGATCGACACCCCGAAGGTGCACCAGTCGCTGCTGCCCGGCCTGCTGTCGCACATCGGCCTCAAGGACGCCCAGAAGCACGAGTACCTGGGCGCGCGCGGCGCGAAGTTCGCCGTCTTCCCCGGGTCGGCGCTGTTCAAGAAGCCGCCGCGCTGGGTGATGGCCGCCGAACTGGTGGAGACCTCCCGCCTGTGGGCCCGCATCGCCGGCCGGGTCGAGCCGGAGTGGGTCGAACCGCTGGCGCAGCACCTGGTCAAGCGCAGCTACAGCGAGCCGCACTGGGAGAAGAAGCAGGCCGCGGTGATGGCCTACGAGAAGGTCACCCTGTACGGCGTCCCGCTGGTCAGCTCCCGCAAGGTCAACTTCGGGCGGATCGACCCGACGTTGAGCCGTGAGCTGTTCATCAGGCACGCCCTCGTCGAGGGCGACTGGCAGACCCACCACCAGTTCTGGGCGGACAACAAGCGGCTCCTCGCCGAGATCGAGGAGCTGGAGAGCCGGGCTCGACGCCGCGACATCCTGGTCGACGACGAGACCATCTTCGGCTTCTACGACCAGCGGATCCCGGCCGACGTGTCCTCCGGCCGGCACTTCGACAGCTGGTGGAAGAAGGCCCGCCGGGAGCAGCCCGACCTGCTCACCTTCACCCGCGACCTGCTGGTCAACGACGGCCGCTCCGGGGTGGACGAGGGCGACTACCCGGACGAGTGGCAGACCCAGGGGGTGAGCCTGCCGCTGACGTACCGCTTCGAGCCGGGCACGCCGACCGACGGCGTCACCGTCGACATCCCCCTGCCGCTGCTCAACCAGGTGCCGGCGGAGAGCTTCGACTGGCAGGTGCCGGGGCTGCGCGAGGAGACGGTGATCGCGCTGATCCGTTCGCTGCCCAAGGCGATCCGCCGCAACTTCGTCCCGGTGCCGGACTACGCCCGCGCCGCCCTCGCGGCGATCACCCCGGGCGAGGAGCCGCTGCTGGACGCGCTCACCCGGCAACTGCGCCGGATGACCGGCGTCACCGTCCCCCGCGACGCCTGGGAGCCGGGCAAGCTCCCCGCGCACCTGCGGGTCACCTTCCGGGTGCTCGACGCCGACGAGAAGCCGGTCGCCGAGGGCAAGGACCTGCCGGCCCTGCAACGTCAACTCCGCCAGGAGGTACGCCAGGTGGTGGCGGCCGCCGCGCCGGAGGTGGCCCGGACCGGGCTGCGGGAGTGGAGCATCGGCACCCTGCCCCGGACCATCGAGCAGGTCCGCGCGGGCTACGCGGTGACCGCGTACCCGGCGCTCGTCGACGAGGGCGCCACGGTCGGGGTGAAGGTGTTCGACTCCCCCGCCGAGGCCGAGGCGGCGCACTGGGCCGGCACCCGCCGGCTGCTGCGGCTCACCGTGCCGTCCCCGGCGCGGTTCCTTCAGGGCCGGCTCGACAACGCGGCGAAGCTGGCGCTGAGCCGTAACCCGCACGGCGGCGTGCAGGAGCTGATCGAGGACGCGGCGGGCGCGGCGATCGACCGGCTGATCGAGGCGGCCGGTGGCCCGGCCTGGGACGCCGACGGGTTCGCGGCGCTGCGCGAGAAGGTCCGCGCCGACCTGGTCGACACGGTCGTCGAGGTGATGGATCGGGTCCGCCGGGTCCTCGCCGCCTGGTACGCCGTCGAGCAGCGCCTCGGCGCCACCCGCAACCTCGCCGTGGTCGCCGCGCTGGCCGACATCCGCAACCAGCTCGCCGGGCTGGTGCACGCCGGGTTCGTCACCGAGACCGGGTACGCGCGGCTGCCCGACCTGCTGCGCTACCTCAGCGCCATCGAGCGCCGGATGGAGCGGCTGGGCGGCAACCCGCAGCGCGACCGCCAGCAGCAGGAGCGCATCGCGACGGTGCAGAGGGAGTACGCGGACCTGCTCGCCAACCTGCCGCCGGCCCGCCGACAGGAGACCGCCGTCCGGCAGATCCGCTGGATGATTGAGGAGTTGCGGGTGAACGTGTTCGCCCAGGCGCTCGGCACCCCGTACCCCGTCTCGGAGCAGCGGATCTACCGGGCGATGGACGACGCGGAGGGTCGCTGACGAGCCCGGCTGGGCTTGCGCGGCGGCGGCCGGCGGGCCGGTCTCGTCAGGTCAGTGGCTCGACGCCGGGCGGCAGCTCGCCCCGGTCGATCGCGGACTGGATGTAGTCCAGCAGGATGCGCCGGAGTTCCCGTCCGGCGTGGGTGGGCACGATGTCGCGACGGCGGGCCACCGCGATGGTCCGCCGCACCCCGGGCGGGGCGAGCGGGGTGATCCGCACGCCCGGGCGGCGGGCCAGCACGATGCCCGGCACCAGCGCGATGCCCAGCCCCGCCTCGACGAAGCTGAGCACGGCGTCCATCTCGCCGCCGTCCACCGCGAAACTCGGTTCGAACCCCGCCTCCCGGCACGCCTGGATGGTGGCGTCGCGCAGGTCGTAGCCCTCCCGGAACATGACCATCGGCTGGTCGCGCAGATCGGTGATGCGCAGCTCGCCGGTCGCCGCGGCGGTCGGCACCTCGTCCACGGACGCCACCACCAGGCTCTCCCGCAGGATCGGGTCGACCCGCAGCCCGGGGTCGGGCCCCTGCGCGGGCATGATGATCAGCGCCAGGTCGAGGTCGCCGCGGAGCAGGTCCCGCACCAGGTCCTGGGAGCCGCCCTCCTCCACCCGGAGGTCGATGGTGGGGTGGGCGTCGCGGAACCGGCGCAGCACCGGCGGGGCGAGCGAGGTCGCCAGACTCGGGGTGGCCCCGAGGCGCACCCGACCCCGACGCAACCCGGCCAACTCCTGCACCTCCCGGGTCGCCGTCTCCACGTCGGCGAGGATCCGGGTCGCCAACGGCAACAGCACCTCGCCCGCCGCGGTGAGTGCGATGTTGCCCCTTACCCGCTCGAACAGCGGCGCCCCGAGGTCGGCCTCCAGAGCGTGAATTTGCTTACTGAGAGAAGGCTGGGTGATGCCCACGATGTCGGCGGCTTGGGTGAAATGTCGTACTTCGGCCACCGCAACGAAGTACCGAAGCTGATGGAGCTGCATCTACATAGCTTACGGCTATCAACACTACGAGTTTGATGCATTGGACGACTGATCGAAGTGCTCCTAGCGTCGGTCTCGTGGTAATCACGAAAACTCGGTCGCCCATCCGCTCCAACGTCGGCCTCAAGGCCGTCATGGCGGTGACGGGCATCCTGCTGGCGCTGTTCCTGATCGCCCACATGCTCGGGAACCTCAAGGTGTTCACGGGGGAGACCTCGTTCGACCACTACGCCCACTGGCTGCGCGACATCGGCAAGCCACTGCTGCCCGGGGTCTGGTTCCTCTGGATCCTGCGCACCGTACTGGTGGTCGCGGTGGTCGCCCACATCGTCGCCGCCACCGTGCTGGCCCGTCGCGCTCGCGCCGCCCGCCCGGTCAAGTACGCCCACCGCAAGAAGGTCAACGGCAGCTACGCGGCCCGCACGATGCGCTGGGGTGGAGTGATCATCCTGCTCTTCGTGATCTACCACATCCTGGACCTGACCACCGGCACGCTCAACCCGGTCGGCGACGAGAGCAAGCCCTACGGCAACGTCGTCGCCGACTTCGCGCCGGAACGCTGGTACGTCACGCTCTTCTACACGCTCGCCATCGTCACGGTCGGCTTCCACCTGCGCCACGGCGCGTTCAGCGCGTTCCGCAGCCTCGGCCAGCAGACGCCGCGCGGCGAGCGTCGGGCCCGCGCCGCGGCACTCGTCTTCGCCGTGGCGCTCTGCGCCGGATACCTGGTGGTCCCGTTCGCCGTACTCACCGGATTGGTGTCCTGACATGGAACTCTTCACCGAGGGCGACCCGATCGCCGACACCAAGGCTCCCGCCGGCCCGGTCGAGAAGCGCTGGGAGACCCGGCGCTTCGAGGCCAAGCTGGTCAACCCGGCCAACCGCCGCAAGATGACGGTGATCGTGGTCGGCACCGGCCTGGCCGGCGGCTCCGCCGCGGCGACCCTGGCCGAGCAGGGCTACCACGTCAAGTCCTACTGCTACCAGGACAGCCCGCGCCGCGCGCACTCCATCGCGGCACAGGGCGGCATCAACGCGGCGAAGAACTACCGCAACGACGGCGACTCCGTGCACCGGCTGTTCTACGACACCGTCAAGGGCGGCGACTTCCGCTCCCGGGAGTCGAACGTGCACCGGCTGGCCGAGGTCTCGGTCAACATCATCGACCAGTGCGTCGCCCAGGGCGTGCCGTTCGCCCGCGAGTACGGCGGATTGCTGGACACCCGCTCCTTCGGCGGCGCGCAGGTGCAGCGCACCTTCTACGCCCGGGGCCAGACGGGCCAGCAGTTGCTCCTCGGCGCGTACCAGGCGCTGGAGCGGCAGATCGGCCTGGGCAACGTGGAGATGAACGCCCGGCACGAGATGCTGGAGCTGGTCCTGGTCGACGGCAAGGCCCGCGGCATCGTGGTCCGGGACCTGGTCACCGGCGAGATCAGCACCGAGATGGCGGACGCCGTGGTGCTCGCCTCCGGCGGCTACGGCAACGTCTTCTACCTCTCCACCAACGCCAAGGGCTGCAACGTCACCGCCACCTGGCGGGCACACCGCAAGGGCGCGTACTTCGCCAACCCCTGCTACACGCAGATCCACCCGACCTGCATCCCGGTCTCCGGCGACCACCAGTCGAAGCTGACCCTGATGAGCGAGTCGCTGCGCAACGACGGCCGGGTGTGGGTGCCCAAGACCAAGGGCGACGACCGCAGCCCGAAGGACATCCCCGAGGACGAGCGGGACTACTACCTGGAGCGGATCTACCCCTCCTTCGGCAACCTGGTCCCCCGCGACATCGCCTCCCGCGCCGCGAAGAACGTCTGCGACGAGGGCCGCGGCGTCGGTCCGACCAAGCTCGGCGTCTACCTCGACTTCGCCGACGCCATCGACCGGCTGGGCCGCAAGGCCATCGAGGCCAAGTACGGCAACCTCTTCGAGATGTACGAACGCATCACCGGCGAGGACCCGTACGAGGTGCCGATGCGCATCTACCCCGCCGTGCACTACACGATGGGCGGCCTCTGGGTCGACTACGACCTCCAGTCGAACATCCCCGGCCTGTTCGTGATCGGTGAGGCCAACTTCTCCGACCACGGCGCGAACCGGCTCGGCGCCTCGGCGCTGATGCAGGGTCTCGCCGACGGGTACTTCGTGCTGCCCACCACCATCGCCAACTACCTGGCCTCCGGCCCTCTCGAGAAGGTCGACGCCAGCCACCCGGCGGCGATCGAGGCACGCACCGACGTCGAGGACCGCGTCCGGCGACTGCTGGCCGTCAACGGCGACCGGACCGTCGACTCGTTCCACCGTGAGCTGGGCCAGATCATGTGGGAGCACTGCGGCATGGAGCGCAGCGAGGCCGGGCTGCGCAAGGCGATCGGCGAGATCCGCGACCTGCGCGAGGCGTTCTGGCAGCGGGTCAAGGTGTCCGGCACCGGCGAGGAACTCAACCAGTCGCTGGAGAAGGCCGGCCGGGTGGCCGACTTCTTCGAGCTGGCCGAGCTGATGTGCATCGACGCCCTGCACCGCGAGGAGTCCTGCGGCGGCCACTTCCGGGCCGAGCACCAGACGCCCGACGGTGAGGCGCAGCGCGACGACGACCGGTTCGCGTACGTGGCGGCCTGGGAGTTCACCGCCGACGGTGCTCCCTCGGTGCTGCACAAGGAAGACCTGAAGTTCGAATACGTCCACCCCACGCAGCGGAGCTACAAGTGAACCTGACCCTGCGCATCTGGCGCCAGAAGGGCCCTGAGGACAAGGGTCGGATGGTGACCTACCCGGTCGACGACGTGTCCCCGGACATGTCGTTCCTGGAGATGCTCGACGTGCTCAACGAGCGGCTGATCCTCGCCGGCGAGGACCCGGTGGCGTTCGACCACGACTGCCGCGAAGGCATCTGCGGCATGTGCGGCCTCATGATCAACGGTGACGCGCACGGGCCGCAGCGCGGCACCACGGCCTGCCAACTGCACATGCGGCAGTTCAAGGACGGCGAGACGATCGACATCGAGCCGTGGCGGGCGAGCGCCTTCCCGGTCGTGAAGGACCTGGTCGTCAACCGCAGCGCCTTCGACAAGATCATCGCGGCCGGTGGTTACGTCACCGCGCCGACCGGCAGCGCGCCCGAGGCCCACTCCACCCCGGTGGCGAAGGCCAACGCCGACGCCGCCTTCGAGTCGGCCGCCTGCATCGGCTGCGGCGCCTGCGTCGCGGCCTGCCCGAACGGCTCCGGCATGCTGTTCACCGCCGCCAAGCTCACCCAGCTCTCGCTGCTCCCGCAGGGCCAGCCGGAGCGCTACACCCGGGTGATCGGCATGGTCGACGCGCACGACGAGGCCGGCTTCGGCGGCTGCACCAACGCGGGCGAATGCACCCCGGCCTGTCCGAAGGGCATCCCGCTGAACACCATCGGTCGGCTCAACCGTGACTACCTCACGGCCACCGCCAAGGGCGGAGCCGACAACACCCCCGGCTCCTGAACCTCACCAGACCGCCGTACCCCGGGCCTTTGCCGGGGTGCGGCGGTCTGCTGTTCGGCCCTCGCGGGGTTGCGGTGGTGGGGCTGGGGCGACCGCCCCCGGCTCCGGGCGGTCAGGCTTGATCCCTCCGCCGGGCACGGTCGCCCCAGCCCCCCGGTCACGGCTCGCCCGCAGGTTCCAGTCCAGTCCCGATGGAGTACGCCGCATCTCCTGATCCGCACCGCGCGCTTCATGGTCCACTCGGATTTCAGGAAGTCGGCCTGTCAATGCGCTCGGATACCGCGACTTCAAGGAACGCGAGTCGATCATGCCGGTTCGCCTCGCAGTACGACTCGCTGATGCGGTCATGAGGTCTGCCGTTCGGCCGTCGCGGGGACGGCGTCGTCGTGATCGACTCCGTCTCGCCGATCTGGGGGTTTCCGGCGGCGGTGATGCCGCCACATCGACGACCCGGAGTGGATCACGCAGACAGCACTCGTAGTCCGGTTCAAGCGCCCGACGCCGGGTAGCAGTCCTTCGAGACGGCGCTGACGAGGGGACGAGGGACATGAAGGCACTGACCTGGCAGGGCAAGCGGGACGTACGGGTCGAGGAGGTGCCGGATCCTCGGATCGAGGCCCCGACCGACGCGATCGTGAAGATCACCTCGACCGCGATCTGCGGTTCCGACCTGCACCTGTACGAGGTTCTCGGGCCGTACCTGAAGCCCGGTGACGTGCTGGGCCACGAGCCGATGGGCATCGTCGAGGAGGTCGGGTCGGAGGTGACCGGGCTCAAGCCGGGCGACCGGGTGGTGGTGCCGTTCAACATCGCCTGCGGCAGTTGCTGGATGTGTTCGCGCCAGCTCTACGCGCAGTGCGAGACCACCCAGGTCACCAGCGAGGGCAAGGGTGCGGCCCTGTTCGGTTACACCTCGCTCTACGGTTCGGTGCCGGGCGGGCAGGCCGAGTACCTGCGCGTACCGCAGGCCCACTTCGGGCCGATCAAGATCCCTGAGACCGGCGCCGACGAGCGCTACCTGTACCTGTCCGACATCCTGCCGACCGCCTGGCAGGCGGTGAAGTACGCCGACACCCCACCCGGCGGCACCCTGGCCGTCTTCGGGTTGGGCCCGGTGGGGCAGTTCTGCGCGCGAATCGGTCGTCACCTCGGCGCGGGCCGGGTGATCGGGTTGGACCTGGTGCCGGAGCGGCTGGAGTTGGCCCGTCGGCACGGCATCGAGGTGCTGGACGTGCGTGAGCTGTCCGACGTGCCGGGCGCGCTGATCGACCTGGTGGACGGGCGGGGCCCGGACGCGGTGATCGACGCGGTCGGGATGGAGGCGCACGGTTCGCCGGTGGGCAAGCTGGCCCACGCCGCCGTCGGTCTGCTGCCGGACAAGGTGGCGCAGACGATGACCGACCGGGCGGGCATGGACCGGCTGTCCGTCCTGCACGCGGCGGTCAAGGGGGTGCGGCGCGGCGGCACCGTGTCGGTCTCCGGGGTGTACGGCGGGGAGGCGGACCCGATGCCGCTGATGGAGATGTTCGACCGGGGCGTCCAACTGCGGATGGGGCAGTGCCACGTGCGCCGCTGGACCGACGAGATCCTGCCGCTGCTCGCCCGCGACGACGATCCGCTGGGCGTCGAGGACCTGCGTACCCATCGGGTGCCGCTGGCTCGGGCGCCGCAGGCGTACGAGATGTTCCAGAAGAAGGAGGACGGCTGCATCAAGGTCGTGCTCGAACCGTGAGTGCCAGGAGTGAGCCGGGGTTGCGAGCCCCGCAGTCACGAACGCAGCCGGTGCCGTGAGCCGGGTGGTGGTGGTCGTCGGCGCGACCAGCGGGATCGGCCGGGCGACGGCCCGGGCGTTCGCCGAGCGCGGCGACCGCCTGGTCCTGGCCGCCCGCGCCACCACGACCCTGACGGAGGTACGCGCGGAGTGCGCAGCCGTCGAGGTGCTGACCGTGCCGACCGACGTCACCGAGCCGGGTGCCCTGGACGCTCTCGCGGACGCGGCACTGGACCGCTTCGGTCGCGTCGACGTGTGGGTGCACACGGCCGCGGTGATGGCGTACGGGCGCTTCGACGAGCTGCCCGGGCGGGTCTTCGACCAGGTGGTGCGGACCGACCTGCTCGGCGCCGCCGAGTCGGTGCGGGTGGCGCTGCGGCACTTCCGGGCGGTCGGGGCGGGCACCGTGGTCGTCACCGGTTCGGTGCTCGGGCACATCACCGCGCCGTACATGAGCGCGTACGTGGCGAGCAAGTGGGGGTTGCAGGGTCTGCTTCGGACGGTGCAGCAGGAGTTGCGGGACAGCCCCCGCATCCGGCTCAGTCTGGTCAACCCCGGCAGCGTGGACACTCCCGTGTACCAGCAGGCGGCGAACTATCTGGGCCGGATCGGGCGACCGCCCCCGCCGGTGGCGAGCCCGCAGCGGGTGGCCCGGGCCATCGTGCACTGTGTGGACCGGCCCCGCCGGGAGGTCTCCGTGGGCCGGCTCAACGTGCTGCTGCGAGCCGGTTTCACCGTACTCCCGGGGGTTTACGACGTTCTGGTCGGGCCGTTGATGCGGGCGGCGGGCCTGAGTGGACGGCCGGTCGCCGCGCACGACGGCTCGGTCTTCGCGCCGAACGCGGACGGCGAGGCGGTACGCGGCGGTCACCTGCCTGACCTGCGGCAGCTCGCCCGCCACCTGCCCGGCCCGGTCGGCGCGGTGCTACGGAGACGGTTCAGCTGACCTGTTCGGGACTGTTCGGGACCACGATCGGGGGCATCATGCATCGATCAACTCGCCTAGTGTGGTGGGCCAGCAAGCGCTCTGGCGCACCACGATGGGGGAGACGATCGACCATGCGACTGAACCGCAGGACCGCACTCGGCCTGGGCACGGT